>JAFVGH010000070.1 GCA_017475045.1 Fibrobacter sp. | reverse complement strand
TTCCATCGAAAAGAAACTGCGCTTTCTCCGTTGGTTCCTGAATTGGGCGACTGAAAACGGTTACAATACGAACATGACCTACAAGGCGTTCAAGCCGACCTTGAAGACAACCCAGAAGAAGGTAATCTACCTTACCAAGGAAGAGATGGCCCGTGTTCGCAATCTTCAATTGTCAGGTCCCCAGGCTTATCTGGATCCAATCCGCGATGTCTTCCTGTTCTGCTGCTTCTCCGGACTCCGTCATTCGGACGCCAATAATCTTCGCAGAAGCGACATTAAAAGCGGCCATATCGAAGTTACGACCGTCAAGACAGCAGATAGTATATCCATCGAACTGAACGACGTTACAAAGGCCATTCTGGAGAAATACAAGGATGCTCCTTTCGCCGATAATAAGGCCCTGCCGAATTATACCAATCAAGCGATGAACCGGGATGTCAAGGAACTGTGCAAACTCGCCGGCATCAATGAGGAGATCCGCATTACCACCTATAAAGGGAACGTCCGTACCGACGAAATCCATCCCAAGTGGGAACTGGTCGGAACCCATACGGGGCGGCGCACCTTTATCGTAAACGCTCTATCCCTGGGAATCCCGCCGAGTGTCGTGATGAAATGGACAGGTCACAGCGACTATTCTTCCATGAAACCATACATCGACATCGTGGATGATATCAAGGCGGCCTCGATGACGAAGTTCAATGGGCTGTTAGAGAAAAATGATTAACTTCGCGTAAAAGAACGTGCTATGGCAAAGAAGACAATAGATAAAGGAGTTGAACCGTCGCAAAAAATGCGACAGTTGCCCACGACGAGGGAAGAGAATACTCTGGGAGAAGTGGCTATCTACAATCCGGATGACTCCATTCGCCTGGAAGTGCGTTTGGAAAACGAAACTGTATGGCTCAATAGGAACCAGATGGCCCTTCTTTTTGATAGGGATGTTAAGACGATAGGCAAGCACATTAACTCGGCCTTCGAGGAAGAACTTCAAGGCATATCAACTGTCGCAAAATATGCGACACTTCAATTGGAAGGCGGCCGATGGGTTCACCGCCAAAAAGAGTATTATAACCTGGATATGATTCTCTCTGTTGGATATCGAGTTAAGTCCTCCCGGGGCATCGCATTCAGGCGGTGGGCGAACACTGTCCTAAAAGAGTATTTGCTTCGCGGGTATGCAATCAACCCTCGGCTTGAACAACTCGAACGAAGAGTTACCAAGACGGAAGAGAAGATTGACTTTTTTGTAAGAACCGCTTTACCGCCCGTAGAGGGCGTCTTCTATGACGGACAGATATTCAATGCATATGAATTCGCTGTAAAACTCATTAAGAGTGCACGAGCGAGGATTGTCTTATTCGACAATTATGTGGATGAGAGCGTGCTTACGATGCTTGATAAGCGGGACGCCGCGGTGAAAGCGACTATCTACACCAAGCAGATTTCTGCACAGTTCCAACTGGACATCAACAGACACAATGCCCAGTATGCTCCCATCGATGTGCAGCCATTCAACAAAGCCCACGATAGATTTTTGATCATCGACGATAAGGTCTATCATATTGGCGCTTCCTTAAAGGATCTTGGGAAGAAGTGGTTCGCTTTCTCTCTCATGCAGGACCTGACTCCACAGGATCTAATCAGTCGGATATAGGTTAGACCGATTGTCCATCACTGGCGTCCATCTTTGGCACGTTGTTTTATCCTCTCCCAGAAACGGGAGGGGACTTTTTTATCAAATCAAGAAATCTGAGTATCATTTCAGAGTACCATTTTGATACTCGCCGGATAAAAACGCGGGTTTTTGCAAAAAAGTCAGTTAAGCGTTTGTTATTTCAAATACTCCTTCCTAACATGCGTTTGGGCGAAGGGCCTGTCGGACAGTTGTTTGGCACATTTCCTTTCCCATGTTTGGCACATTCCGGCAAAACGCGCATAGGATAATCCTTGTCGGACTGCATTTGAAAACACATTAAACGTTTTTTTTATGAACTCGCACACGAACATTGAGGGGCTCCTTGGAAAGCCCCTATGGCAGATGACCGGAGAGGAATACTGCCAACTCACCCACTATGCCCTCTCCCTTTCTCCGAACACGGGATCATCCTCCCCGGCACCGCCGGGGCAGAAGGCGCTCGGCGTTCACGCCCTTGCCGTCGAGCTTGGATGCTCGGATTCCACAGTCTACTCGCTCATGCGCACACCGCGCGAGGAGGACGGTTCCGCCGATGGAGGCGGAATCCTCCGCCCCGCGATTGTCTCGCGTATCGGGCGACGGATCGTCTTTGACGTCGAGACAGCCCGCAGGCTGGCCGACGATTACCAGTCATCCCGCAAATAAACCATCGGGTCAAAAGAGAAAGATGGTGGACGATGGGCTCGGCCTGAAAAGGTGCGAGCTATCGTCGTATCCAGTCATTGTATCTTGGACGCTTTCAAGACCAAATCGGCTTTCCCTATGTTCCTGCCACTCCCGGCTCGCCGAATTTCGGCACCTGGTAGGCGACATCAGTCGACCTACATATTAAGTTACCAATTGTCATTTTGAGTGTCCATGATCCGGGCAAGCCCGAAGGCTGTCGATAACAATAGTGCCAGACTTTGCACTTTCAGAAAACCGTCGCGACGCTCCGAATAAACACTCCTTTTTTTGCGGCAATTTGCCAGCCACAGCTTGCTGTTTCCTTGGCAGACCTCCCCTTATCCTTTATATAAGGGGGTATTGTGTTACCCACCCACCTCAAGAGGTGGCATTATCCGGGCAAGCCCGGGAGTATGATGCTCGACGGGATGGACATCGAATAGGAGGGCATCGGTCCCGTTAGATAATATCCAAACAAACAGCAGATAATTCATTGTTTTGCCACGCTTTGGTGTTTATGAGATTCTCGTTCTAGTCGTAATGCAAGAAATGCTTGAGGTTTGGTATTTAGGATGAGGTCTCATTTTTACAGGATGGAGACGCAGTATTTCGTACTTTTACAGTCTAAAAGTATATTTGTGTGATTTGTGAATGAACCGTAGGCAAATCGTGGAAGGTTGTAAGCGTGGGGACCCGGCGTCTGTCGAGGCCCTCTATAACGCATATTCTGCGAAGCTTATGGGGATTTGCAGGCATTATGTGAGTTCCCAGGATGTGGCGAAGGATCTGTTTCACGATGCCTTTCTGGTGATTCTTTCATCCATCGGCTCCCTGCGGAATCCGGACAAGTTGGATGCGTGGATGGGGGTTATCGTCAAGAATATTGCCCTGGATTACCTGAAGGACAGCAAGCATTTCACGCATCCGAATACTGATGTGGAAATGGAGGATGTTCCGGAAGAGTCGGCTTATCCTGTGCCTCCATACGAGGATATGATGGCGATGATTGACCGGCTTCCTGGGCAGTATGGGAAGGTGTTCCGTCTGTCTGTGCTGGAAGGGCTTTCCCATAAGGAGATAGGAGAGTTGCTGCACATTGGGGAGCGTTCTTCATCGTCCAATCTTTTCCGTGCAAGGCAGTTCCTGCAGAAGGAATTGAAACAGTACTGGCTGGCTCTGCTGGCTTTGATTGTGCTGGTTGCCACGCCTTTTATCCTGCGCAGGAAAACGGGTGATGGGCCGGAACCGACGCAGCCGATAGCGATTCATACAGGCATCGACTCAACTGAGGTTCAGACCGATGCGGATTCGTCGGCTGTTGTCCCGGTTCAGGTTGTGCCGGAGAAAACGTACTATTCCAAAGAGGTAGAGCCGGGAACCAAAGTTGAAAGGGTGGATTCGATGCCGAAGCGTCCCGACATCATTCCTGTTGGAAGAATAGAAGGACTTGGGCTTCAGGCTACTGTTACCGGGAACGCCCCCTCACTCACCATTAGAAGGCAGGAGCAGCGGGAATGGACGGTTCCGAAGGGTTGGCTGGCAGAAACCAAGAAACCGGACAAGAAGTCCGTCCTGGGTCTGTTCCCGTCTGTCTCTGTACTGCCGGGAGTGATTGCCGGAACCAGCCCGATCGTGATGGGCTCGGGTATACTTGCAGATGCTTCTTCCTATATCCTAGCACCGGATACGAAGGTCAATGACTGGTCTGACTTCCTGGATGCTGTCCGGTCAATGGAGGGAAGCTATACAAGTGGCGATTCGCTTGCTTACTACAATTCGCTGCTGCATATTGCCGAAGGACTTGCTGCTCCAAACACTATGGACCCGAATCCGATGCCGGTAGAAGAACGGGTAGAGTATGAAAAGCCGTTCTCGGTGGGGCTCAGTGCCAGCATCGGCTTGAATGACCATTGGAGTGTACTGACGGGCCTTGAGTATACCCGCCTTGGCTCCACGCATATGATTGGCCGGGATACGCTGTATATCAGGAATCAGCAGAAGATTCACTATGTTGGGGTTCCGCTTGGCCTAACCTATACGGTCTGGTCCAAGGGTAATTTGAGCCTGAATGCATCGGCCTTTGGCAAGATGGAGATTCCGGTTGCGGCTACGCTGAATCAGGTACACCATAACGGGAATGCCTATACTTACCGGAATAGCTTCCGGTTCCAGGCTCCGGTGCAGTGGTCTGCCGGTGCCGGATTTGGCCTGCAGTACAATGTGCTGCCGTGGATGGGATTGTATGTGGAGCCGCAGGTGCGCTATTACTTCGACTCGGGAGGTAATATCCAGACCATCCGCCAGGTGCAGCCTGTAGAGTACGCCGTTCCGTTTGGCGTAAGATTGACCTTCTGAGGTACGCAGTATTCGAGGATTCGCTCAGTCAATAAAGCAAATGATTGACTGAACGGAATGAATCGCTATTCAGACAGGGAACGTTATTTTTCGGAATTGGCCGAGACTTCAGGGCGGTACTATTTTGATTATCTGCGGAGATTCAAGCCTCTCGGCATAGGGTCGCGTGTCCTGGAGGTCGGTTGTGGCGAAGGCGGGAATCTGCTGCCTTTTGCACAGTCCGGATGTGAGGTGTTTGGCGTTGACATTTCGCGAGGGAAGATTGAAAACGCCATCCGGTTCTTCAAGGAACGGGGAGCCAAGGGAGAGTTCCGATGCTTGGATTTCCTGGATGAAGAAATGCAGGAAGGGCTATTTGACATTGTGATTGCCAAGGATATTATGGAGCACATCGCACCAGAGAAGAAGGAATGCTTCTTGCGGAGAATCCAGCTTCTTCTGCGCCCGGACGGGGTTGCCTTTTTCGGCTTCCCTGCCTGGCAGATGCCTTTCGGCGGGCATCAGCAGACGTGCCGTAAATGGATCTGCGCCCATCTGCCTTGGACACATCTGCTTCCGGAAAAGAGTTACCGGTCTTTCCTGTTGCGCTCCGGGGAAGATGCCCGGCACATTGATGAATTGATGGAAATCCGTGAATGCCGCATGAGTGTTGAGCTGTTTGAGCGCCTGTGCAGCGCCATCGGGCTCCAGGTTATTGACAGGACGCTATGGCTGGTCAATCCTCATTACAAGGCCAAATTCGGGCTGATTCCTTTGCGGCTTAGGCTTGGATTGGACCGGATACCTGGTTTGAGGAATTACCTGGCCACTTCCTGCTTTTATGTCCTTCAAAAAAGCTGAATACACAAAAAATCAATAACTTTGTAAATGGTAACGATGATGAATATGAAAACTTCTTTTGTCTCTTTGGCTGTCTTTTTCGCTATGGTTATGGCTTTTTCTGCTTGCGAGAAGGTTCCGGTGTGCGATGAGCCTCAGGAGAATCTTTACCAGCCGATGGAATTGACAACCAAGTCGGCCGAATTCGTGGAGAAGGGAAATTCTTTTGCCTTTGACTTCCTGGACAGAATTGATGTAGCAGCCTCCGGGGATTATATCGTTTCCCCGCTCAGCATGCAGTTCCTACTGGGGATGATCCTGGATGGAACCAATGGCGATACGGCGGCAGAAATCGCGTCTGTGCTTGGATATGGGGCCGGAGAAGTAGGTGCCGTGAATGAGTTCTGCCTGTCTATGCTGAAGCAATTGCCGGAACTAGATAAGAAGACGACGCTATCCATTGCGAATGCGTTGGTGGTCAATCAAGATTACCGGCTGAATGATTCGTATATCGAGGAGACCGGCAAGTTCTATGAGGCCGAGGTTACCAATATGGACTTCGGCGCTTCCGAGGAATCTGCTGCTAAAATTAACCAGTGGGCATCGGACCATACCCAGGGAATGGTCACCCGGATTATCGAGAAGACTTCGAAGGATATGCTGGCTTACCTGCTGAATGCCTTGTATTTCAAGGGGACCTGGGTGACGAAGTTTGATGCTTCGCTTACGGACAAGGCGGGTTTTACGATGGAAGACGGGAAAGCATCGGAGGTAATGATGATGAATCAGGTCGCCCGGTTGGCCTATCTTGAGACACAGGCGTTTCAGGCTGTTCAGATGCCTTATGGGAATGGGGCATTCTCGATGACCGTTCTGCTGCCGAAGAGCGGGAAGAAAGTGTCGGATGTGATGGCAGCGCTGAAAGCGACGCCTTGGAAGACATTGATGGGATCGATGGGCAGTGCGGAAGTGGATCTCTGGATGCCGAAATATGAAACCAAGTTCGGCATCAAATTGAATGACATCCTGATTGCAATGGGAATGCCGCTTTCTTTTGATGAGATGCGTGCCGATTTTTCCAAGATGTCTCCGGATGCTATGTGCCTCAGCTATGTTCGCCAGGATGCCGCTATCAAGGTCGACGAGGACGGGACAGAAGCCGCAGCGGTTTCAAGCGCAGGGGTTTTTGTCACGAGTGTCGGTCCAACAAGTACAATACTCTTCCGCGCGGATCATCCTTTCATCTATGTCATTTCCGAAATGGGGACCGGAGCTGTCTTGTTTGCAGGACGGTTCGGGAACCTGTAATACCCGCGACCTACCCTTAAAGACATACAACTATTTGTGGTCTCATTGGGTACTCAACTTGAAGAATTGTCACATTATTTGATACACTCTATGCGAAAAATCCCCCTCAGACTAATCTGAGAGGGATTTTTGTGGAGCATAGGAGAATCGAACTCCTGACCTTTTGAATGCCATTCAAACGCTCTACCAACTGAGCTAATACCCCGTTTCCCGTTTGGGATTACAAAGGTAGGCAGATTTTTTGGATTTGCAAACTTTTCGACGGATTTTTTGCAAAAATGTAATCGGTTTGCAAAAGTTGGTGCATTGTAAGGGGATATTGATTATATTTGTGTGATAAAGAAAGACAACGAAATGAAGATTGTCGCCGACAGATTCATTCCCTTTTTGGAGGGAGTATTCGAGCCTTACGCCGAGGTCATCTATAAGGATGGTCCGGATATTTGCCGGGAGGATTGCCTGGATGCCGATGTCCTTATCACCCGAACCCGTACGAAGTGCAACGCGGACCTGCTGGAAGGAACGAACGTGAAGATGATCTCCACCGCTACCATCGGCACGGACCACATCGATCTGCCTTGGTGCGAAGAGCATGGAATCGAGGTATATAATGCGGCCGGATGCAACGCCGGCGGTGTGATGGACTACGTGTTCTCGGCCCTGTACGGGGTGGCGGCGCGGAAGAAGATCCCGCTGCAGGATGCCAAACTCGGCATCGTGGGTGTGGGGCACGTCGGCCGGAAGATCGAGCGCGCGGGCCGGAAGCTGGGCTTCCAGATCCTGCGCTGCGACCCGCCCCGGGCCGAGAAGGAAGGCCCCGAGGGCTTCTGCTCCCTGGACGAACTCCTCGCGGAGGCGCAGATCGTCACGCTCCATGTCCCCCTGGACGAGACTACCCGCGCCATGGCCAATGACGAATTCTTCGCGAAGATTCAGCCGGGCGCCATCTTCATCAACGCTGCCCGCGGCGAGATCGTGGACGAGAGCGCCCTCCTGCGCGCCCGCCCGAAACTCGGAGCGCTTGTCATCGACACCTGGTGCAACGAACCGGACGTGAACCCGCATCTGATCGCGGAGTGCGACATCGCCACGCCCCATATCGCCGGCTACTCCTATCAGGGCAAGCAGAACGGTACCGCGATGGCGGTCCGGGCCGTCGCCCGCCGCTACGGCATCCCGCAGCTGGAGGAGTTCTATCCCGAGACCGAGAACCTGGACCTGCATCCCGTCATCATCGACGTCGCCGGCAAGAGCCAGGGCGAGATTGCGTCGATGGTGCAGTACAACTATCCCATCTTCACGGACGACTTCATGTTCCGCACGGACCCGCAGGGCTTCGAGCGTCTGCGAAGCATGTACCAGTACCGCCGCGAATACTACATTGACTAACCCATTTAATTAACTAATAACCAGCTGACTATGTTTAACCAGAAGGATATCGACCAGATCCGTCGGCGGGGTTCCGACCCCCGTGGCGTGGAAGAGCAGATCGACCATTTCAAGAAGGGATTCCCCTGGATGAAGATCGTGGGACCGGCCACCCCTGAGCGGGGCATCCGCGTCCTGTCCGAGGCTGAGGCCGATGACGCCATCCGCTACTACGAGGGCGCCAAGATCGCCGGCAAGTGCAAGTTCGTGCCCGCCTCCGGTGCCGCCTCGCGCATGTTCAAGGACACCTTCGCCGGCCTCGCCACACTGGAGAAAGGGGAGGCTCTCCCGGCCGACGCCCCCGCCTCCAAACTCGTCGCCAAGATCAAGGATTTCGCTTTCTACAGCGATGCCCTTTTCGGCAATGCCTCCCCCAAGGATGTCCTGAAGCGGGTTCTCACCGACGAAGGCCTCGGCTACGGCAGCAAGCCCAAGGGCGTGATCAAGTTCCACCGGTACGCGGACGGAGAAATCCGTACCGCCATCGCGGAACATCTCGTGGAGGCCGCCACCTATATGCGCAATGCCGATGGTACCTGCAACCTGGTCGTCACCATTTCGCCGGAGCACAAGACGCTCTTCGAGGAAGCCCTCGCCGAGGTCCGGCCCGTCTTCGAGGCCCGCTACGGCGTGAAATACAACGTCACCTTCACCTATCAGGACAAGGCCACCGACACGATTGCCGTCGATGCCAGGAACGAGCCTTTCCGCACGGACGACGACGCCCTCCTTTTCCGTCCCGCCGGTCACGGCGCCCTCATCTACAACCTGGACAAGGTCGATGAGGAACTCGTCTCCATCAAGAACATCGACAACGTCGCCCACGAGAAACTCCTCGGAACGACCGCCCGCTATAAGAAGGTCCTGATGGGCGAGGCCCTGAAGGTCCGCGACCGCATCTTCGACTATCTCCGGAAACTGGATGCCGCTCCCTCCGTGCAACTGTGCAACGAAATCGAGCGCTTCCTGGACAAGGAACTCTGCGTCCAGATGCCGCTTGCCCATGGAGAGGCCGAGCGCGTGGAACTGCTCCGCGCGAAACTGAACCGCCCCGTCCGCGTGTGCGGCATGGTACGCAACGAAGGCGAGCCCGGCGGCGGCCCGTACATCATCGCAGGCAAGGACGGCGCCACCTCCCTCCAGATTCTCGAAAGCGTCCAGATCAACAAGGACGACGCCGGCGCGATGAAGGCGATGGCCCATGCCACGCATTTCAACCCGGTGGACCTGGTCTGCTGCCTGCGCGACTACAAGGGCGGAAAGTTCAATCTCCTCGAGCATGTCGATACCGACGCCGGCTTCATCAGTTCCAAGAGTTTCCAGGGCCGTGAACTCAAGGCCCTCGAACTTCCGGGCCTGTGGAACGGTGCGATGAGCGACTGGAACACCCTCTTCGTGGAGGTTCCGCTTGAGACCTTCAATCCGGTGAAAGTGGTGCTGGACCTGCTCCGTCCGGCTCATCAAGCTTAATTCTGCGAAATTGTTTTGAAATTATAATTATAAAGTATAATTTCGCAGATAAATTGTAACTGAAAACCTAACTTTTCATGGAAATTACAAACGCCGTGGCCGGCACCTTGGAGTCTGGGGACATCATGATCCAGATCGCCCCGGGTGACGGCCTGCAAGTAGAACTTCAGAGTTCTGTGGCCGCTCAGTTCGGCCGGCAGATCAAGGCGGTCATCACCGAAACCCTCACGGGCCTCGGCATCGACAATGCCTATGTCAAGGCGACGGACAAAGGTGCCCTGGACTGCACCATCCGTGCCCGTGTAACCGCGGCCGCCGTCCGCGCAACCGGAAAGGACGTATGGAAAGACTGAGAAGGACGATGATGTTCGTCCCCGGCAACAATCCGGGAATGATGGCCGACGCCCACATCTACGGGCCCGACTCCATTATG
>JAFVGH010000069.1 GCA_017475045.1 Fibrobacter sp. | reverse complement strand
TACTTTGATGACGCTGCAAAAGAATACGTGCTCACCACCCCGGCAACCCCGATCAAGTGGTGCAACTACGTCGGTACTCTTAACTTCGGCGGTATCGTCGATACGACCGGCGGCACTCTCGTTTGCAAAGGCGACCCGGCTCTCAACCGTATCACCAAGTACATTGCACAGATGCCGTGCTCTGACTTCAAGGCCAGCACTATCTACATCCGTATCAAGGATGGCAAGAACTACAAGATTTTCTCCCCGTTCTACGTTCCGACTCTCGTCAAGCTCGACAAGTGGGAATGCCACGTGGGTCTTTCCTACATGCGTTGGATTGCCGAAGTTTACGGTCTCCGCGTTCAGGTGACGATTTTCGTTCCGACGGGCTCCAACACGCTCCTCCAGGACATCCAGGTGACCAACATCGCCGGTGGCTCTAAGGAAGTGGACATTATCCCGGTTTATGAATTCAGCCACTTCGAAGCTGAAAAGCAGCTCACGAACGCCGACTGGGTTCCGCAGACCATGACCCTCAAGGGCCACTGGGAAAAGGACGGCCACGTTGTGCTCGAACAGTACGCTTACATGAAGCGCGACTACGCCGTGAACTACGTTACGGCTGACTGCAAGGTCGGTTCCTTCGATGGCGACCGCCGCGTGTTCCTCGGCCAGAACGAAATGGGTTCCTGGGCAAATCCGCTCAGCCTCCAGAACAAGGAACTTGCCAACAGCGAATGCGACCGTGGCGACAACATTGCCGCTCTCATGATCCACGCTGGCAAGATTGCCGCCAAGAAGACTTTCCGTACCTGCACCCAGCTCGGTCAGGAACAGAGCCTCAAGGTTGCAGCCAAGGCTATCAAGAAGTACCGCGACTTGAAGAACGTCGATAAGGCTTTCGACGAACTCGCCAAGTTCTGGGAAAACTACCTCTCCACGATCCAGGTGAATACTCCGGATGCAGCATTCAACTCCATGGTGAACGTGCACAACCCGCGTCAGTGCCACACCACCAAGAACTGGAGCCGTTACTTGTCCCTCTATCAGTTGGGCTACGGCACCAGCCGCGGTATCGGTTACCGTGACTCCAGCCAGGACCTCATGGGCGTGATGAGCCACATGCCGGAAGAAGCTCTCGTTCTTACGAAGAACCTCCTCTCTGTGCAGCGTCCGGAAGGTAACGCCATGCACCAGTACGCTCCGCTTGCCCTCGAAGAAGATAACGGCAACGAAGCTAACGCCGGTGACTCCCGCGAAAAGAAGGGCGTGCTCGACGAAAACGGCAACCCGGCTTACGCAGACTGGTACGGTGATGACCACCTCTGGATTGTCCTCACTGTTGCTAACTACCTCAGAGAAACGGGCAAGATGGAACTCCTCGACGAGGAAATTCCGTTCTACGAAGCTGGCAAGAAGCGCGCTCAGCGTGAAAAGGGCACTGTGCTCGAACACTTGAAGCGTTCTCTCAAGTTCTCTCGCGAACACCTCGGCAAGCACGGTCTTCCGCTCCTCGGCTTTGCCGACTGGAACGACTGCATGAACCTCCCGCTCGGTGCAGAATCTACGTTCAACACCGCTTTGTACGCAAAGGCTTTGCTCGAAATGATGGGCATTGAAGAAGCTCTCGGCGACAAGGAAGCCGTTGAAATGTACAAGGGCTGGTACGAAGATGTCAAGAAGGCATTCAACGACAGCGCTTGGGACGGCAAGTGGTGGACTCGTTGGTTCGACAAGGACGGCAACGGCTACGGCGTTTCCTCTGCCAAGTACGGCAAGATTTACTGCAACGGCCAGTCTTGGCCGGTCATCTCCGGCATTGCATTCGGCGACCGCGCTGTGCAGGGCATGGACAGCTTGAACAAGCTCCTCAACACCAAGTACGGCGTGAAGAGCTCTACTCCGGGTTACCGTGGCTTTGAACCGGCTGTCGGTGGCATCTCCACCTATCCTCCTGGAGCAAAGGAAAACGGCGGTATCTTCCTCCACACGAACCCGTGGGTGATGATTGCCGAAACGATTCTCGGCCGTGGCGACAAGGCTTTCGAATACTACTGCCAGATCAACCCGGCTTCCAAGAACGGCATCCTCGACATCTTCGAATCTGAACCGTATTGCTATCCGCAGAACATCCTCGGTGACGAACACAAGCAGTTCGGTATGGGCCGTAACGCATGGCTCTCCGGCACAAGCTCTTGGACGTACCAGGCTGCAACGCAGTTCATCATCGGTATCCGTGCAAGCTTCGACGGCCTCGTTGTCGATCCTTGCATCCCGAGCGCATGGGCTGGCTTCGAAGCTACCCGTAAGTTCCGCGGTGCTACCTACCAGATCACGGTGAAGAACCCGAACCACGTCTGCAAGGGTGTGGCAAAGATGGTTGTTGACGGTCAGGAAATCGATTCCAACGTCGCACCGGTCTTTACGAAGGGTGTGCACAAGGTCGAAGTGACATTGGGTTAATAAACCCAATGTCATCCCGGACTCTTTGTCATCCCGGCCTTGTGCCGGGACGGGATCGCCTATGTAAATTTCAAAAGCGCCAGTCTCTTACGAGGCTGGTGTTTTTTTATCTATATATTTTGTATATATAACGTATGGCAGTTTTTTTTAGAAATTATTTGGGTAAGTTTGTGCTCTTGGCTGCGGTGATGCTGTGGGCGGGGTGCAGCGAGGCGGATAAGAATGCCGAAAAATCAACGGGACACGAAAATGCCGTATTTGAGTTTCCTGTGGACTCGAAATATGTGACATTAAAAATCCCTTTCCGTCCTATTCAATTTCAAGATTCTCTATTTGATGCTAATGGAGTTTCAATACAAGTTTTTAAAGATTATTCTGTAGAGGGTGGTTTAGTTTATAACGATGATGTTGAAAAAATCGCACAAATTATTCGCAAAGAAAGCAAATCCATTTATGAAATTTTTGATTCGTTTTACAAAAAAGACGTTTGTAATGAAGTATATGGAATGTCTTTATCTTTAAATGTATCCATAGGGCGCAACGGTTTTGTAGAAGAGGCTGAATACTCACATTCTAGTTATGCTGATGTGAGTTTTAAAAAGAAAATAGTTGAATATGTGAAGCAAATGCGTTTTGAAGGCGTTGGGCAAAATAATATTTTATTGTCTATTAATTTTTGCCGTCCCTTTATAGATGC
>JAFVGH010000068.1 GCA_017475045.1 Fibrobacter sp. | reverse complement strand
TTCACGTATTCGTGGTGGCGGCGACGGTTGTCGTTCACGGCGAGAATCGCATCACCGAAGCGCTTCATCACCACACCGTCGAGGCGCGGCATCAGAGCCATCAGGCTGAAGCTACCGTAGAAGTAAACGTCGAGGGAGTTGAAGAACGGATAGTCGGCGCATTCGCGGACGAGGAAGCGGTCGTCCTTGTCCCACACGGTGGCTTCGGCGAGGAAGCTGAGGGTGTTGAGAGCGAGACTCTTGAATTCATCCTGCTTGGCGGCGGTCTTGTAAAGTTTGGCCACGGCCTTCTTCGGGACGAGTGCTTCGAATGCCTTGAGGCGAGCGTCCATGTTCTTGTCGGCGGCGAGGGCTTCTTCGAGGATGGCGCCCACGCGGCCATAAGCTTCGGGGAAGAATGCGGTGTACTTCTTGGCGGAAGTGAGCTTGTTCAGCTTGATTTCGGGGAAGTCGAGCACCAGGTTGAACTGGAAGCTGACCTTCTGCTTCGGCTTGAGAACCGCGGTAACAGCGACGGCGCCAGCAATCGTTTCGCGGCCGCTGTAAACGTTCTTGACCCAGGCTTCGCAAACGCGGCCGCTGCGGAGAGCGCCCTTCAAAACAGAGGCGGCGTCATCCTGGTAGAACATCGGCTTCACGGAAACGTTCAGGTTGTCTTTCTTGTTCCATGCGACAGACACGCCCATGCAACCATTAAAATCGCTTTCGGCGAGCGGCTTTTCGTTGTAGAATTCGAGACCGCGGACTTCGCGACCATCGCC
Source organism: Fibrobacter sp. (assembly GCA_017475045.1). GTDB lineage: Bacteria > Fibrobacterota > Fibrobacteria > Fibrobacterales > Fibrobacteraceae > Fibrobacter. The sequence goes on along the minus strand of JAFVGH010000068.1, from coordinate 163,021 downwards.
TGCCTGCTTCTCAAACTTCACGCCCTTCGGGAAACGTGCGGCGGGCACGAGCACGAAGCTGGAATCCTGAACGCCCTGGCGGTCCTTCTTGGCCATGTAACCGGCGATGCAGTCCTGCACCTGCACAATCGTGATCTCGCGGGTTTCCTTGGTGGTATTTTCGAGCGTGAACACGGTGGCGTTCACCGGGAGGCTGGAGAGGCGTTCATCACCCGGGGTCACGTAGCTGGACTGGGTTTTGGTAATCTGCACGCCCTTGCCTTCGTACTTGGTTTCGCTCACGGGGTAGAGGGCTGCGTACTGCATCTTGGCGGCATCGTAACCGGCCTGTCCCAGGAATTCGCTGTCGTTTGCCCATGCGGCGGTAAGGGCGCCCTGGCGCACAGCCTTTTCGCCCACGACGCCGTTGAAGAAGTCGATGACGGCGCTACGGTTGAGTTCGGCACCGGCCTTCTTGAGGAGGGCGGCGGTGCGGTCGCTCCATTCGATGTGCCAACGTTCAAAGTCGGCGGCATTGTTCTTGAAGAAATTCTTTTCGGCTATGGCCTTGTTAAGCTTGGCTTCTGCTTTCTTCTGGTTGGCAAGTTCTGCGGCGGTGAAGAGGGCTTCGCCCTTGGCGTCTACCAGCGGGTACTTGGCGAGCATCTGTGTGAAGCCGGCGAAGTCGACGATTTCAAGAGCGGCCTTTGCGTCGATGACGGATTCGCGGAAGAAGAAGTTGTTGAAGCGGAGGTCAGAAGGCTTTTCGGTGCGAACCTGCACGCCCGGCATCACGTTCATTACGGGAGTGGTGCCAGCAGGCGTGGCGGTGAATGTGGAGCCGATACCACCGACAGCAATACCCGTAGTGGAGGGGGTCGTAGAAAGCGGGGTGTACCAGGGCTGGATAAATTCCACGGCGAGGCCCGGGGTCATCAGCTTCTGAACGGAACCGGCCTGTTTGGCGCCGGCGAGGTAATCTTTGATGCTCATAGTCAATCCCATGATTGAAGGTTTAATTCCGTGCTCAAAATTAAAAATAAAAAATAAAGAAGAAAAAGATAATAATGGAAAATGTGTTTACAAAATGGAACCTTTATATGTTTTGCTATATTACTGCCGTTTTTTAGGGGAGCGTTATGAAAAATAAGTTGATTGCAATTGTTGTTTTGTTCTTGGCTAGTTTGGTTTTTGCCCAGTCCGAACCAACTGCTGCCAAGCCAGCCCCTCGTGAGCACCGAGGCTTTTATAACAGTGTGTCTTTTGGCGCTGCTTACAACTGGTATAACAACAGTAAGGAAGAACATGACCACTACAACGATGGTTATGGGAGCGACTACAGAAACCGTGATGTAGACTATTTCGAGTATAACGGCGGTACATTCCCCACATATGAGTTTAAGTTCGGTGTGGCTTTAGCCAACTTGATTGCCTTCCATTCGGTTTTCAATTTGGGCTTTTATGCGGGAACCATTGATTACGGCTATAAGGAATACCGCGTGTTCTGCGAAGAAAATGAAAAATGCCCTGCAAAAGTGACAGAGGATAAAACTAAAGAGATGGAATCCTCTGACGGGTACAATTTCAGGACTTACATCGGTTTCGGTTCTACGGTTTATCCTTTCCGCGATAAGAACTCGGCATTGAACGGTTTCTTTTTGGGCGGTTCTGTGGGCTATGCGGTCTTTGTTACTATGATCAATGGCGGTTCTCGGGAGGTTAGTTTCAATTCGGGAACAGCGTTCCAGGTGGAACTGGGTAAGGATTGGTGGATGAATGACCATTTGTCTATTGGTGTGAGCCTTGGCTATGCTAGGACTGGCCTGGTCTGGAATACGGTTAGCTCCCACGATGACGATAACGTGATTTCTCTTTCGTTCAGACTCACTCGGGGATAATTGCCAATGAAGATTCTTAGGATATTGGCGATTGTCGCTCTGTTTGTTGTGACTTCGTGGTCGCAAGAGGCTAAGCCACAAAAGACTCGGCCCCCTTATGAACATCGTGGATTTTATTTCAGTACAGGCTTTGGTTTGGCTTATACGAATTTCAATATTGAATCGGATAGAGAGGATAAGTGGAATACTACGGACGACAATGATAGGCCCTGTGAAAAGGTGTATGCGGAAGAATACGCCAAGAGGTTCAAGGGTTATGCGTTGCCGGCTCTAGACTTTAAGTTCGGTAAATCTGTGGGGAACATGGTAGCGATACATTCGGTTGTAGAGATTGAACCGTATGTGGGCAGGGCTCATTACCGCTATACAGAAAAAGAGAAGGTATATGGATACGAGGGAATTATCCCTGTTCTGCGTAAGGATTCCATAGAGTACCAGAAAAAAGTAAAAGGTGATTTTACGGGCGGAAACGTATCATTGGGCTTTGGCGCGACAGTCTACCCGTTCCGCAATCCTGCCTTTGTATTGAATGGCCTTTACGTTGGTGTCTCGGGTGGCATGAGTACTTTTTTCGGATGGTTTGACGACTACGACGAGGATATCTTTCAGATAGCCGTCTTTTCTCGCTATGAACTAGGCAAAGACTGGTGGGTGAGCGATACCTGGTCTATCGGATTTGGTTTTGTCTATGTGAACGTCACTGCGGTGGAGGAGAGCGGAGACGAGAACAACGATGGCCGTAGCCACAATGCGTTCCAGTTCTTGATTCGTCTCACCCGCGGGTAAGACACCACTTCAAATACCCCGCCATTTGGAGCGGATGGTTAAATGTGCCGTCCGCCATTTTCTTTTGCAGGTCTCCGTCGGAAAGTTCCTGAGTCTCGATTTCTTCGGTACTGTCGAAGTTGGTGGTGCCCGCCTTTTTTACTCCGTCGATGAATACTACGTGAAAAACGCCGCGATGCCTGTCGGGGTTTACGGGAAAGGTCCCGATATATTTTGTCATTGCGAGAGGCGCAGCCTCGTGGCAATCGCAATCCGGCCCGTACCCGCATTCTTCCTGCAGTTCCCGGATGGCCGCTTGCTCCGGCGTTTCGCCCTTGTCGATGATTCCTGCAGGGAACTCCAGGGCGATTTTTCCGGTGCCGTGGCGGTATTGTTCCGTCATGACCCACTTGCCCTGGGCGGTACGGGCGAGAATCAGCACCCAGTCCGGCTGCCACAATGTATAGAAGTCATCAATGACCTTGCCGTTGGGCAGTTCACAGGTTTCCTTCGCCACCTTAAGCCAAGGAGCGTCTACCAGGTATTTGGAGTCCAGCAGTTTCCAGGGTTTCATAGTATAAAGATAGTTACCCTTCCAGCTTGTTCTTCAAGTAGTGCCGTGCGGTCCAGGCGAAATAGAGAATGTCTGCGATAATGAGGGCCACGGCGCAGGCCAAAAATACGGGCTGATGCATTCCAAAATAGCCTGCCATAGAGCCGCCGGTCAAAATTCCGGCACCAATTCCGATGTCCCAACCGCTCAGGTACGTGCTGTTGGCAGTACCGCGTTGGTCGTGGCGTGCCAGGTTCACGCACATGGTCTGGTAACCTGGGAAAATGAGCCCGAGGCTTGTGCCAATCAGGAATGCCGCCACAAAGAAGGTGATGGGAGAGTGGCTGAAGGCCAAGATAAAGTAGGCCACCACGTTTAGGCTCATGCCAGTACCCACCAGGTGAATTAGGTAACCCCTGTCGATAAGCCGGCCCGTCATCACACGGTTCAAAATGAGCCCGCCTGCAATTAGGGCGTAGAACCAGCCGGAGCCTCCGATACCAAGCTCCTTCGCATAGAGGGCAATGTAGTTGGTGACAGGCCCATAGGCAAAACCCACGAAGATGAAGTTCACGAACTGCGGAATGGCTCGCGTCAAAAAGAAACGGTCCAGGGAAAGGGGGGCGTGGGGCTTCTTCTCTTTGCGGGGAACGTTCAGGGTCTGTACGAGAATCAGGCCGATAACGCACAGGGCGATAGAGATGATGAACACGATGGTATCGCCGAAGGCTTCGTACAGGAACATTCCGGTCATGGGGCCCGTGGCGAAGGCCAGGTTCACGCTGATGCCAAAATAGCCGATGCCTTCGCCACGACGGCTCGCAGGCAAGGCATCAATGGCCACCGTATTGCTCGCCGTGCTGGAAATCCCGAAGAAAAGCCCGTGGGCAAAGCGGACTACCGCCAAGATGGCAAGAATGCTCACCGTCTTGTAGCCTAGAAAACAGGCGGTAAAGGCGAAGAACGTCCAGAAGTAAAGGGGCTTACGGCTGAGGGTGTCTACCAAGAATCCGGCGAAAGGCCTGCAGGCCAGCGCCCCGATGGTGTAAAGCGAGATGATGAAACCTGCGGTGGCGTTGTCGGTCTGGAACTTCTCGATGATGTACAGCGGGAGTATGGGCAGCAGCTGGTAAAAGCTGAAGAATAGCAAAAAGTTCGCGGCGGCCACCGTCACGAAGTTCCGCGTCCACAGCGCGGGCCTTCCCGTTGTCAAAACATCTGCTGACATTATCCTTCCTCAATGTGTGATGTGAAATGTGTAGTGTTTAATTTCTCATTCCACATTTCACACTTCACACCTTCACACTCTATTTTCTTTCCAGCATTACGATGGTTTCTAGGTGCGGGGTGCCGGGGAATAGGTCCAGCGGCTGGATTTCTCGCACGCGGTACCCGTAACGTTCCCATTCCTTCAAGGAGGCTGGAATCTCGTCGGTGCCGCAGAACACATGGGCTACACGGATTGGCTTTCGCATGGCAAGAGCGTGGATTACACCGGGTTCGCACCCTTTGCGGGGCGGGTCCAGCAGAATTTTCTCGGGCTCGTTCAGCACGGGCCGGGGGAGCCTGGTCTGCACGAAATCTTCATCAATCTTGCCGGCGATAAAGCGGTAGTTCTTCTTCAGGTGCTTGGCCGATGCCTTGGCGCAGTCGATAGACGGACCTTCCCATTCCACGCCCAGTACCGACTTGGCGGCTTCGCCCAGCGCAAAGCTGAACAAACCATAACCACAGTACAGATCCAAAAAGTGGTCTTCTTTGGTAAGCGAAAGCAGACGGCTTGCCGCCTTGATCAAGTTATGGATCTGGCTCTCGTTAATCTGGCTGAATCCCGTTACGGGGTAGCGCAGGCTGAAATGCCCCAGGTTCAGGCTCAGTTCCCGGGGACCGTAAAGCTGCTTGAAGTTCAGGCCTTCGGTAGGGCGCTTGGATTCCAGGTAGTAATCCGACTCGGTGGTATCCACGTACGCATGTGCCGCTGTCACGTGGAAGGGAGATTTCTGCAGAGCGTCTGCGATTAGCTTCAGCTTGCGCACGATGCTGGCGTCAATCTTCTTGATGTTGAAAATCACCACCCGGTACTGGTAGGTGCCGCGAATAATGATCCAGTTTAGGGCGTAGGCCAGGGGCTTGTAGGCCGGCGTAATCAGTTTGTCGAACAGGAAGTCGTAAATCTTGTTGTGCTCTTCGGGCTCAAGCATGGATTCCTGACGGTCGAACTGCAGATTGCCTGGCTCCATGTACACGCGGCGCTTGCTTGTGGTGCGGTAGGCCCTGGGCATGGGGCTTGCAATCACCTTTTGGGGGTTGCCGGCTAGGCGGTTCACGTCCCAGAATTCCCGGATAGCCGCATCCTTGATGCGGAGCTCATCTTTGTAGTCCAACATGGCGAGAGATTCGCCGTGGGCGGAGTCGGCTTCTTTTGTGTAGCCCGGAATCTGGTGTGCAATAGCTTGTTCAAATAGCATGGCCCAAATCTAGAAAAAAAGTGCTAACCCGGTGATCCCTAACGCACTATTCTTCGTCCTTGACCTCGCAAGAGGTTATGCCTTGTCGGCTCGCCTCTGCGTTTGCATATATCTTACGAATATATATCCTTTGCTTTTGTAAAGCAATTATTCCATTCTGGAATAATACGGAAATATGAGATTATAAGCTGAATATGCGGGGAAAAAGTTCAAAAAAAAAGATGGAATTACGCTCTCCCTTTCCTCCCCAAAAATATATATTCAGATTGGGTAAAAACAATCAAATGGGCAAATAAAATAGAAAGGGCTTGTATTATGAAGAGGGTAAACGTTGTTAGCTTCGCTTCGCCGTTTCTGATTTTGCCGTTTATGTGTGTTGTTGCTTGTTCCGTAAGTTTAGATTCGACGGAAGATGATACGAATGTACCCGAGGTTGAATTTGCCAGTGAATTAGAAGAATGTACTGATTCCCTTTTGGGAGAAACGGTTTTTGTAATAGAAGATAGAGCCTATTACACATGTATCAAGGAAAAGTGGCAAAAAATGGAAGCCAATAACAAATCCAGCAGTAGTAAAGAAGGCTCCAGCGATAGCTCTGACCCAGGGATTCAATACGGAACGCTCACAGATGCACGTGACAAGCGGACTTACAAAACTGTTACCATCGGTAAGCAAACATGGATGGCTGAAAATTTAAACTATGCGGACTCGGCGGCCACCCCGAGTTTAAAAGGGAATACATGGTGCTATGATAATGTTTCCTTAAATTGCGATGAGAAAGGTCGCCTTTATACATGGGCTGCCGCCATTGATTCCGTGAAACTTGCAAACGACAAGGAAAATCCGCAGGTATGTGGTTATGATGTTGAATGTACGCTACCCGCAAAAATTCAGGGTATCTGCCCCGATGGCTGGCGTTTACCCAAAGATGATGATTGGAAAACGTTGATTTCTACGGTCAATAGTTCAAGGATGAAAAGTACAAAGCTCAAATCTACAAGCGGTTGGAGTGGTAATGCCAATGGCACAAATAGTTCTGGGTTTTCGGTATTTCCTGCAGGCCATAGGTACAGTGACGGATTCTTCTACAATGCAAATATTGAAGCTAGCTTTTGGGAATCTGAAGAACCTGACTCTCGATCTGACCACAGCGAAGCTAGCTGCATAAGTTTTTATACTCATTTTGATGATGTACTCTTTTCTTTTGGAAAAAAGAGCTACGGTTTTTCTGTTCGTTGTATAGAGGATTTGGATTCGGAGGATTAACTATGAAGAAAAAGAATATGTTATCCATTGGTCTAGCCTCAGTGTTCATGGTTTTATTGTTTACGTTGGTCGCTTGCGGTGGCGACAGTGATTCGGGTGTAGACGCCAACGCAAAAGTGTCCGAGGTAAAAAATACCGACGATCTGGAACAGTGCACGGACTCTCTTTTAGGGGAAACAGTCTTTGTAACGGAAGACAGTGCGTATTACACCTGTATCAAAGGCAAATGGATAACAGTGGATGAAAATACTAGGTCAGACGATTCCGATATTCCCTATTCATCTAACTCTAGAACCCTTGTTGTTTCTTCGGAGAGTAAGGGTATTTCTGGATTTGCGCAAAAAGGTCCTTTCTTAAACGGTTCCAGCGTAATCCTTTATGAATTGGACGGCACTACCTTTGCAAAAACTGGTAGGACATCTAAGGGAAAAGTTATAAATGACAGGGGCGAGTTCAACATTCCCGATGCGACATATCCAATTCAATATGCGCTGTTGGAAGTTTCTGGTTATTACCGTAACGAGGTCACGGGAACAAAATCTGGTGAAAAAATAAGCTTAAACGCGCTTGTTGACCTTAGTAAAAGAAAAAAAGCGAATATCAACTTGCTTACGCACTTAGAATACAAGCGAGTTCTCTATCTTGTAAACTCTGGTATGGATTTTTCGTCGGCCAAAAAACAAGCTGAAGCAGAAGTTTTAAAGGCGTTCAACATAACAGATAAATTTGGCTTGGCGGATAGTTTAAGTATCTTCGGCTATGAGGATGGGAATACAGCACTCCTTGCTCTTAGTGTGCTTTTGCAGAGCGATCATACCGAGGCGGAACTTTCAAAGCTTCTGGCAGACTTTGAGGCGGATTTCGAAAAAGACGGAGAATGGAACGATGAAGTGGCTAGGGCTAAAATTGCAGACTGGTCCCGAATAAAAAATCTAGACAGCATCCAAGCCAATATAAGTGCTTGGAGAATTGGTGCAGTGTCTGACACAAAAAAGTATGTGAAAAGTTTCTGGTACACAGTCTATGGCCTTGGTGCGTGTAATGAGGACCGCATAGGCGAGGTCGTAGCGACAACAAATGAGCATAGCGCAACCTATGGCACGCAAATGCGGTTTATCTGTAACAAGGATGGTCGATGGCATGGAGCCAAAGACATAGAAAAAGATACTTATGGCGAAAAATGTACCGAGATTGGACGAATTATAAGTGGCAAGGTTGAGGAATCCAACAAGTACTATTGTTCGGCAAAAGGTTGGGTGAGTCTATTTGGCTGGAGTTGGGAAGTTCCCAGAGAAATGCACCTGAACCCGGAAATTTCGTACGGAACCTTGACAGATTCCCGTGATGAAAAAGTTTACAAGACGGTCACGATCGGAAAACTGACGTGGATGGCTGAGAATTTAAACTACTCTGATTCTGTTACGACTCCGAGCTTAAAGGGTAGGTCTTGGTGTTATGACAATGTCGCCGCGAATTGCAATGTCACTGGCCGCCTTTATACGTGGGCTGCCGCCATTGATTCTGTGAAACTGGCAAACGACAAAGAAAACCCGCAAACATGTGGCGATGGTCATTCCTGTTTCTCGGGTATATGCGGCAAGGAAATTAGCTGCACCCAGCCTTTAATGCTTCAGGGTGTTTGCCCTGATGGATGGCATTTGCCCAGACGGGATGAATGGGATATGTTGATGAAGGAAGCTGGCGGAACAAACGGGCTAGACCTTATATCCCAAACAGGCTGGTACTGCGATGGAAACAATGCCCTTGGTTTATCAGTGATTCCTTCGGGTTTTGGTGGTAGGAACGATTTCACTGGAGTGTCTGATGAAGTGGTCTATGATTTTTGGGGTGCCGTACCCGAGTACATAGCAAGCGTTCAAGTTAACGGCAATCATACTATAGTAACTATCGAGCAGGAGAGTGGTTATCCGTCAAACGATGCTGTTTTCTTTATTGCTACGGGCGATGAAGACCCGAATGGGGTGCGCGTTGCGATAATAGCTTGTGGTTCGGTCCGCTTTGACTTCGTTTTGCCAAAGAACAACGGATATTCTATTCGCTGCGTGAAGGACTATAATTATGCCGACATACTTTGAGAACTGGGTGGATAACACTCGACTCAAATGCAAAAAAAAAAGACCTCCCAGAAGGGAGGTCTAAGAGCGGCGGACCGGGATCGAACCGGCAACCATTAGCTTGGAAGGCTAAGGCTCTACCATTGAGCTACCGCCGCGAGCAAGTCCAATTATACAAAAATCGGCCCATTTTTAAAGGGTATCGGCCAAAAGTTGTTGGAAAATTATTGGAATCTTGCTAAATTTTGCCCCACATTAACTTTATACCGAGGAGCTTACTTGTACCCTAATCCGCGCGATCGCCGCATGCCCAACCGTCCGAGTGACGGAACTCGTATCAACGAGGACATCCACATTTCGCCCATCCGACTGGTGAAGGAGGACGGCGAGGCCGTCATCATCGAGACGAGCAAGGCGCTGCAGATGGCAAAGGACGCCGGACTGGACCTGGTGGAGGTGTCTCCCAACGCCAAACCGCCGGTATGCCGCATCATCAACTACGGCAAGTTCAAGTTCGAGCAGATCAAGAAGGCCAAGGCCGCCAAGGCGAAGCAGCACGTGGTGAAGCTGAAAGAAATCAAGATGCACCCGAAGACTGCCGAGAACGACTACCAGTACAGGATCAAGCAGGCCTCCGAGTTCCTTCAAGACGGTATGAAGGTGAAACTTATTATGCAGTTCCGTGGGCGCGAGATGGCGCACATGGACTACGGTAAGCGCCTGATGGAGCGCGCAAAAGAAGCTCTGCTCCAGTTTGGCGATTTGGAAATGGACTCCCGGGTGGAAGGCAACACCATGCTTTCTATCTATGGTCCAAAACGCGGTGCAGGTACTGCCAAAAAGCAGGACCAGGCACCAAAGCCCGTAACCGAGCCCATGGCAGCAGGTGAGGCTTCAACTTAAACCCAAGAGGTAAAAATGCCTAAAATGAAAACACATAGCGGTGCAAAAAAGCGCTTCCGCCTGACTGGCTCCGGCCACGTCAAGTTCAAGCGTGCTGGTATGCGCCACATTCTTGCCAAGATGTCCACTAAGCGTAAGCGTAACCTGCGTAAGGGCGCTCTCGTTAAGAAAGTCGATGTTTACCATGTCAAGCGTCTGCTTGTCGTTGCATAAGGAGTGTAAGAATGCCACGCGCTAAAACTAGAGTTCCTTCCCGCGAACGCCGCAAAAAAATCCTCAAGGCCGCCAAGGGTTTCTATGGCCGTCGCAAGAGCAACCTTCGCCTTGCCATTGACGCCGTAGCCCACGCCGGTCAGTATGCCTACGCTCACCGCCGCGACAAGAAGGGCGATTTCCGCACTCTGTGGATCACCCGCTTGAACGCTGCAGTCCGCGAACTGGGCATCAGCTACAGCCAGTTCATTTACAAGCTCTCCAAGTCGGGCATCCAGCTGAACCGCAAGGTTCTTGCTGACATGGCCGTCGCCGATCCTGAAGCTTTCGCCAAGGTCGTGGAGACTGTGAAGGCTGCTTAATTGACTGCTTTAGCATAACGCGAGAAATTGCGCCCTGCTCTTAACCGAGCGGGGCGCTTTTCTTTTACGGCGAAGGCCATGGTGAGACGGAGTCGCCAAGCGTAAGCTGGCGATGTAGGCGAGAGTGAGGCGATACCGGAGATGTGTCGCCCAATGTGGAGCCGAACGGTCGTCACCGTGAGCATAAGCGGCTTGTATTAACAAGTCGCGAATGCGAGAGTGAGGCGATGCCGGAGAGGCGTCACCCAATGAGGAGCCGAACGGTCGTCATACTGCCGTCGCCGATCCTGAAGCATTCGCCAAGGTCGTCGAAACTGTGAAAGCCGCCTAATTGACTGCTTTAGCATAACGCGAGAAATTGCGCTCCGCTCTTACCGAGCGGGGCGCTTTTTGTTTGTATTGGGTGGGCGAGGTCAACCTCCTAAAAATTCTATAATTCATCACATGAAAAATTGTTTCAAGAGTTTTTTGCGTGGGGCTTGCGCCTTGACCTTTGTGGTTGGAACGGCTCATGCCACAGTGAACATGCCGGTCCACAAGGAAGTTCTGGACAATGGCCTTACGGTCCTGTTGCACCCTAATTCCCAGGCTCCCACGGTGAGCTGTAGGCTTTTCTACGTGACGGGTTCTGTTCACGAGGTTCCGGGCAAGTCCGGTCTGGCCCATATTCTGGAACACGAACTTTTCAAGGGCACGCACAAGGTGGGAATCTCCGATAGCGTAGCTGATGCGCGTTTTATGGAAATCCAGGATTCCCTGCAGGCACTGATCCGTCCGGCTAAACTTGCCGGAGATACGGCGACCGTCAAAAGGCTTACGGCGGAGCATGATTCCGTGGTGAACGAGCACCGCAAGATTTTCGTGAAAGATGAACTGTGGAGCGCCTACCAGGCGGCTGGTGGCACGGGTCTCAACGCCTTTACCTCTGACCTGATGACCGCCTATATCGTGACGCTTCCCAAGGACAAGATTGAGCTGTTCATGTGGCTGGAATCGGACCGCATGCAGAACGCCGTACTCCGTGAATTCTATTCGGAGCGTTCCGTGGTGCGAGAGGAGCGTCGCATGCGTTATGACGACAAGCCCTCGGGCCGCTACATCGAGACGCTGAACTCCATGATCTACGAGGCTTTCCCTTACCGCGTGCCCACTATCGGCTGGCCCAGCGATATCGATAACCTGACCCGTGAAATGGCGGCGGAACATTACCGCAAGTACTACAAGCCGAGAAACGCCATCTTGGTGCTGGCCGGTGACCTGGATACGACGGCCACCATGGAAATGGTAAAGAAGTATTTCTCGGGCATTCCTGCAGGGGAAGCCTTCCCTCCGCTGACCATCCGTGATCCCGAACAGCCTGGAGAAAAACGCCTGGTGGTAAAACGCCCCGACGCCCCCAACATGTACGACCTGGTCTTCAAGACGGCCGAGGTGGGCGACAAGAGCCTTTATGCTTTGGACATCATCGAAGGTGTTCTGAACGGTCGCTCCGGTCGGCTGTACAGACGTCTGGTGGAACAGGAAAAGCTCGCCGTAGGGATCCGTTCCAGTAACAGCCCCAACAAGTATGTCTCTGAATTCGGAGTCCACGTGAACCTGCGCCCTGGTGCAGACGAATCCAAGGTGGAGCAGATTGTGTGGGAGGAATTGGAAAAGCTGAAGACCGAGCCTTTGAGCGCTCGTGACTTTGAAAAGGTGAAGAACCATTCCTACGCCGCCCTGGTCCGTAGCCTTACGGACATGGAGAATGTGGCTACCATGCTTGCCTGGTATGAAATGTACGGTGACTACAGAATTTTCTTGAACTGGGCCGATGAACTTTCCAAGGTTACCGCTGCCGAGGTTCAGGAGATTGCCCAGAAGACTTTTGTCAGGGAAAAATCTGTCTCGGGATTTCTGCTGAAAAAGTAATACTCTTCGACAACATCAAACAAAAACCCCAGGCACTTGCGTGCCCGGGGAACTGTGGAGGAGTAAATTTATTTAGTCTGCTGCAGGCGTTGCTTTTTTCTCGCGGCTCAACAGCAACTTGCATTTGCCATCTTCGACAACAACGTTTTCTGGGACGAGGTCAACATTTTCCATTTCCCAATTGCCGGTGCCCCAGTGAGTCTTATCAAGGGTTGTACCGTCGAAATTATCCTGCCATTCCTTGGTGAATTTTTTGGTTTCTTTGTCATAGCTGTATACACGGACATAGTCAATCTCTTGGGCGACAGGACCATCCTTCAACTCGGCACCGGTGAACTTCCCGGTCCAGGCGGGGGTCTTGGATGCCCACAGGTTAAAGCGAAGACTCTGTTTCTTCGTCATGAATTCTACCTGTCCCTTTTCCATGCCGATAACATCACGACGGACTTCTACGCTGTCGATTTCCCAGGAGATGTATTCCGGAGTCCATACGAAGGCGAACAGATGGAAGTCTTCGGTGGAATTGAAACCGAAACCTGTCTTGAATTCGGATGTAATTTTCTTATTCTTTTTACCTTCTTCATCTGGCAAACGAGTGATTAGGTTGGATTGCCAGGCTCCGGGATTGGTTCCCAGAACTTCGATGTCGATTTCGTTCCAGGGTTGGTCGCCCAAAGTCCAGGACTCGTCGTAGTACAGGAACATGGAACTCACGGAACCAGAAATGGAAACCATCTTCATGCGGGCTTCGAACCGGCCATAGGTAAATTGATCCTTGCCGGAGAGCTCTGCCCCGTAGTATTTGTAGTCGTTGTAATCTTCGACTTCTGTAGCCACGTTGTTCGGAATCTTGTTCTCGATTTCCTTGCGGAATTCTTTAAGCTCTTCTTCGGCTGAGGAGGCTGGTTCTGCGCTGGCGGAAGAATCTATTTCTGTATCCGGTCCTGTGGCGCTGTTATCGTCGGAGCAGGCGGCGAACAAGCCGAGTGCGATGATTGGGATGATGAATTTCGTTTTCATAGGATTACCTCTCTTTTTTCCATAATATACAATCGTTTTGAAGAGGCTGTTAGTATCCTAAACGTTGTTTTTGTAGAACTGTATCAATTGTTTTTTTGTTGGACGAACACAACATCCAAAATTTCGCTTAAAGCCGAGTGAGACAATTACCTAAAAAGAGATTTCGTCTAGAGCCTAGCAAGAGAAGAAACAACTCCGTGTAGCGTACATTCTCAGCGAGGGATAAGAAACAAGTAAGACGAGGCAACGACCCCCGAAGCCGTAGAAAACCTACGGCGAGAGGGGGAGTAACGAAGTATTACGCAGTTTATTAGCCCTTGATAGCGTCGCCCATAGAGAACATCGGCATATACATAGCGATCAAAAGACCACCGACCGCACCGCCTAGGAACACGATGATGATAGGTTCCATCATGCCCACCACGCTATCCACGGCAGCGTCCACTTCTTCATCGTAGAAGTCAGCGAGCTTAAGGAGCATACCACCCAGGTTACCGGTTTTTTCACCCACGCCAGTCATCTGGATAACCATGGGCGGGAAGATTCCCACGTCGCTCATGGGTTCGGCGATGGATTTACCACCGGCAATACCGATAGAAATCTTGTTGATGGATTTCTCCACCACCTTGTTGCTCACGGTAGAGGCCACCACCTTCAATGAGTCCATGATAGACACACCGGCGTTCAGCAGGGTTCCGAGAGTACGGGCAAAGCTTGCGGTTGTAGACTTGATCTGCAGGTCGCCTAGCTTGGGTACCTTAAGCATGAAGCCGTCCCAAGCAAACCTGACGGCGGGAACCTTCATGGCCAGCTTAAAACCAACAATAAGGATGACGACGCCAATGACCATGAATGCGGCATTGTCACGTATAAAGTCCGATATGCCCATCACCACAAGTGTCGGGGCCGGGAGCTCGGCGTCCAGGGCGGCGAACTGTTCGGCAAAGGTAGGCACCACGAAGGTCATAAGAGCGATCACCACCAGGATACCCACGATAACGAGCATCACAGGGTAGGTCAGGGCTTTCTTTACCTTACGCTTTAGACGTTCCTGGTTTTCTAGCGTTTCGGCCAAACGGGCGAGAATGCCGTCCAGAATACCGCCAGCTTCACCGGCAGCCACCATGTTCGTGTAGAGGGGGCTGAACACCTTGGAGTGCTGGGCCAGAGCGTCAGCCAATGAAGAACCACCGTTGATGGACTGGGTAATCTTGTGAATGACGGTTTTGAGTTCTGGGTTTTCGCACTGCTCTTCCAGAATGTTCAAGCACTGGAGCATGGGAAGACCGGCTGAGCTCATGGACGAGAACATACGGGTGAATCGGGCGATGTCGGCGTGCTTGATGCCGGAACCGATCTTAATCTTGATTTCGGTGGGCTTCTTTTTCAGGCTGGTGATAACAAGCCTGCGGCGCAGGAGCATTGACTCGGCTTCGGCCTTGTCCTTGGCTTCTAGGGAGCCCTGGAAAACGTTGCCCTGGGTGTTTTGGGCCTTGTACAAAAACTCTGGCATAGGTTACACACCTTCCTTCACGAACAGCTGTTCCAGCTGGTCGGGGCTGGGGGAACGGGAAAGGGCCTCGAAACGGTCCACCTTGCGGTTCTTTACCAATTCGCAGAGACACATGTTCATGGTGTTCATACCGAACTTCTGGCCGATTTCGATCATGGATTCGATCTGGTGCACCTTGTCGTCGCGAATTAGGGCTCGGATACCGGGAGTCACGTTCATAATTTCGTAGGCCATGACACGTCCGCCGCCAATGCGGGGAACCAGAGTCTGGCATATCACACCTTGGAGCACAAAAGACAGCTGGGTGCGCACCGTTTGTTGTTCGCCCTTAGGGAAAGCGTCCACGATACGGTTGATGGTCTGCACGCAAGAGTTTGTGTGGAGTGTCGCGAAGGCCAAGTGGCCCGTTTCGGCGATGGTCAGGGCGGCACGGATGGTTTCCAGGTCGCGCATTTCGCCAATGAGCACCACGTCGGGGTCCTGACGAAGGGCCATCTTCAGTGCCTGGGCGAAACTGTTGGTGTCGCTTCCCACTTCGCGCTGGTTCACCATGCAACCCTGGTGCTTGTGCAAAAATTCGATGGGGTCTTCTACGGTGAGAATGTGGTCGTGGCGTTCCTTGTTGATCTTGTCGATCATGGCGGCAAGGGTCGTGGACTTACCGGAACCGGTGGCACCGGTCACCAGAACCAGGCCCGAGGGACGGGTGGTGAACTCGGCCAAAATTTTCGGGAGACCCAGGTCCTTGAAGGTGCGGATATCTAGCGGAATGATACGGAGGGCGAGGGCCACGCAACCGCGCTGCAGGTAGGCATTGGCACGGAAACGGGCAAGGTTTGCAATACCGAAGGAGAAATCGCATTCCTTCTGCTGTTCGAAGGTCTTCTTCTGCATCTCGTTCATGAGACTGTAGGTCATGCGCATGGTCTCGTCCGGTTTCAGCTTGTCGGCCCCGATAGGGGTGAGTTTGCCGGAGATACGGAGTAGGGGAGGGGAACCTGCCGTGATATGCAAGTCGGAGGCTCCGCGTTTGACCATTTCAGAAAGAAGTTCTTGAATATTGTATGCCATATTCAAGAATATAACTAAAAAGGAGCGAAATTTCATAAATTCTACGGCATAATGCGTATTTCTACACTAAAATGGGCTTTGATTCCCCTCTTTTTGCTAGGGGGCGTCTACCTGTACCGCACCATGAGCCTGGAACGGTCCTTTAGGGAAATCCCTAAGGCCGTGGTGAATTTCGAGGCCCTTAAAGCCGATAGTAGCCGGACGGACTATGCAAGTGAAAAAGGAACGGCTACGCTGATCGTTCTGAGTGCTAGCTGGTGCCCGGGCTGCCTCATGGAAATTCCCATGCTTCAAAAATTTCATCGGGAGTATGGCCCTAAGGGGCTCAAGATTCTGATGATTGACGAAGACGACGACCTGAAAGCCATGGCCCGTTTCCAGAAGGCAAAGGAAATGTCTTGGACTGTGGTCCATTGGAACTATGATGCCATGAATGCTCTAGGGAATCCGGGAGTTATTCCCGTCAGCTATCTGGTAGACGGCTCTGACAACATCGACAAGGTGTTTGTCGGTGATGCTGACGAGTCGGAGTTGAGACGGCGGATAGAGAAACTGGTCAAAAAAGACTAGGCAATCGGGCTGGGGAACAGGATCACGTCCTTGATTTCTTTCTTGTTCATGGCCAGCATGAACAGACGGTCAAGGCCCAACGCCACGCCGGAGCAAGCTGGCATTCCCGATTCTAGAGCTTCGAGAAAATTTTCGTCCAGGGTCGGCTGGGGTTTTCCCATGTTGCGGCGGATTTCAAGGTCGGCATTGAAACGACGGCGCTGTTCGTTGGCATCTGTGAGTTCCGTATAGCCGTTGCAAAGTTCCACCTGGTCTACGAACAGCTCGAAACGCCTGGCCCAAGTGTGACCGTCTTCACCCACGTAGGTCTGGGCTAGTGCAGCCTGTGACTGCGGGTAATCCAGAATGAATTCCGGACCGTTCTTCGCCAGCGCGGGTTCTACGGCAAAGACCATCAGGTAGTCCCACCAGTCTTCTCGGGACATGTTCGCCGTGTCGGCGGGGAGCGGAATGTTTCGGGATTTACAGGCTTCGGCGAAATCGTCATCGGTGGCTACAAGCGGGTCTACGCCTGCATAGTTCCTGAAGGCGTCAATCCAGCGGGTACGACGGGCGTTGATGGGTTTTCCGAGAATCTCGGAAACGAGGTTTTCTACCTCGTCCATCAGTTTTTCTTGGGGCATGCCGACGCGGTACCATTCCACCATGCTAAATTCGTTGTTATGGTGTGCGCCGAATTCGTCTTTGCGGAAAGACTTGGTAATCTGGAAAATGTCGCCGAAACCCGCGGCCAGCAGACGCTTCATGTGAAATTCCGGGCTGGTCATCATGAAACGGCGGGGCGATTCAATTTCAAAATAATCCAATTGTGGGTCGGTGCCGCAAGCGTTGGACAGTACCGGTGTTTCCACCTCCAAAGCTCCACGGGACTCAAAGAATGCGCGAACTTTCGCAAGGAGCGATTGTCGCGCTATCCAGGTTTCGCGGGAGCATGTAGGTGAGAAATTATTTTTCATTGTTGACTACGCAACGGACCGACAGGGAGAACTTCTTGTCGACCGAAATGGTGGACACTTCCTTGTCGGTACTGAACATGGAACGTGCCACGCCACGACCGTCGCCACCGTCCTGGTTTGTCCAGAAATAGGCGCCTTCGCCGATGATAACAGAAATGTTGTTCTTGTTGGCGTAGCCACCGAACATGGCGGTAAAGGCGTAGTTGTCGCTTCCGTTGCTACGGAGTCTTTCTGCAGCCGTGTTGGCGCCACCGGCGTAAATCTCCAGCATTTTCCAGTCTTCGTCAGTGGAAAGGTGGCTTCCTTCGGGGCAGGCCGTCTG
This sequence comes from Fibrobacter sp., assembly GCA_017475045.1. GTDB lineage: Bacteria > Fibrobacterota > Fibrobacteria > Fibrobacterales > Fibrobacteraceae > Fibrobacter. Next base: position 145,176 of record JAFVGH010000068.1, on the reverse strand, counting down.
GGCGGCCTCTTGCGTGTAGAGACGACCGTAAACCTTGCAGTTGTCATCTTCGCGGTCATAGCACATGGAGCCTTCTTCCATGGCGTAATTCAAGTTCTGTACAAACCAGCGGGCTCCGTTGATTTCCTTGACCTTGTAGGTTTGACCGTCACGGTTGTCTACAAAGGTTTCGAAGACAGGGCAACGGGTCTCGAATTCCTTCGAAGCAAGAATCGAGTCTACGGCAGGCTGCCAGGCGGTGCAGAACCGGAACAGCTCGCCTCCGGGAAGGTCCGTAGAATCGGCCTTGTGCTTGTCAGCCCAACGGTTCACGTAGGCCATGTTCGGAATGGCGGTGTCGGCGATAGAAAGAACCTTTGCGCTGGATTCAATCATCTTGGAAAACTGTTCTGCCACCGTCATAGGGCTTTTCCAGTAACCTTCCGTAAGCCCTGTGCGGATCTTCTCGTAAAGGGGAGAAGGCTTGGTGATGGTAATGGTAGTCTCGATGAAATGCTCGGGCTTGGTTTCGCAAGATTGCTTGTGGGCCTCGTCGTTCAGGGAGTCTGCTTGGGTTATGCACTGCAATTTGCAGAATTCCTTATCCTTGCCTTTCTTGGGACAGGCGACCCAAGTGGTGGTGTCCACTTGTTCTTTCACAGGTTTGGCAAAAGCCTTGGTCTTGAGGGCTGCCTTGATTACCTTGTCCAGGGCTTCTAGGGCGTTGGAGTTGCCTGCGGTGCCTTCCATAAGCAGATAGCTTACCACTTCGTTACAGGCGTTCATCATCTTGGCGTTGGCGCAAACTTTGGCTCCGTAGCCGTAGGCGAATTGCGAAGGGCACTGGGCAAAAGATTCGTCGGGCATAGACTTGAAGATCTTTTCGAAGACGGCTACGGCGTCGCCTGCGTTTAGCTTGCCACAATAGATTTCCTCGATTTCGCCGTTCTTGACCATCTTCTTGGCGGTGGCGATATCCTGGTTGTCGATAGCTTCGCGGAATGCCTCCTGTGCAAAGGCGTTCATGGAAATAGCAAGGAATGATAAACAGATGATTCTAGATATTTTTTTCATGTTTTTTAGAGGGTTACTTTAATTTTTGACACAGCGGACGGATAATCCAGCGGCTTTGAAAAGCTCAGATAGTCTTATTACATCTTCATCTACCATGCGATCCACTGTCACGCTATAGGCGTAATCGGTATCGTTTTCATAAGAAGACCAGAAAGAAGTTATTATTCCGGCCATGAAGAAGTGTGGCTTGGCTTTTCCCCAAGTTCCTACAGGGATTGCTGAAAAACCGTAAATGTCGGTTCCTCCATATCCATTCTCATTCCCGTCCAGAATGTCCCATCCATTTTGGGTCATTACGGCGGCCCCGGCTGTGGGTCCGCCCACAGTAGCTATGAAATCTTCCCAATCGGTATAGCTTGGAAGATGCCAACCTGGAGGACAAATGCCCTGGTGATTTGTAGGCAATTGGCAGATCTTTCCGTCTCCGCATTCCAAACCGTTGGTGTCGTCGTAGGTTTTTACAGAGTCTATGGCGGCAGCCCAGGTGTATAACCGCCCGCCTACATCGCAGTTTGCTGGTTCGTCACCATAGCAGTGGCTCCGCTTTATGAGGCTGGGGGTGGCAACACTATCGGAGTAGTTCAGATTCTCTGCCATCCAGGTCTTGTCACCGATGACTACGGTTTTGTAGACCTTGTTGTCTCGACTGTCAGTCATGGTCTTGTAGTCGATTTTTGGGTTTAACCGCAAATCTTTTGGCACCTTCCAACTCCAACCATTTAAATCAGTTGGGTCTTCTGAATCGCTTGAAACAGTTTCACCTGTTGTAGAACTGCTGGAGTTAGGCGTGCTTGTTATTTTTACCCACTCGCCGTTTTGGCATACATAGCTGATATCTTGATCTTTTTGATAGAATTCTTTGTTCTCGATATCGGAAGTGCAGTTGCCAAGGTCTTCTGCAGAAGAAATTTCTTCGCGATCATTTTGTGAACTTGAACTAGAGTCGTCACCACAGGCTGTGACTCCAAATGGTATGGCCAGCAAAGAGCAAAGGATAAGACTGTTTTTCATTTAAACCTCCCCTGAATAACACAAAGAGAATATAACTAAATAAAAGGGATATGGTAGTATTTTTTCTAAATTAGGGGGCATGAACATGTTTGATGCCGAAAAAGTTCGTAGTGAATTTCCCATGCTTGTGGCTGGGGATAAGGATACAAAGCCCCTTGCCTTTTTGGACAGTACTGCCACCACGCAAAAGCCCGCGTGTGTCATCGACGCGATGGACGACTTTTACCGCGAACACTACAGTTCCGTAAAGCGAGGCGTGTACCGCCTGAGCGCACGCACCACCGAAGCGTTCGAAGCAACGCGCAAGAATGTGGCCAAGTTCATCAATGCCAAGTCCGAAGACGAAATCGTGTTTACCCGGGGCACCACCGAAAGCATCAATCTGGTGGCGTGGAGTTACGGTCGCAAGTTCTTCGAAGCAGGCGACGAGATTCTGATTAGCGGCCTGGAGCACCACGCCAACATCGTGAGCTGGCAATTGGTTGCCGAAATGAAGGGTGCCAAGATCAAGGTGATTCCCGTTTTGGACAACGGCGATTTGGATTTGGCTGCACTTCCCGGACTTTTGAATGTGCGCACCAAGATGGTGGCCGTCGCCCACGTAAGCAATTCCGTCGGCACCGTAAATCCGATTGCAGAAATCATCGCCACCGTACGCAAACTCGCCCCGCAAGCTAAGATTCTGATTGACGCCGCCCAGAGTTCCAGCCACATCAAGATTGACGTGCAAAAGCTGGACTGCGATTTTCTCGCCTTCAGCGGACACAAGATGTACGGCCCTACCGGCGTAGGCGTACTCTACGGCAAGTATGAGGTCCTTGACAGCATGCCCCCCTGGCACGGCGGTGGCGAAATGATCAAGAATGTGACCTTCGAAAAAACGACTTACGCCGATGTACCCGCCCGCTTTGAAGCAGGCACGCCCATGATTGCCGAAGTCATCGGCCTCGGCAAAGCCATCGAATGGATTAATGCGGTAGGCATCGAAAACATCCGCAGGCACGAAGAAGAAATTACGCAGTATGCCTTGGAACAGCTGGCCACTATCCCGCAAGTAAAAATCTTCGGGAACCCGAAGGAACGCGGCGCTCTCATCAGCGTTACGCTGGACGGCATTGCCGTCAGCGACGCAGCCATGATTCTCGACGAAGAAAACGTAGCCGTTCGCAGCGGACACCACTGCGCCCAGCCCGTCATGGACCGCTTCGGCGTCGACGCCACGCTCCGCCTGAGCTTTGGCGCGTATACCCTGAAGCGCGACATCGACCGCTTTGTCGCAGGCATCAAGCGCGTTCTCCGACTCTTCGGTTAACCGGGACTCGTATGGGTGTCGAAAAAGGCATATTCAACCGCACATCGCTCCTGCTCGGGGACGACGTGATGGACGACATCTACAAAAAGCGCGTCATCATCTTCGGGCTCGGCGGCGTAGGCAGCTGGTGCGCCGAAAGCCTAGTGCGTTCTGGCCTCAAGGAGCTCGTGCTCGTAGATTCCGACCGCGTGTGCGTCACCAACGTGAACCGCCAACTGATGGCCACCACCAAGACCGTCGGCAAGGTGAAAGTAGAAGTCCTCAAGGAACGCCTGCTCGAAATCAACCCGCACGCAAACATCGTCGCGCTGCAGGACATCTACGAAGAAGCGAATACCGAGAAGTTCCAGCTGGATACGTTTGACTACATCATCGACGCCATCGACAGCCTCGAGAACAAGATGCAGCTGCTGTGGCACGCCACGCGCACGAAGGCCACCGTATTCTCTTCGATGGGAGCCGCCCTCAAGATGGACCCCACGCGCATCAAGGTCGCCGAATTCTGGAAAGTCGCCGGTTGCCCGCTCGCCCGTGCGCTCCGCGACAAGCTCAAGAAAAAGAAAATGGCGCTCAAGAAAAAAGTGCTGTGCGTCTACAGCGACGAACTCCTGAAAAACCGTGGCAAGAATTCCTCTTGCGGGACCGCCGCCTGCATGTGCCCCAAGGTTCGCAGCGAGCACAGCGAAGCCGAACTCCAGAATGCAAACCTGGTCGATCACGAATGGTGCAGCAGTAAGGCGCAAATCAACGGCACCATGGTGCACGCCACCGCCATTTTCGGGTTCACCATTGCGGGCCTCGTGATGCAGGACATCTACAAAAAGGCATTAGCCAGCGCGGAGTAACATGAAATTCCTAATTCAGCGAGTATTGAACGCCCAGGTGGATATCGAAGGCGAGACAGTCGGCAAGATCGGCAGGGGATACATGATTCTTATCGGAGTCGGTGAAGAAGATACCCGCGAAATCGCTGACAGGCTCATCCGTAAGATGCTTGCACTCCGTATTTTTGCCGACGAAAACGGCAAGACGAATCTTTCTATCAAGGATGTGAATGGTGAACTCTTGCTCGTTTCGCAATTTACGCTGTACGCCAACTGCAACAAGGGCAACCGCCCTACGTTCAATGGTGCCGGCAACCCCGCGCTTGCCAACGAGCTCTACGAATACATCATCGCTGAATGCAAAAAGGAAATCCCCGTCGTACAGACAGGGAAATTCGGTGCCGACATGCAAGTGAGCCTCACTAACGACGGTCCGTTCACTATAATGCTAGAGTAGGGGCGCGTCGACTCGGCGCATGTGCGTCCCTAGACGTCTCCCACTTCGCCTTTTTCAACGAAATTTCTTATAGCCTTGGAAATCCTCATACTGCAGAAGTTTGGTTCGCACTGATAAAAAATGCGAGCAAAGACAACGCGATTCCACTGGGGTTAGTTTGTCTTTGCTCGCCCTTCGTCTCAACAACAGGTTAAGACCTGTTGCTTCGACTCGGCGCATGTGCGACCCTAAACGTCTCCCACTTCGCCTTTTTCAACGAAATTTCTTATAGCCTTGGATATCCTCATACTGCAGAAGTTCGGTCCGCACATGCTGCAGAAATGACTGCTCTTGGCTCTGCTTTCGGGCAGGGTCTTGTCGTGGAATTCCATGGCCTTTTCGGGGTCCAGAGAAAGGGCGAACTGGTCGTTCCAGCGGAAGTCGAAACGGGCGCGGGAAAGGGCGTCGTCCCTGAACTGGGCTCCGAAATGACCCTTGGCGAGGTCCGCCGCATGGGCCGCCAGTTTGTAGGTTACCACGCCGGCGCGCACGTCATCTCGGTCCGGGAGTCCCAAATGTTCCTTGGGCGTCACGTAGCACAGCATGGCAGTGCCGTACCAGCCGATCTGTGCCGCTCCGATGGCCGAGGTAATGTGGTCGTAGCCGGGAGCGATGTCGGTAGTGAGGGGGCCCAGGGTGTAGAAGGGTGCGTTGAAGCACTTTTCGGTTTGCCTAGCCATGTTGTCTTGGATCTTGTGCATGGGCACATGGCCCGGGCCTTCGATAATCACTTGCACGCCGTATTCCCAGGCGATTTTGGTCAGTTCGCCCAAGGTTTCCAGTTCTCCGAACTGGGCGGCGTCATTGGCGTCGGCAATGGATCCAGGACGCAACCCGTCACCAAGGGAAACCGCCACGTCGTATTTGGCGAGAATCTCGCAGATTTCCCGGAAGTGGGTGTAAAGGAAGTTTTCTTTTTTGTGGACCATGCTCCACAGCGCAAGAATAGAGCCTCCGCGGCTCACGATTCCCGTGGTGCGCTTGAGAGTCAGCGGGATGTGTTTCAGCAAAAGTCCCGCATGGATGGTGAAGTAATCTACGCCCTGCTCTGCTTGTTCAATCAAGGTGTCTCGGTAAGCTTCCCAGGTCAGGTCTTCGGCTTTGCCCTTGACTTTTTCCAAGGCCTGGTAGATAGGCACGGTACCGATAGGTACGGGGCTGTTTCGCAAAATCCATTCACGGGTCTCGTGGATGTTCTTGCCGGTGGAAAGGTCCATGACGGTGTCGGCGCCCCACTTTACAGACCACACCAGTTTTTCCACCTCTTCTTCGATACCGCTACTGAGTGCGGAATTACCGATGTTGGAATTGATCTTGGTGAGGAAGGCGTTTCCGATAATCATGGGCTCGCATTCCGGGTGGTTCATGTTGGAGGGGATGATGGCCCTGCCTGCAGCCACTTCGGAGCAGACGAATTCCGGCGTGATAGGCTTGATGCCGGAGTCTTTCGGCAGAATCTGGTCCAAACGCTGGTTCTCGCGTATGGCGACGTACTCCATTTCAGACGTGATGATTCCCTTGCGGGCAAAGTCCAGCTGGGTCTTGCAGTCTTCTGCACCGGGAACATCTTTCAGCCAGTTCCGCCAACCTTCGCGAATCTTGGGAAGCCCCTTCTTTACGTCAATGCTTATTGCCGGGTCACCATAGGGACCGCTGGTGTCGTACACTGGCACGACAGGAGTCTGGGGGTCATCGATTTTTACCTCACGCATTCCTACACGGAGTTCGGGAAACATTTTTCCCTGCACGTAAATCTTGCTGGATTGCGGAAAGGTCGCACCCTTTATATCCATGTCGTTCCTCGCTTTTTCAGTGGCCATATTTGGGGCCACAAGAGTCTCACAATTTCAAGTGACAATATAAAAATTTATCTTTGAATAGCGAAAATTTGTTGAGAATTTGTAAGTTGATATGAAATTTACTGGAAAAAGCGCCCTTACGATAAGGCTCTTGATAATTCTTTTTTTTGACATCCTGTATGTCTTAATGCTTTCGTATGCTGTGGGTTTTGTCCGCTACATGCATTTCCATTTTAGATGGACCGACTGTGTTGTGGCGGCGGTGCTTTATGGGGCTTTTCGCTTTTATCATTACAAGAAGAATAAAAATAGCGAACAGGTTGCGCGCAAACCTTTGCAGGTTGTGCTGGTCTGGCTGTATTTGCTTTTTTTGATCGCTGCCCCTACAGCTCTTGTCTGGGCGAAAAAGACGTTCCCTATACAGAATCCTGACTTGACCATTATGACTTTACAGATGCCGTTAGACGGCTTCGTCATGGTTTTTGTCAAGGATTTTTTAGAGAGAGTCGGTTTTTATGCGTTGGTTCTTTCTCTTTCGCTTTTGTGGCCAGTCTATGACTTGTATAAAGATTTGAGATTTCGCAAGTCGGTGTTCTTTGCCGTGTTTTTGGCGGTCCTAGTGGCTGGCTCTGCTCCTTTTTGGAAGGCGGTTTCGTCTAGGGCTTTTCATCAGTACGTCGATTTCTTTTTTAAACAGTCAGGGGAACCATATCATTCTGAATTTTACAAAGATGAATTCGTTCATTATAAACCGGAAATGGTTACGGCTGAAGATACAACCCGTAATCTCATCTTTATCTATGTAGAGTCTTTGGAAAATTCCTTTATTAATTTTACTCCTGAAATACAAGCGCTGTATGATTTGGGTCTTGTCTTTTCTGATAAGCTTGATTATGGGGGAGGAAGAAATATTGTTGGAGCTTCGACAACCATATCCTCGATGGTTTCCAAAACCATAGGAATGCCGTTGTTATGTGGCTCATCTGTTATGAATAATTTTGGCCAAACGGGACTTTCCTTCTTTGGTGAAATTCCGGGACTTTATGATATTCTGCACCAGTTTGGTTACCGAAATTACTATGTACAGGGAACGCCTGCAAGATTTGGGGCCACGGGGCCGTTCTTTATGAGCCATGGAATGGATGAGTTTTACGATAAGGCAGATGTTGAAAAAATGCTTGTCGCTAAGGGCGAAACTTATCGTCGGCCGGGTCCTGGAGTAGCCGATGGCGATGTCCTGGAATATGCAAAGAAAATCCTGGACACGTTGTCTGCAGACCATTTTTCTTTGACGGTAACTACCATTGACATGCATTATCCAAAGGGCTTTTTTGATGACCGCTGTGAGGTAAAACCGAAAAATCAATCCGTCGGAGCAAACTATGCAGCGGTGTTGCTGTGTACGTCTAGACGCATTGGGAATTTTGTCCAATGGGTGCAAGAACAGCCCTTTGGAAAAAATACTGAAATTGTTGTTGCAGGTGACCATCTGTTTATGGCCAGGTCACCTGTTTCAAGAATGCCTATGAGAGATCGTCGGTTTTTGAATATCTACATCAATCCCAAGAATACCGCGAAAAAAATGAGGCGCATGTTCACCTCTTTTGATTCTGCACCAACGGTTCTCGAGACAATGGGCTTTCATATAGAGGGACATAGGCTTGGCTTTGGAGTGAGCCTTCTTTCGGGACAACGGACCCTGCTTGAAACTATGGGAGAAAGGGAGCTTGTACATGCGCTACGGGAACTTTCAGGTTCTATAGAATATAATGAGCTTTTCAGGAACAAAAGGCCTTCAGCGTTAGATGAGAGCCGGTGACATAAGCCCGTTTGCTATTTTTCGTACAGAGGTTTCTATGGATATCAAGAAGACAAATGCGGCTCGAATCTTGGATAGGTTAAAAATATCGTATGATCTAATCCCCTACACGGTAGATGAAAGTGACTTGGGCGCGCAGCATATTGCAGATACCTTAGGCGAGGATATTAATCAGGTTTTCAAGACCATACTTGTCCATGGTGATAAGATCGGCTACCTTATGTGCGTGGTTCCCGGGAACCTTGAAGTAGACTTAAAGGGGGCTGCCAAGGTCAGTGGGAACAAGAAGATAGATACGGTTCCTTTGAAAGACCTGACGCCTCTCACGGGCTATATTCGTGGGGGCTGCAGCCCGCTTGGCCTCAAGAAGAATTTTCCGATTTTTATCCACGAAACTGCATTGAACTTCCCTTATATTTATGTGAGTGCAGGGGAGCGTGGCTTGCAGTTCAAGATTGCCCCGGCAGATCTGGTGAAGGCTACCCGCGCAACGGTAGGCGTCATTGCCCGTGTACCTCCAGAAAAGCCGGAATGAACGTAAGGCCCAGAAAGCATGGAATTTTTTGATTACTACGAGAATTTGTTTGGCGAACGCTGGCCGGCCTTGCTGGAATCTCTCAAGGGGGAATCTTGTTTTGAGACCCTTCAGTATGGAGAAGACCTAGAGCCGTACTATTTAGACAAGGCTTCTGTTTTTGCAGCGGAAGCTCTTGGAGTAGAATCAGGAATGGACGTCCTTGATATGTGTGCTGCGCCTGGTGGCAAATCTTTGGTAATTGCGTCTAAACTTCAAGGTCAGGGCAGCTTGCAATGTAATGACCGTTCTCCGGAACGGCGAACCCGCCTAGAACATGTTCTGGAAAATTCTTTGCCGGAAAAGTGGCGGAGCGTTATCAAGGTTACGGGTTACGATGGCGTAAAATTCGGCCTTCATAGGAAGGAATCTTTTGACCGGATATTGCTGGATGCTCCTTGCTCTTCGGACCGTCATGTACTGAATTCGACCGCCCACCTGGAAGTCTGGTCCGCAAAGCGTATCAAACGGCTCGCGGTGGAGCAGGGCTCCCTCCTTGCCTCGGCTATAGATGCCCTCCGTCCGGGGGGAACCCTTGTTTATGGAACATGCGCCCTGTCGCCCTTGGAAAATGACGGTGTGGTAGCGAGAATCTTGAAAAAGCGTCCCGAGGCGTGTTCTGTGAAAATAGATGAAATTCCAGAGGGTGCAGACCGTACAGAGTTCGGTGTACACATCTTGCCTGACAAAACGTGTGGCTCTGGGCCCATTTATTGCGCTAAAATCCAGAAAATGGACAAAACATAGGGCTCCTAATAATATATCTTTAGGGTATGCTGAATCGTATTTGTGTGCTCTTTTTGGCCCTTGTGACGGCGTTGCCCGTTTTGGCCGATGAAGACGATTGGGATAATGTTGCTGAATCTGCGGCTCCTGCTGCTGAGGCTTCCGCTGTGAATGCTTCTGCTCAAGAGGCCCCTGTCCAGGCAGAACCTGTTGCTGAATCTGCGCCTGTCGCTGAACCGACCACTGCTGCTGAACCCGCTCCGGGCTCTGAAGCAAGTGCGAAGCCTGCCGAAAAGAAAGAGGACCCCTTCGCGAAGTTGGAAGCCGCCAAGGCCCCTGCAGATACCACGCCAAAGCCCACTGTGGGTCGTGAGGTTCCCGTCCGTTACTGGATTATGGGGGACTCTGTTGAGCAAGAAGCCATCTTTGTAAAGATTGAACGTGATACGGTTTACCTGAAACGCCCCAATGCAGATGAACAGAAGAATTTGGAAAAGCTCCAGGAACAGACCATAGCCGCCATGGAAGAGAGCAATGGCCAACACCAGGAGGACGAAGAGGATGATGAGGCCGATTCTGTAGCGACGCCCACTCCGCCCGCACCCATTGCCGTGGCGGACACAACTCCGGCAGAACAGGAGCAACCCCAGGAACAGGCCCAGGAGGGCGATGACGGTGCCGACGACGATTTCGAGACGGCTCTCCAGAAAGAAGACACCCGCATGAAGCTGGAAGAAATTGCCCGCGTGGAAGAAGAAATCCGCCAGCAGGAAATCCAGGATAGCATTGCGGCCGACTCTGCCAATCCCTTTATCAAGATTTACCGCTTAGACCTCCGTCGTCTCTACAATATGGAAGACGACGAGATGATTGATCTAGGTCTTTCGAACTATGTTGTTCCTGAGTATGTGGATGACGAAGAAGAGATGGAACTTTACCCGCCGGGAAGTGCAAACCTCTTTGTGACGTCTGTCCCTGCGGCGTGCTCCTTGTTTGTGAACGGCATTCCTATCAAGCAGGTGGCCCCAGACACTATTAAGCGGATTGCTCCGGGTAAGTACACTATTTCGGTGATGCAGGTTCTGAAGGGTGTTGAATGGTGGGGTTCTGCTGTGGTCCGCATCAATTCCGACAGTCTGAACCGCATTGAAATACCCGTGGAACGGCCCTCTACTAGGTTGACCCTGAACACGGACCCTGAAGCGGTGGAAGTGTTCATCAATGAGGTCCCGACGGTGAATATTATGCCGCACTACATGACTGATGTAGTGGTGGATGGAATACGTCCCCAGGCGAAGGCCAGTATTTACCTGCGTAAGGTGGGCTACCGGGATACGACCATTGTTACAGAAATTAAGGCTTTCATGCCGAACCTGATTAACGTGGAAATGGAACCGGTTCTGGATGACCTGGCGTTTATTGAAGATCAAAACGCATTTAACGACGAACGTAGTAAGCGCCGTATTGGTCGCGGTCTCTTGTGGGGCTCCATAGTTCCTATCATTGCGAGCGGTGTTTTGTGGTACCTGGCCGAAAAAGATTGGAGCGATGCTGCCGACAAGAAGAAGGCTTACGGAATGTCAGCCTTTGAAAGCCCTGATACTCAGAAGATGGTGAAGGACAACCACGATTTGAACAAGAAGGGTGATACGAAGGCCGGCGTAAGCATTGGCCTCGGTGTAGTCGGAATAGGACTCCTTGTAGCGGGATTTGTTCTTGCGTTCTAGCCTTCTTCTGCTGCTGTGCGGATTGTGCGTTTCCGCCGCCTTTGCGCATCCTCATGTATTTGTAGATGCTTCGGTGAAGGTGGTTTTTGACGAAAAGGGCTTGTCTGGAATTCAGAATCGTTGGACTTATGACGAGGTCTACAGTAGGGCGATGATTTCCTCTGTGGATAGAGATGGCGACGGAAAGATTTCTGCTGAAGAAGGAAACGGATTAAAGACTGCCATCTTGGATGAAATTGCACGGTCCAATTACTTCAATTATGTTCAGTCGGGATCAGCTTTTTTGGCGGCTAAGTCAATTCGAGATTTTAAGGCTTCTGTGAAGAATGGCCGGCTTGTCTTGGATTTTGTGGTGCCTTTTACTGCGCCTGTTGAGGCGGATTATTCCTTGTTGGTGATTGTGGTGGCTGACCCTTCCAATTATGTTCAGGTGACGGCCGATATGGAAAATGCGGATGTCTCTGCCCCGGGGAGCATTGATGTGGAGTATTTTTCTGATAGCCTTGAAGGGCTTTCCCTTTTTAAGGCTTTTTTGCCGTACGTAGAAGGCCTTTATCTTCGCTTCAAAAAGAAGTAAAAACTATTTTTTTTTGCGCGATTGGGCCGAAAGGAGTGTAAATGCGTTCTGTTTTGAAGTTTTCGACACCGTTGCTTTTGTCTTTGTTGGTCGTTGCATGTGACGATGGCTCCAGTAGTGCCAACCCTGACACCCAAAATTCTGACGCACTAAAGTGTGTAGTGAAATCAGAGGACCCCTTGGTTATGGAATCCTCGTTCAATGGGGTGACTTCTACGGAAAAACTGGAACTTCGCGAAGGCAAGCTTTTCCAAACTGTAAAAAGTGCTAATCCGTATGTGATAAATGAGAACTGCAAGGAGTTTAAGTCTGATTCGGATTATGGAGAGGTTCAATGTGAAGTAGAGTCTGTTGTGGCGATTAGCAGGGAGGAAATGTCTGAAAGCATTTTTGAAAAATTCAAGAAGACATTCAAGGAAGCTTGCGAATCTGCCGATGGTACTAAGATAAATGACCAGAAGGATTTTAATTCCTTAAAAATTTCCCTGGATTCGCTAGAACGTACCCTGTCTAGCGATTCAAAAGGGGTTGGCCCGATGTATCCAAGTTGGCTCTATTCGTCGGATTCCAGCGAGCCTGAATTTTCTTGTGACGTGACGAAGTCTGGCGATGCCGTCACGATGAAATTAAAGTCCAATGGAGTTGCTTACATACATGTTGCCACAGTTGATAAGGGGAAAGTCTATGTCAATAGTACGGCAACGTCGTTCAATAAGATGCTCGTTGCGGGCATTTGCAGTATGCAGCAGGGGAGCGGAACGGCTAAGGAGGCTGTCTGTACCGACACCCAGGTTTCTTACAAGACTGAGCTCGATATTCATGTTTCTAGTATAGACGATGTTGTCGCCATGTACCAGAAGACCTGTGACGAGGAAAGACGATATTATACCAAAGAAGTTGAATCTTCTAGCAGTGACGGAGGCTCCGTCAGTTCTAGCAGTGAGATATCCTATATTCTCGATGCACAATTGGAATCCTTTATTGATTCCCGGGATGGAGAGGTCTATACACAGGTCCAGATTGGGACTCAATTGTGGATGGGACAGAACTTGCGCTATGCCGATAGCTCTTTGTTTGGTACGGAAAACTTGATGGGGGCTACGTGGTGCCTAGACAACAATCCTCGAAATTGCAAAATTGCTGGGGCGCTTTATCTGTGGCATGCTGTTATGGACATGCCTATCGCAAAGTGCGGACATGGGAAAACCTGTGGGATAACGGAATTCCCTCACCGTGGAATTTGTCCTAGAGATTGGCATGTGCCAACTCAGGAAGAATGGGAAAAATTGCGGGAATATATTGGTGGTGAAAGTGGAAAAGGTGCGTACATGGGGGAGGACTTGATGGCAAAAAGTGAATCTGGCTCTGGGAAGGACAAGTATAGTTTTGGTGCTATTCCTACAGGTGAATATGATTTTCGTGATGGGTATACCCACCAATTCCAGAGTCGTAATAATGCGCATTTCTGGACGGCTACGGAACCTGATCCCGATGGTGCCTGGAACTGGTATATATCGGGTTCAGACTTCACATACCACGGATTTGACAAGAATATGGGCTATGCAGTGCGCTGTATTCACGATTAAAAGGCAGAACAACCGATAGAAGGAATCCCGCTTTGGCGGGATTTTTTTATTTTTTATAGTATGAGGAGATTTCTTTTATCAGTATTCTTGTTGTACGCTTTTGCCGTCTTGACGTATGGCCAGGAGCAGGACTCTATCGTGTCGGAATCCGTTCAGGATACGTTGCAGCAAACTGCGCAAAATACTGATGCACAGTATACGCTTGTTCAACAAGCGCCAATTGCTCAAGAAAACACTCAAGATACATCAAAGAAAGAAGAACCTGTCGTTTTGTCAGAACCGACCAAGGAGATTTCTCAGGATACGGCAAAGCCGGTTTCCGCTCCCGAACAGACTTCTGGCGGCCTTTTAGATGAACTTTACCCGGTGTCCCCCGACGAAGCGATTTCTGCAGGGCACATCTTGGGTGGCGCCACCTTGTCCTTGATTCAGGCGAATACGGAAGATGATGCGCTGAACGTCATTATCGGGGATGTGTACGAGGCCGAAGGATACATGTTTACGGTTCAGGCTTTTGGGGGCTACTTTATCAAGGATGCTCTGGCCGTAGGGGCCCATTTGGGCTATTCCCGTACTTGGTTGGATATCGATTTTTCCATATTGGAAGATATCGCCGACATTAAGCAGCATCGAAAGTATGTGAGCAATGGCTTTTTTGCACAACCCTTCTTGAAGAATTACCTGAAGGTTATGGACTCCAAGAGTCTCTACTTTTTTAACGAAACCTCCATATTGGTCCAGTATTCCTATGGAATGTCCCAAAGCGACGATGGCGAAGAAATTGACAAAACTCGCAATAAGACTTGGACTATCAAGGCGGGCCTGAATCCGGGTATCTGCATTATGGTGTTGAGCCGTTTTGCCTTTGAAACCTCTGTGGGGCTTCTGGGCCTTAGCACTAGCGTCGTGGATGTTGAAGAAAATGGCGAAAGCCATAGCAGACTTGTATATAACATTGTGAATTTCACCATCAACCTCTTGGCCTTGGATTTCTCCCTGGTCTACTTCTTCTAGGAGGCTGCAATGAAAAAACTTGTCTTTGCTGGTGTCGTTGCCCTGTGGGCTATGTTGGTGGTCGGATGCTCCGACCCCTCCGATACGCCACTATTTCCTGAAGAAAAGGTTTCTGAGGAAATGGGGCTGAAGCTTTCGGGATGGAAGGTGGATTCCCTCGATAAGGAAAAGCAGGTTATCCATGTTTCGCCGACGAAGGGCTGGCTGGATTCACTGGTTATAGATTCTCTTTCGCTTCCGGGATGTGCCTCCCTTTATTTGGCGGCCGATGACGACTTGTTGGATCCGGAGTTGGGCGAAAAGCTGGTGCCGGGTACGGTTATCTCGACGGCCGATACGAACCAGGTTTCAATTGTAGCGCTGGATTCCTACAACAGGGTTGTAGGCGTGTGGCTGGTGGTGTGGGATTTGCCGAAGAAGGCTTCTTCTTCGTCGGGAACGGCTCAAGTTTCGGGAAGTAGTGCTTCTGTTGACGGTGATGGCTCGTCTGTAAGTGGAGGTGATTCTTCTGCGGGAGAAGGGAACTCTTCTGCAAGTGAAGGAAATTCTGTGGATAGCGGTAATTCTTCTGCCGCGGGAACGGACCCTGCGGGCAACTCGGCAGATTCTGGTAGTTCAACGGATTCCGGTAGCTCAACGGATTCCGGTAGTTCTTTGAACACAAGCTCCTCAAGTTCCGAAACCATTAGTGGGGTCAAGTTGGCGGACCTTTCAGTCTCCAGTGGTACCGTGACCGTGACAGGAACCAAGGTGTATGTAGAAGTTCCCTATGGTTCGGATTTGTCGGCGATAACATTGTCGCCCCTGAATGGCGCAAAAGATTTACGACGTCCTGTAGAAATGCAGTTCCTGGATGCGGAAGACAAACCGGGTACCTACAGCGTAGTGGCCGGAGTGCAGTTGCCGGGCTCGGACTTTAGCGCCCGTAACGACTTCTGGGCCACCACCAGCGATGCCATGGCGACGGAAGGTCGGGCTTCAGTTGCCCTTGGTACAAACTACCGCTTTAAGGCAGAGGAAAATCTCTCTGAAAATGGGGGGAGTTTGTCCCTTTCTTCAAAAGTTGTAACCTGCGGATGGGGGGCCTTCAATGCGATAATTGACGGTAGTTGGAAACTTGCCGGAGGCTTTTATTTTGTCGGTGCGTATAGTGGTTCTGATGCTAAAAATATTTACGATGTTGATTACTCTTCGGGAACTCCCTCTACTGACGAATCTAACATTGCCAAAGACATGGTCTTTGGCAAGCCCTTTACGGCGCGTCCGATAGCATTCACGGTAAAGTATTCCTACACCCATGAGGCCAATTCTTCTTCAAGATATCCGCAGAAGAGCCTCGTTTATGTGATGCTGGTAGGTGAGGGTGGTAAAGTTGTTGCTACGGGAGCCTTCTCGGACGATGCGAGTACGGATATGATAGAACGGAAAGTTACGCTCTCCTATGGCGCGGATCCCTTCGGACTCCTTTCTGGAGACTATGCCGTTGCAGAGGGACTGACTCTTGGATCTGGTAACGAGGATGTAACCGCGATTCATGTAATGTTAGCCTCTTCGGCTTATGCGCATGTGGTAGCCGGTGGAACGGCAGGCAATTCGGGTAAGTATCGCGGTGGCGAAAATTCTAGCCTCACCTTGGATGACTTCAAGCTGATCTACTAGGAGGATGATGATGAAATTTTTCTGGATTGCCGTTGTCATTGCCCTGTTTTTTGGCTGCTCCGCCGATTATGATGAGTTTGGCGAGTCTCCCTACCACAAATTGGATGAAATCCATTTTGTTGAAGAAAGTGGAGGCATTCAAGTTTTTGCCGATGAACACAAGGTCATTATCACTCTAGAAGAACGTTCCGATTCCCTTGCTACTTGGGATTCTGTTACCATTGAAAGCATCGACATAAGCCATATGGCGAGCCTTCACCTGGTAGAAAGCAAGATTCTGGAATTCCCTACGGATTCTGCAGCCATGGATTCCTTGGCAAGGCAAGTGGCTTATGTAGAGAAAAAGCTGAAGAAAGGGAGCCGTATACGCTTGCCTGCAAGCCGGGTGATTTATGTTGTGGTGATTGCCGAAAATGGAGATATGTCCATCTGGAAAATACAGTTTGAAATACCTGGTGAAGAATCCCAAGCAGACTCTCCCGAAGAGAATGGCGAAGACAATCCTGGAGATAAGAAAGAGGAACCCGGCAAGTCTTCGGATAACTCCATTTCCCTTGAGTTCAAGGATGCTGTAGACACAAAGGAAAGTGGCGATACGATATATGTGACTTATCCTCAGGGATTTGACATCAAGACGGCCACGCTGACCAATGTGAAAGTGTCTGGCAGTGCTAAAGTTTCTCCGGATCCGAAATCGGTTAAGGACTGGTCCACCCCGCAAAAGTTCAAGGTTGTAGCCGAGGATGGCTCTGAAAAGAACTGGGTGGTGGTGGTGTCTTCCATCAAGAATAACGCCACGGACTTGCAAGTGCTTTTCAAGGAACAGTTCAAGGTGAACCGTTCCCAGGATACCATCTACATCAAGTTGAAGAACGGATCTTCTATTGGCACGGCGGCTATTGATTTTTGGAGCACTTCTGAGGGGGCTGCCGTGGATCCTAAACCTGATGCAATCAAGGCTTGGACTGATTACCAGTCCTTCAAAGTGACGGCCGAAGACGGTTCTGTCAAGACTTGGGTTTTGTCTCTTTCTGTGGCTGCTGCTGACGAAAAAGTCTCCAGTGACAAGGAACTGATTTCTATCTCGGCGGTCGGGGAAGAATCTGCAGCGTCGGTTGACAAGTCTAAAAGGACTGCAGAACTGCATCTGGCCGCTGGTGCTGATTTGTCGTCGGTGTCGGTGACACTGAATGTTTCGGAGACAGCCTTCCATAGTCTGCCGGGAACAGTGGACCTCCGTAGTCCGGTGACATTTACTATTACTGCTGAAGACGGTTCTTCAGATTCATGGACCTTGTCTGCTTCAGTACCGGCAGTGCCGCCTAGGATTCTTTCGATGAAGATAGCAGGAAATACCGCAAAAATTGATAGTACCCAGAATGGTGAAACCTATACTTACAATGCCCATTACGACGATTTGACCTTTCTTGCAGATTTGACAAAGCTGGCTGTGAGCGATATTGAACTTACGAAGGGTGCTTCGGTATCTGGTGTGACGGATGGCGGTAGTTATGACTTGGGTCGTGGGGTGAAAGTTGTTGTCTCGAATGGAACGGAGTCTGTTGAGTACGAAATCCGTGCAGGGTACCAGTACCCCAATAGCAATTTGGAAACTTGGGATACGGACAAGAAAAAACCGTCAAATTGGGACAACGGAAACCAGACTTCAGGTTTAGTTAAGGCTTACATGACGGAGCCTGTCACGATGTCGCAATCTGGCAAAGCTGCATCAATGAAATCTCAGACTGTTGCAGGCTTGTCTTTTGCAAGCGGAAATCTTTTTATCGGAACGTTCAATCCGAAAGGCGTCGGGCAAATTGCGATGACGGGTTATGATGATGGAAATGAATTGATTGATTTTGGAAAGCCCTTCAAGGCGCGGCCCCGTTATCTGGAAGTGGACTTTAAGTACGAGAATAACGCCCAGGATAGCTGCGATATCTATATCTTTTTGGAAAACCGGACGAGGACTGCCGACAATGGATCAAATGTCGGCCGGGGAAAGTCGGATGTGAACACGCTGGTTGCTTCGGCATGGTACAGGGCTAAAACAGACAATTCCCTTGATGATCCGGACGTGGTCAGTATCTCGGAGCGCAATAGTGATGGACTTCGTCATCTGAAACTAAAATTGAAGTATGGCCAACCTTATAGCAATTCTCCGATAATGAATGTAGGTTCTGGAGATGGAAAGGTCTCTGCCCTTTATGCGGGAGGCTTGGCCAATAGTAAGGGTATCGATAATCACCTGGTGACAGGAGATGGTTCGCAAGATGTGACCCATATCCGTATTGTCGCGGCATCCAGTGCAGACGGAAACCATTATAGGGGGAAGGAGGGGGCCACCCTGGTTGTGGATAATTTCAGGCTTATTTACTGATTCCCCCTTTTTTGACACGGTGTTGTTTTTCTAGTTTTGGGATAACCTAGTGGAGGGCTTATTATGGCAGTTTTGAACCTTTCTGCAGCGAAGTTTGACGAGGTGATCCGTTCGGGTCAGCTGGTTTTTGTGGATTTCTGGGCCACCTGGTGCCGCCCGTGCATGATGATGGGTCCCATCATCGAGGAACTTGCCGGCGATTACGAAGGCAAGGCCATCATCGCCAAGATGAACGTAGATGACGACGGCGTCAAGGATATTTGTGCCCGCTACGGCATCACCAACATTCCCAACATGAAGCTGTTCAAGAACGGCGTGGAGGTGGGCAACGTAGTTGGGGCCGTTCCCAAGGCCACGGTCAAGGGCGTCATCGACAAGAACCTTTAGTCCGAAATGCTGACCAAACGCTTAATTGTGTGTCTTGATGTCCGCGACCGCAAGGTCACCAAGGGCGTCAAGTTCAAGGGCAATATCGATATTGGTGACCCCGTAGAGATGGGGGCGCAGTACAGTGCCGACGGTGTCGACGAGTTGGTCTTTTACGACATTACTGCCAGTGCCGAGAACAGACCCTGCGACATGGAAATGATACGCCAGATTGCTAAGCGGGTGTTTATCCCCTTTGCCGTAGGTGGTGGAATCCGCAACCTGGACGACATGCATCAGGCCCTGCTTGCCGGGGCCGAAAAGGTAAGCGTGAATAGCCTCGCCGTGCTCCACCCTGAAATCATTGCCGAAGGTGCCAAGGCTTTCGGAAGCCAGTGTGTTGTGCTGGGTATGGACGCAAAATTCGTAGGCGTCTCCGAAAAATTCCCCAGCGGTTACGAAGTCTATATCCGCGGTGGTCGCACGCCTATGGGCATTGATGCCGTGCAGTGGGCCAAGAAGGCCGAAGACTTGGGTATTGGCGAGATTTGCCTGAATGCTATCGATACCGACGGTGTTCGCAATGGTTACGAACTGAACATTACTGACCAGGTGGCTCGGGCTGTTCAGGTGCCGGTTATCGCCAGCGGTGGTGCTGGAACTCCTGCGCATATTGTGGAGCTGTTCCACAAGACAGCCGCCGATGCCGCTCTGGTCGCTTCCATGGTGCATTTTGGCGACTATACGGTTCCAGGCATCAAGGCCGAAATGCTGGCCGCAGGCATTCCCGTTCGCAAGAAGATGAACGGCGAGGTTTAGCGTGAATCCGGAAATTGCTGTCAAGATTTTTGAGGCGGGTAAGTCCGCAGGTGCGGACTTCGTGGAAATCTTTGAAGAGGAAACCCGAGGCTCTGCGTTAGGGCTTAAGGATCGAAAAATTGAGACGGCGACGGCGGGCACGGAATACGGCATAGGCATTCGCCTGCTGTACGGTACCGAAGTGCTCTACGGTTTCACCAGCGACGACAGCGAAGAGGCTCTTATAAAGCTAGTACGCACGCTGGCCTTTGGCCGTATTGCGTCTGCAAATTCTGCGCAAAACGCAGGCTTGGCAAGTGTCGCGGAAGGTTTTGAATTCGCACCGCAGAAGCGAGTGGCTGACTACAATGTCGCTGCTTTCAAGGACCCTAGAATCCTGGGTCAGGCGGTAAAGCAGGACTTTCTGTTCCGTGCCGACGAGGCCGCCCGCAAGGTGTCGAGCAAGGTGGTGCAGGTTGGTGCCACCGTCACAGATTCCTGCTCCACAATCACCCTCATGAACAGTGAAGGCCTGAACCTGGTGATGGACCGGGCCCGTTTCCGCGTGAACGTGACGGTTACGGCCAGCGACGGTACGGAGCGTTTGACCACTCACGAGTCTCCGGGAGCCTTGGGCGGTTACGAACTTTTGGAAAACTATTCTCCTGAAGCTTTGGCCGCAGAATCGGCGGAGCGCGTGGTGCGTATGCTGGATGCCGGTTACATCAAGGGAGGACAGATGCCCGTGGTGATGGGCAACGGCTTTGGCGGCGTGATTTTCCACGAGGCCTGTGGCCACCCGCTAGAAACAGAGGCGGTGCGCCGTAACGCGAGCCCCTTCTGCGGTAAGCTTGGGCAGGCCATCGGTCAGCCTTGCCTCACGGCCATTGACGATGGTACCATGGATGGTGTGTGGGGGAGCCTCAAGTACGATGACGAGGGCTTGCCCACCGAACGGACAGTCCTGATTGAAAACGGAATTTTGAAAAGTTACATGAGTGACCGCGTGGGGGCCGCCGAGGTATGTGTGGCCCGCACGGGGTCGGCTAGGCGTGAAAGCTACAAGTACGCGCCCGTAAGCCGTATGAGGAACACTTTCATTGCTCCTGGCAAGGACAGCTTTGATTCCATGATTGCCAGTATGGACTACGGGCTTTATGCGGCCCGCATGGCTGGCGGTTCGGTGAATCCCGCTACCGGCGAGTTCAACTTCGCCGTGGACGAAGGCTATGTTGTGCGCAATGGAAAGATTTGTGAACCTGTGCGTGGAGCGACCCTCATCGGAAAGGGCCACGAGATTATGCCCCGCATCAGTATGGTGGGGAACGATCTTGAATTGGCTGCTGGCGTGTGTGGTGCCTCTTCGGGCCACGTGCCCGTGACGGTTGGCCAGCCCACCATCAAGGTGGACCAGATTCTCGTTGGCGGGCGGTAGTTCGGAAGGTTGTTGCGAGCTATTTGTGGTTCAGAATGCAACGAACCGACATTTTTGAACCCTTGAAGTTATATGGCATATAGGCTTTGTCAGCATTCCAAAGGTTCACGTTGTAAGCATTTGACCCGTCTTGTTGCGTAGAACTCCAGAAAAAGGCGTCCATTCCGATATAACTACCACTCATACCAGCAGGCAGCGCTGAAAAATTGTAGTCATCTGTGCCCTGGCCGTCTTTGGGCCAAAGGCTACTGTTGGCTTTTATTTTTTTACCCGCTGTTGCGTAAGATACTCCACCACCTAAGTCAACTTCAGTGGGCGGATTTCCGTTTACGGCGGTGAGAAAAGCGTCCCATTCCGCCCTGCTTGGCAGATGCCAGCCGTCGGGGCATATTCCTTGAATGTCGCCCTCTGCCAGCTTGCATAGTTTCGAACTGCATTCGTCGGCGGTTTTGCCTACGGCGATATACCATGCATATAGGCGGCCGTAGGTTTTACAGAATGATTCTTTTTCTGCTTCTGTTGAGCCGTAGCAATCGCTATTTCCAGAAATTTCGTAGGCCAAGTTTTCTGCCATCCATGTTTCGGAATAGTCGGTTCCTATTTTGATAGTTGTCTTTTTGTATGCTCTTTCCGCTACACCACCCCTGGTGGCACAGAATTGCGTTGCTGGGTTGTAGGTGCTGGTGCCGCACTTCTTTGCTCCGTCTTCGGAATCTCCGCTACCGGAACCGCTGCCCGAATCGCTACCTGAGCCGCTACCCGAGCCGGAGTTGCGTTTCTTTTTTGAACTGCTAGAAGGGGCTTCTTCTTCAGAAGAGGAACTGGATTCTTCTTCGCTATCAGAAGACCCTATTTCGGTATCGGAATTGTTGTTTTGGGGAACTGCGGGCTTGGTTGTTTGGTTCTCCAGTTTTTCAAGAATTTTCTTGATTTCGTCTTCGTCAAGGTCTTCTTTGAACTGCTCAAGGGCGACGGAGTCAGTTATTTCTTCCCATTTGTTTTCGAAACAGGCTAAGTAACGAGTCCCTATTTTGGCAACTTCCATTGAACAGGTGTCGGGGAGGTCCGCTTCGGTTCCGTAGGAGGGTATTTCGTAAGACGAACTGCTGGAACTGTCGTCACAGGCGATGAAACAGATTGCGGTCATAAATGCTAGAGCAGACGCATAGAGTACTTTTTTCATTTGCCATCTCCATTATGGGGGAGCTGAGAAGGGCTCCTATTCTTTTCCTCAAATATAGAAATAACGAAGATAACTTTAAGTCTAATATTAAAACGATGCAGAATGGGCGTTGTGTAATATTTACGAAATGGCGAATTATTGTGCCAAAGTTATTAGGCACGCCTTGAACTCGTCAATATTATCAACTCTGTACGAGTCAACATATTCAATGCCTGTTTTTTCATTCGTGTCCAATTCAAAGTAAGGAGCGTTTTCTTTCTTACATGTTTCACTGGTGAGTTTTGCATCTCTAAAGTAGTGTAGCTGGCAAGTTTTTCCGCCAGAGGCGAGGGTCAAGTCAACTTCTGATTGGGAATCGGAATAATATTGAATGCGGTGCGTGTTCTCACCGATAGTGGCAGAAAATTCCTGACCGCCGATAGTGAAGGTGACAGCATACTTGCTTTGGCTAGAAATGGTCACTTCAGATGGAACGGTGACTCCGCCATTCTGAAGGAAAAATGATGAAGGAAATATGCTTATGTTATGAGTCTCACCTTTTTTGATGCTTATGATGGAGTTGTAAATGTGTTGCATTGCGTAGGTGTCGGTGTAACTTTCGTCTTTGTCTAAGGTACCGTCGCTAGGCATTAAAGATTCTGCGGGGATACAACTTCCGTCTGCTTGAGTGAGATATACGAACTGGGAGTCTGCTTCAAAAACATAATGGGTTGTGTATGATTTTGGTTCATTGTCGCAAGAAATGGAACCCGCCTTGTAGTCGCATGTTGTGAACGCCCAGTCTCCGAGGAGCTTGTTTGCGGAGCCGCCTACCAAAACTGTGAACATGGTATCAGGGTCACCCTCTTGGGATTGAATTAAGACTAGCGTATCTCCGACAAATATGTAGCTTCGGCGGTGTTGCAATACTTCGTCTATATGGGAGAAGACGTAGTTGTTGTTTAGGTGTTGGCATTCATCGTAGGAGTGGTCTTCAAATATGGTGAATTTCTTGTTTGACTCGTCATGGCTGTATTTGTATCGAAAATTAGTGGAACAGTAGTCTTTAACGCTTGCGATTACGCTTGAACTACTTTCGCTGCTGGATGAGGAACCTGATGTTGCGGAAGAGGGTGTGCTTGTACTGGAGGAAGATACAGCGACGCTTGATAGCGCTGCGTCTTCGCTAGAGATTGCGCCGGAACTGCTTTCGATAGAGTCGGGGCCTGTTGCGGTACTGGAACTGTCATTATCTCCGCATGCCGAGATAAAAACTCCCGTCATCAGCGCAATACAGGAATTAAGAATGGTTTTACCTGAAAAAATCTTCATAAATAGTTCCTTTCGCAATAGCAGGGACGTTACAAAATTAGTAATGTGAGTTGTGTGATGTGGGGCTTGAAGAATTAAACGCTGAACTGTCTTATTTTGAAAAAATGTCGCTGAAAAATGCGACATTTTTGCGTTTTTAGACCAAAATCGGCGTTTTTGCCTCATTGGCATGGGTTTTGCACCTAAAAAGCGGTAAAAAAAGAGAGGTTTTATGTCTGATTTTAGTAATGACGCGGAAAAGGTGCTGGCCAAGGCGCAGAGCCTGCGCGACCGCTGCTCCCATTCCTACCTGGGTGCGGCCCATTTGGCGGTGGGGCTTGTAGAAGGCCCGGATGCCACCCTGAAGAAACTTTATAAGTCCAAGGGCGCGAAGACCAACGAGCTCCGCGGCAAGTTGGAACCGTTCGTGCAGAAGATTCCCCGCATGGAAGGCGTGAACCCCGACGTGGAACCCGATAATGACTTGAACCGTATTTTGCGAGCCTCTGTGCAGGCGGCGCGTCAGGTGAACCGCATGGTGACTCCGGGCGACATGCTCGTGGCCTTGATGAAGTTCTCGGGCGACCGTGGCCTTGCGAAGGTGTTCGAAGATGCTTTGGGAAGCGTCGAGGTTGTGGAAACGTGGCTGTCGGATCCGTTTGCGGGTGCTGCCAACGCTGAGGAACAGTCTCCGCTGAAATTGTACGGCCGTGAACTCGTGGAAATGGCTGCCGACGGAAAACTCTCGCCGGTGATTGGCCGTGAAGAAGAAATCCGCCGCGTCATCTTGATTCTGAGCCGTAAGACGAAAAACAACCCGTGTCTGGTCGGTGAACCTGGCGTGGGTAAGACCGCCATTGTGGAAGGCCTTGCCGAGCGTATTTACCGCGGCGACGTTCCCGACGCTTTGAAGGGCAAGAAGTTGTTCGCACTGGATTTGTCTGCCTTGATGGCGGGTGCAAAATACCGTGGCGATTTTGAGGAACGTTTGAAAGCCGTGCTCGACGCGCTTGAAGAAGACGGCAATACCTTGCTGTTCATTGATGAAATCCACACCATCGTGGGTGCGGGCAAGACCGAAGGCTCCATGGACTTGGGCAACATGCTCAAGCCGAAGCTGGCCCGTGGTGAACTGCACTGCATCGGTGCGACGACCACGCAGGAATACCGCAAGTACATCGAGAAGGATTCCGCATTGGAACGCCGTTTCCAGCCTGTGCAGGTCGACGAACCCAGCGAAGAGGAATCGATTTCCATTCTTCGTGGCATCAAGGATGGCTTTGATGCACACCACGGCGTGCGTCTGCACGACAATGCACTTGTGGCGGCGGTGAAACTTTCGAACCGCTACATCAGTGACCGTTTCTTGCCGGACAAGGCCATCGACCTGATTGACGAGGCCGCAAGCCTTGTGAAGACGCAGATGGATACCGTGCCCGAAGCCTTGGATACCTTGCAGCGTAAGGAACTCCAGATGAAGATCGAGGAGCAGGCCTTGGCGAAGGAAACCGACGACACCAGCGTAAAGCGCCTGAAAGAGTTGCGCGAAGAGCTCGCGACGACGGATGCCGCAGTCAAGCTGATGCAGGACCGTTGGCAAGAAAGGCGCGCGAAGAATGCTGAACTACAGGGCCTCAAGAAGTCCTTGCAGCAAGCGAAGGACGAGATGGAGCAGGCCGAAGCCCGCTACGACTTGAACCGCGCCGCCGAACTCAAGTACAACAAGATTGTGAACCTCGAAAAGGAAATTGCCGCGAAGACCGAAGAAATCAAGAAGTCCGCAAGCGACAGTGACCTGAGCGAAGAGGTGACGGAAGAAACCATCGCCCTCGTGGTGAGCCGCTGGACGGGAATTCCGGTAACGAAACTTTGCGAAGGCGAAAAGGCCAAGTTGCTGCACTTGGACGAACGTCTGCACGCCCGCGTGATTGGCCAGGACGAAGCTGTCGAGGCGGTTTCGGAAGCAATTCTCCGTAACCGTAGCGGTCTTAGCCGCGAGAATGCGCCGATTGGTAGCTTCTTGTTCTTGGGCCCCACAGGTGTCGGCAAAACGGAACTTGCTCGTGCGCTTTCGACCGAACTTTTCGACAGCGAAGCGGCTCTGGTGCGTATCGACATGAGTGAATACATGGAAAAGCATAGCGTGAGCCGCTTGATCGGTGCGCCTCCGGGATACGTGGGCTACGAAGAAGGCGGTCAGCTGACCGAAGCCGTGCGTACGCATCCGTATTGCGTGATTCTGCTCGATGAAATCGAGAAGGCTCACCCCGATGTGTTCAACACGCTGTTGCAGGTGCTTGACGACGGTCGTTTGACCGATGGCAAGGGCCGTACCGTGAATTTCAAGAACACCTTGATTCTGATGACGTCGAACCTAGGCGCTGCTCATTTCCAGAACCGCGCGGGTGATGCAAAGCCTGTGACCTTGAAGGAAATCGAGCCGGAACTCCGCGGATTCTTCAGACCGGAATTCTTGAACCGCTTGGACGAAGTGCTGGTGTTCCAGAGTTTAACGAAGCCACAGATCAAGGACATCGTGAAGCTCAAATTCAAGGGACTCGCCGAACGCGCCGCCCGTCAGGATTTGCAGCTCACGCTGACCGAAAAGGCTCTCGAAGCGATTGCCGATGGTGCCTACCAGCCGGAATTCGGCGCCCGCCCGATCCAGCGTTACCTAGAAAGGAACGTGGAACGTCCGCTGAGCCATGCAATCCTCGCTGGCGAAGTGAGTGCCGCAAAGCCCGTAGTCATCGACTACGACGGTGAGAAATTTGTGGTGAAGTGACGCGCAGCGTAGCTGCTACAACGCAGTCATCACGTAAAGAGCAATGGTCTTTTGATCATTGTTCTTTTCTTGCATGACGCCGATGTCAAAGTCCAGGCGGACTCTTGCGGCGCCCAAGGCCACTTCTAGCTTGGGGATGATATCGATCATGAAGTCGTCGGACATATGGCCGATACTTTCGGAGGTGTTGACTTCGACCATCACTCGGACCGTGTGTCCGAAATTCAGCGTGGGGGTCATGCCGAAGGCGAATTTCACGTATCCGTCTTCGCCGGTCACGCCGTCCAGAAAACCTGCACGAGCTTCATAAAAGTTGGAGAAGTTCTTGGCGATAAAGTGTTCCGTTCCGTAGGTGAGGATAACTGCACTACCGTTGTTGCGGTTCAGGCCAAAGTAACCGTCCAACTCGATGAACCTTCCCGGCTGCAAGTGGTATTTTCCGCCGATGTCCAGGGAAAGCTGGGAGTTGTCCATCTTGTTGTAGGTGTTAATGTCTATCTTGGCGCCGATTTCAAAATCCTTGGAAATGCAGCCCAGAATATTTGCCGGGAAAAGTACTTGGTCTCCGAAATCGGAACGCAGGCCCACGCCAGCGCCGAACTTGGGCGACTTGCGGCTTTCGGGGCCGAAGGTGTAATGCATATCCCAGATGGGGTCTAGAGCGAATGCGCTTGTGGCGAACAGGGCTAATACGAGTGCAGCGAGGCGTTTCATGATGTCCAAATTTAAAATATTCCTGCGGAATTACTAGATTTGGTTTCGCGAAAAGAGGTGAATATGATTGAACCGCGTCCAGAACTTTCCAAGCTATCTGATTACGTTCCTGGAAAATCCATCGAAGAAATCCGTGAACGCTACGGCCTCACCAAAGTGGTGAAGTTGGCGTCTAACGAAAACCCGCTTGGGGCATCTCCCAAGGCGGTGGAGGCCTTCCATAAGATTGCGGACAGTCTGCACCTTTATCCCCGTGGCGACGCACCCTCCATGATTCGTGCCTTGGCTGAAAAGTTCGGTGTCAAGACGGAACAGATCGTGGTGGGCAACGGCTCCGACGAAATTATCGACATGGTAGGTAAGGCCTTTATCCGTCAGGGCGACAACTGCGTGGCCATCACGCCCACTTTCTCCGTCTACAAGTTTACCACTCTTTCCAACGGGGCGGAATTCATTGGCGTGGGTGCGGGCGAGTCCAAGACGAGTCTTGACGAGCTTGCGAAGGCCGTGAATGAGAAGACCCGCGTGGTTTTCATTTGCAACCCCAACAATCCTACGGGCCTTTATTATAACGAGGTTGAAATTCGCGACTTCTTGAAGAATGTCCCGAAGAATGTGCTTGTCTTTTTGGACGAAGCCTATTCCGAATTTGCCACGGCTCCCGACTATCCCAAGCTGGTGGGGGCCCTTGATGAATTTCCCAACCTGTTTATCAACCGCACCTTCAGTAAGATTTACGGTTTGGCTGGTCTTCGCGTAGGCTATGCCATGGCCAGTGCCGAAGTGGTCCGTCACTTGTGGAAGGTGAAGCCCCCCTTTGACGTGAACCAGGCTGCTCAGGTAGCTGCCATCGCCGCCCTTGGCGACACCGACCACGTAGAGGCAACTCGCAAGATGAACGCCGAGGGAATCGCCTTTTTGGACAAGGCCTTTGAAGGCCTCGGCTTCAAGGTGCTGCCCACACAGGCAAACTTTATTTGCGTACACATTGGCGCTAAGGCCAAGGAACTTGTGGCATTCTTGGAACAGAACGGTATGATTATCCGCGGGCTTACCAGTTTTGGCATGCCTGAACATGTGCGTGTTACGGTGGGCAAGCCCGAAGAGAATGAACTTCTAATCGCCCTAGTCAAAAAGTGGAAAGAGGAGGTCTAGATGCCTGCAACCGCTACAAACATGGATCTTCTGAGAATTGCACTCAAGGCCTCTGAGATGGCCGAAGAGAACATCCTAAAGTATTTTAGGAAAGGGCTGAGCGTTGAGTGGAAAGCGGACAGGACTCCCGTGACCCTCGCCGACAAGAGCACCGAAGAACTGCTCCGTGAATTCTGGCTCAAGGAGACGCCTGACTTTGGCGTCTTGGGTGAGGAATTTGGCGACGGCCTTTCGGACAAGGAATACCGCTGGATTGTGGACCCCATCGATGGCACCAAGTCTTTTATTCGTGGCGTTCCCCTTTTCGGCACGCTAATCGCCCTTTACCGTAAGAACGTCCCCGTGGCAAGCGTCATCCGCATACCGGCCCTGCATAGCGCCGTGTGGGCGGTTCAAGACGGCGGAGCCTTCCTAGACGGGAACCCGGTTCGCTGCTCTAGAGTTCATTCTTTGGCTGACGCCCTGGTACTTTCGGGAACGGTGAATACCATGGAAACGGTGGGCTTTGGCGAGGGCTTCGCGAAACTTCGCCGGAGTGCAAACCTTTACCGCGGTTGGGGCGATTGCTATGGCTATTACCTGGTGGCATCGGGCCGTGCCGAAGTGATGGTGGACCCTGTTGTCTCCCTGTGGGACATCGCCGCTTATCCGCTGCTGTTCCAGGAAGCGGGCGGAAAGTTCACTACCATCGAAGGGGAGTCGAACCTCTTTGATGAAGCGGGTCACCCCATCGCCTCTGTCCACGAAGGCTACAGCTCCATCGCCTCCAACGGCATCCTCCACAACCCCGCCCGAATCCTGCTGAACGGCCGGTAAAATTATTCCCCCGGTAGCATGGTCTCCACCAGCATGGTGTCGGGGGTGAACTGCACGGTGATGGTCCCGCGTTTTGCTGTGTTCAGGTAAGGAATGCTCAGGGAGTCCAGCCGGTCCGTGACCTGCTTGTGGGGGTGACGGAACCTGTTTTTCCGGCCGCTAGAAACCAGGGCCAGCTTTGGCCCTACCGCCGTCAAAAAGTTCCGGCTGCTAGAGGTCTTGCTGCCGTGATGGCCCAGCTTCAGCACATCGCTCTTAAGGAACATTCCCGACTTCAGGATTTTTCTTTCTCCCGCCACCGTCAGGTCGCCGGTCAGCACGGCAGAATGCCCCAGGCCCTTCACCCGGAAGGTTATGCTTTCTTCGTTGGTTTCGCCGCATGTTCCTGCAGACACCGGATGGAGCGCCCGGATTTCCATGGAATTGTCCGACCAGGTGAAGCCCCTGCCGATATCTCGCAGGGGAATTCCCCGTTCTAGCGCCACGGCCATGGTTTTAATCCAGGCGGGTTTGGGCTCCAGCCTTGCGCATTCGCTGACCCAGAGTTCCTTTACAGGAAAACTCCCCACAATTCCGAGTGCCCCTCCGAAATGGTCCGCATCGGCGTGGGTCACCACAAGAGCATCCAGCGTAAGGATTCCCGAGTGTCGCAGGAACGGCACGATAATGTCCTTGCCGGAATCCCTGCGGTCGTTTGGCCCGCTATCAATCAGAATGTTCCTGCCCGAGGGCGTGGTGATCAAGATGGCATCTCCTTGCCCGATATCGATGGCGGTCAGTTTCCAGGAGGGGCGTGCCACATCCCTATAGCTACACACAAGATAGAAGCAACTGAAAAATAAAATGCCTAAGACAAACAATATTCCTCCCAGCCGGCTCCTGCGGGTGCTGGGGAGTAGCGCAAATACAAATCCCATCAGCAACAGCACAAAGGGCGGGTAGGGCCCCACTGTTACCGAAGCCACCGAGGAATCGGAAAGTAGGCGTGTCAGTAGGCTCGCGCACCTAAGCATAACCGAGGCGGCGCTACAGAAGGTCTCCGTCAGAAAGTCGAAGGGCGACAGCAGCGCAAAAAGCCCCGCCTCCATGCCCCAAGAAATCAGCGGCACGATGACAATATTCCCGAGCCAGGCCAGGGGAGCCAGGGTCTTGAAATGGTAAATCAGGAAGGGCGCCGTCGCCAAGGTGGCGCAAACGGTGGTGTAGGTAGGCTCCAGTATAAAACTCTGGAACTTGCCCCATAGCCTGTTTTTAGAAAGGGTTTCGGGTAAGGCCCTTAAGGGATTGTGGCTGGAACCGAGAATGATTCCCACGGTGGCAGCCGCCGAAAGCTGGAAGCCCGGATTCCAGAGTACCTGGGGGTTCGGCAAGAGTATAACGATCAGAGCCACTCCCAGGCTGTTCAGCGCACTCGCCGGCCGTTGGAAAAGCATGCCCACTTGCGGTACGGCAAACATGATGACGGCACGGGTCACCGCAGGGGAGCCTCCGGTAACAGGCACGTAGATGGCCAGGAGCAGTATTCCCACCACTCGCACAATCCTGTGGGGGAGTCCCGTCGCCTTCAGAAACGTCATCAGGAGCCCTGCCAGCAAAACAACATGGAAACCACTAATTGCTAGAACGTGCACTAGTCCCGACCGCTGGAAATCGCTCCGTAGGGCCTCGGGTATGCCGCTCCTGTCCCCGGCCAGGAGCCCCATCAAGAGCCCTGTTTCCGCCGGGTCCAAAAACCGGGAGAGCCTTGCCTTAATCCAGTTCCTGAAATGGTAAAAGCTCCGCTCGGGATTCCAACTGCCCCGCCAGCTTTTCCAATGTTTGAACTTTCCGTAGGCCACGAGTCCCTGGCCCTCCAGCCACTTGCGGGTATCAAACGCCCCGGGAACCGTCGGAGGCTCCACCGGGTACCAGGCCGCTTCGTAGCAGATGGAATCTCCGGGCTCCGGCACACGGGGCAACTCCCGCTTTTCAGTAAGCCGCACGCGTGCCGTTTTGGCACCATTTTTGCAATAACTATTGCTGTCGGGGATTGTTGACTTTACAATAAACGCCGCCCCGTTACTTCGGGGGAGCACTGCCTCAACGGTCCCGCAGCCTTCACTGGGCGGCACCTCTGCGACCAGATTTCCTGGCACCTCTGCTACCGACCCCCAAAAAATACTCGCTATTCCCGCCAGCAAAGCCACAAGAACGACCTTCTGGAGGAACCTTCCAAAAGTATGGACCAGCGCCCACATTAAAATCAAAAGAATAGCCCCGTATTGAGGCTTTTCCATTGCGGCAATGGTCACCATTAGTGTCAGTGCGGCGACCAGGGCAGGTTTCCCTGCCAGTGGACTTGCTAATTCTCGAAAAGAAGAAAAAAACGTCATCTTGTGTAATCCTGTGGGGCTTGTTTTTGTAACTTTTGGGCATGGCTCGGCATACTTTTTTTGCTCCTCTTTGTATAAGACGCTTTTTTGTTGCAAAAAAAGCCTGGCCCCTGTTCATTTTTTTCATCTTTCTTTTTTCCTTGGATGGTTGTTCCGAACCATCTGACCCGGAAAAGATCGTTTACCCTAGGGACGAAGACCTTTTTGCCATTTTTCCCAATGACCTGGCGCTGGGAGATTCCGTTGATGCTCATCTTTCTACGGGTATTATGATGGTTGTTCATCCAGGCGGGCATTATAAGCTTTCGTTCGGGGTTGATTCCACCCACGAGGCTCCGAAAATGCAATTATTCCGCGTTTACCCGACCCCAAATGGAAAGTATGGAATGTCCAAAATAGAGACGCTAAAGCCACAAATCTCTGGCGGACGGTATGTCTTTTCCTTTGTTTGCGAGGAAAATCAGCGGTCTGAGTGGATGCTTACTTTGGTTGAAGACGATGACTATTACAAGGGACGGACTCCTAATGTCCAATTTGAAGGAGATGGAATTTATTCCGACACGTTGTCCTTGAACCTGATATCGGTGGGGCTTATAGAGTCTATCGAAGGCGCTCCCTCTATGGATAGCCTTGCAAGACTTCTAGTTCGGGCGTTCAGGGAAAATTACTCGACCTTTGTTATTGATACCATTTATGTCAATCGGGCTGAAAATCACCCGACCCTTGGACAGAATTACCCATCGGATAAACATTGGCATGCAGGGGTTTCTTCACAGGATATGAGCTTGTCCGAACTGGGAAATTGGCCTGCAAAGGGCGTGGAATCTGCCTTGGATATAGTTCTTGTACATCGCATTGAAGAATTGAATGTTCTCGGCTTTGCAGGTCTCTTTGCCGCGAATCTCGTTGGGGGCATGGGTAGTACGGTGGTTGTTGGGAGCCACGCGCTGTCTGCTTCGGGAGAACGCCCCCTTGCCGCAGCGGAAATTGTAAAAATTGCAGTTCACGAAACGGGACATTTTTTTGGACTTCGCCACACCACATCCACCTGGGCTGATCTAGAAGGTTATCATGACCTGTCCATTTTGGAAGATGGCCTTGAGGACACGCCTTCTTGTCCTGAACTTTTGAGAAGCGGATTGTACAAGAAGGGCGAGTCGACGGGTGCACGGGACTATTATGTTCCGAACCGAGCGTATAAAATGATGGATGCCGCTGGCTATAGTATAGCGTTCAATCCGGATGATTGCCCAGATGGCTACCTGGTTATGTTTCCTGTGAGCTCGGAAAAGACAATGAAATCTTTTTCAGGTCAGCAGTTAAAGCTTCTAAAGCGAAACTTAATGCTTATTCCTCATTAACTTATCTATGCCGGGCCATTTCTATGGCTGCGGCTCGGTAATCTTCTTCGGATGTCCTGTCCGGGGTCCAGACCACAACCCTGTTCCTGCCGGCTTCCTTGCCTTCGTAAAGGGCTTTGTCGGCCATTTGAATGCTGCGGTCGGCACCGAGACGTCCGTCATATTTGGAAACGCCCAGCGTGATGGTGACATTGATGAGGTAGTCGGCATACTTGATGGACTGTTCCTCTACCTGTTCTCGGAACCTCTCTGCCACTATGGTGGCTCCATCCAGGTCTGTCTCGGGGAGCAGAACCAGAAATTCCTCGCCGCCGTACCTGCCCACGATGTCATAATTCCGCAAGAGTCCGCGTATGGTTTTGGCTACGGATTTCAGCACCTCGTCGCCACAGGAATGCCCGTAAGTATCGTTGATCTTCTTGAAATGGTCAATGTCGATAAAGACAAAACACAGGGGCTTGCGTGTCCTGGAAATGCGGCTAATCTCGTTTTCGATACACTCGTGAATGCTTCGACGGTTGGGAAGCTCTGTCAGTTCGTCCGTACGGGACATGATGCGTAGTTTCTTGTTGGCTTCTTCCAATTCCTGCGTTCGTTCGTTAACTTCCTGTTCCAGGATTTCCCTATGGGATTGCAGTTCCTTGAACTGGCGTCTGATGGTGCCGTACATTATGTTGAATGCCTTGGAAAGCTGTCCCACTTCGTTATTGCGTCCACCGAACCGAATTTCGGGAACGTCAAGATTGCCGTTGGTAATCTTTTTCATGTGCCCAATCAGCTTGTTCAGGGGCTTCCCTAAAATGAGGAACATCCATAGCGAGATAAGGCAAGTGACAATGCATGTGCCTATGAGGAACAGCAGACTGGACTTTTTAATGGCCGAAGCCATGTCCTCGATTTCTTTTCTGGGTTGTAGTGTAAGCAGTCCAAAGTGGAAAAGGTGGCTGTATTCATAGTTGACCAGGTATTCCTTGCCACTTTTGAGCTTGACAAAGGAAGGCGTTGGAACTTCGTACCTTTGCGGATCAAAGTGATCAAAGCCTAGGTCCGTGATTTTCATCAGTTTTCGTCCCGTTTCCTTGAAACTGGGAAGGTACAGAATCTCGCCTTTTTCAGAGATGGCTATTACGAATCCGTTTTTCCCCACCTTGCAGTCGGCAAAGTATTTTTCTAGACGTGAAAAAGAAAAGTTCGCAAGCAGGATGCCGTGGTTGTTCCCGTCCTTGACGACTTCTGATGCGAATATGCGGGTCGGCATGGAATGTTCGTCATCGATGCACCAGGGGCCAAAGTAGGAATTGTGCTTGGGTATCTTTGTGATGTCGGTATGGAGATGGACTTCTTCGTCGGCGAAGTCGTTTTCCCTTTCGCAGATCAGGTGATTTGCGTCGTCATAGAGGTTAATTGTTTCGTCGTTGTTAAAAAGGGAGGCGATATTGTCGCTGTTCAGGTAGGCCCCGGCTGTGGCGGAGTCTAGGCTCTGGATTTCGGTTGTATGGGTCAAGAAGATAATGCGGTTTGCGAAAAGGCGGATTTCGTTGTTTGCGGCGATGACCATCTGCCGCAGTTGGGCTCGGTTGTTGTTGCTACTCCAGCTAATCAGGGTGTTAATTTGGCCCCTGGCAAAGAAAAAGATACTGATAGTGGCTATCAACGCCGTAGAAAGAATCAGGAGCAATAGGCTCTTGAATATGGTGCTTTGGGAAAACTTTACGGCTCTAGCTTCTTTCATGTCGTTTTTTATTGAATTTAATTAAATGACGAAGTCCGTGGCATGTGGTCAATAGGGGTGAGGACACGACCTACGATTCCACGCATAAAATGCGTATATTAAGCTATGTGTGAGCCTTATCAAAAAAATAAGTCCTTTTTAATGTGTATAGCCAAAATTACCCCCTTTTAGTTATATTTTTTTCGTCGTAATACGATAAACTCAATCCTTAAGGAGTAAAAAACAATGAAAAAAGGTATTGTTACCCTTCTCTGCGCAGGCATGATCGTTCTTTCCGGCTGCTATGGCAAGAACGCTTGCTTCAACAAGCTTCACGATTGGAACGGAACCCTTGGTGACAAGTGGATTAACTCCATCGTTCACTTCATCCTGTTCTGGTTGCCGGTGTACGGCATCTGCCTGTTCCTCGTGGACGGTCTTGTGCTGAATACCATCGAATTCTGGACTGGCTCCAACCCTCTCGCTTCTGGCGATTCCTACTTCGAGAAGGATGACCAGGGCAACTCCATCGCCGCTGTCAAGAATGCTGACGGTACTCTCTCTGTGGAAGTGACCGCTGCTAACGGCGAAAAGGCTAACCTCACTCTCCAGCGCGACGAAAACGTTGTCCGCGCTCTTGACGCTGAAGGCAACCTGGTTGCTCAGTACGAAATCGAAAAGTAATTCTACTACTTGAGATTACAACGAAGGGCTTCGGTATTTACCGAGGCCCTTTGCTTTTCCCCACGTCATCTTCGATCAACTCAGGAGTGTAGCGATAGAGACGAGAGAGAATGCGCATTTGCCTCTCCACGTCATCTTCGACGCCCTTCGACTTCGCTCAGGGTAAACTCCGGCGAGGATCCATGTGCTTTACTAAAACTTCTTGATACTCGCGCGCCGCAGCCTGTCATTCAGCGCCATCCCCAGTCCCGTGTCCGGAATAGGGTCCACCAGAATCAGGTCGTATTCAGGCCTGTCCAGTTCGTGCATCAGGGCGTATAGCTTGGCGGTGGCTTCCACCAGGTCGCCAGTTTTAGACAAATTAACAGTTGCTGGAATCGGACCTTCTGTCGTCCCGAATGCAATTCTCACGGTTCGGGTCGGCAACTTGTAGTCTTTTTTTATTGGCCCATAATATAGCGGTACCTGCGGTCTGTAGTGGGTGTCGCACTGCCCTGGCGCCGTCATGGGCTTGCCCGGCTTGGAACTGGAAATGCCAAGCTTGACTTTGCCGAGAACATTCTCCACCATTTCGGCGGTAATGGCTCCTGGCCTTAGGATGGTGGGAATCGCTCCAAGCAGGGAGACAATGGCGCTTTCCACGCCTACCTGGCAGGGGCCTCCGTCTACAATGCCCGCAATGCGTTCGCTCAGCTGTTCGGCCACATGCATAGCCGTAGTGGGGCTTACATGCTTGAACAGGTTTGCACTGGGGGCTGCAAGAGGCAGACCCGATTTCTTGATAATTTCTTGGGCAATGGGGTGCGACGGGAAACGCACCGCCACCGACGGCAATCCGCTGGTGCACAGGTCCGGAATGCAGTCCTTCTTGGGGAGCACCAGCGTCATGGGGCCCGGCCAGTAGGCTTCGGCTAGTCGGTAGGCTGCATCGGGAATGTCTTGGGCGATATCCTGCAACTGAGCGATGTCGGCTATATGGACAATCAGGGGGTCGAAGGTAGGGCGTTCCTTGGCCGCAAAAATCTTGGCCAGCGCCTCCGGGTTATAGGCATTGCCTGCCAGGCCGTAAACGGTTTCTGTAGGTATAGCAACGACCTGTCCGTCTTGTAACAGACGGGCAGCGTCTTCAACCGATGTCCACGGGGGGTACATCAGGCCTGTTCTTCAGAAGAAGGTGCGCTGGGCGTTTCTTCGGACATAGGTTCGTCCTTACGGCCGAAGGCAAATACCTGGTCGCAGGCGGAATTGAAACGTTTCCACACCTTGTCGGATTCGCTGCGGGGAACGGCACCCACCTCTTTCCAGAGGCGACGCAGGTGCTTCACCTTGTTCATGGCGCCACCTACAGTTTGTTCGTTCAAGTCCGTCAGCAGGTCTTCAGCTTGTTCGCACAGCAGAATCTTCTTTTGAAGGTTGTTCTGCCTTGCCTGTTCCTGAATGTCCAGCTGGTCGCGTCTGCGGGTAAAGAAGTCGTCGCAGGTCTCGCGGAAGTCCTTCTGCAGCGCGGCTTCTTCCATGCCACAAGATCCCAGCTCTCGCCATTCCTTCTGCAGGTCACGGACGGCGTCTGCCAGCTGGTTGCTGCCAGCGCTTTCGGCGAACTGTTTCACCTTCTCGATCATTTCCTGCTTCTTGGCCTTGATGCCGGCGACTTGCTTCTTGACTTCTTCGTTCACCTGGGCGTATTTGTCCACAAACTGGTTGACGAAATTCCCGAAGCGGCCGTTGATGGTCTCGATGGCTTCTTTGGGAACCATGCCGATTTCTTTCCATTCGGCTTCTAGACCCTTCACTGTGTCGATTACCTCTTGGGAAATCGTGGACAGATCCAGGGCCTCAAGCTTTGCACAGAGTTCTTCTTTCTTCTTCAGGTTCTCTTGCTTGGAGGCGTCCATCTCTTCGAAATGGCCACGCTTCTTTTCGAAGAAGGCGTCGCAGGCTGTGCGGAAGCGAGCCCAGATTTCTTCGGACTTGCTCTTGGGAACAGGTCCGATGGATTTCCAGGATTCTTGCAGCTGCTTGAGCTTGCCGGAAGTGGCGTTCCAGTCGGTAGATTCCTTCAGGGCTTCGGCTTC
Organism: Fibrobacter sp.; assembly: GCA_017475045.1. Classification (GTDB taxonomy): domain Bacteria; phylum Fibrobacterota; class Fibrobacteria; order Fibrobacterales; family Fibrobacteraceae; genus Fibrobacter. Next base: position 107,874 of record JAFVGH010000068.1, on the reverse strand, counting down.
TTCACAGAGCTTCAGCTTGCGTTCGTAGTTGTCTTCGCGGGTCTTGTCCTCTTGCTTCAGGATTTCCTTGTGCTTGGCGTAGAACTCGCCCGTAATCTTCTTGAAACGCTCCATCAGGGCGGTCAGGCTTTCTTTGGGAACCATGCCGATGTTTTTCCAGGATTCCTGGATTTCCTGCATGGTCTTGAACTTGTCCTTCCAGAAAATCTCGGCGTTGTTCAGGAGATCTTCGGCCTTCTGGCATAGGGCTTCCTTTTCTTCCAGATTCTTTTGCCTCTGGGCCAGGCGTTCCTCGATAAAGGGAGCGCAGTTTTCCTTGATTTTCTCGAACAGGCCCTGGAATTTGTCCTTGAACTCGGCAAACTTGGTAGGCGAGATGGGACCGATATTTTTCCACTTGTTAGAAAGGTTCTTGAGCTTGTCCAGAACATCCTGGCTACCGGGTTCATTGGCAAGGTTCTCCAGCTCTTCAAGGATGGAGGCCCTGTCGTTCTCGTTGTGCCAAGACTGCCATTGGCGCATTTCCTGGAATCGTTCCGTAGCGGATTTGTATTCCAGCCACAAGTCGTGGTACTTGAATTTTTGGTCGCCTACGATGTCTTTCCATTCCTGGTAGGCGTTTCTGAGCTTGAGACTCAGTTCCTTGAAATCCTCGTTTTCGTTGAAACCCTTGACGCGCTCGATAATAGCCTTGAGTTTCTCGGAATTCTTTTCAAAGCGTTCCTGAGCCGAGGCGTTGAAGGCTGCAATCTTTTCGCCCAGTTTGCTGCGGAGAGTGTTGTATTCCTGCAGTTCCGGGTCATCGCCTTCCAGCAGGGGAAGCTTTTCCCATTCCCGCACAATACCGTGCAGATGTTTGGATGTAGTTTCTGTGGTTTCTGTGTCTGCGAGAGCCTGCAGCTGGTCCAGCATTTCTCTGCGGCTAGATTCCTTTGCTTCGGCAGGGGCGCTTTCTTCGGTGGCCGCTTCTTTTTTCTTCAGGTCTTGTACCTTGAAGAATACCTGATTGAATTTGCGAATGGCGTCAGGTGTCATCTTGGACTTGTTGTCGTTCCATTCATTGATGATCTGGTCGACACGTTCTGCACATTCCTGGACCTTGTTCTCGTTAACAAGGTTTTCCAATTCTGCAAAGGTCTCCATCAGGTGGGCGACCAGAGCTTGCTTTTCGGCTTCGGCCTTCTCGGCGGCGATACGGGCGGCATCGGCTTCGTCACAGAACTTGTTGAAGCTGGCATAGATGCCGTCTAAAGTTGCTTGGGCCGGGCCCATGCCTAGGGCGGCCGCTTCTTCCATCAGGTCCTTGAACTGGGACTTGACAGAAATGGGGTCCTTCTGGGCGGCCAGGTGGTGTGCCTGCTGGATGAGGGCTTCCCTCTTGCTCATAAGAAGCATCTGGGCGCGCTTTCCTCCGTCAGCGGCCTCTTGCATGGCCTTGATCTTGTCGGCGGCGACTTTACGGACAGAGGTGTGCTTGGAAGACTTGGCCACGTCTTGCAACAGGGACTCTGAAGAAAGCTTGCCTACGGCTTCCATGGCGACTTTCTCGACGGTATCCTTGGTGGCGGCCAAGGCCAGCAGGTTTGCCTTGCTGATTTGTTTCACCAATTCCAGTCGGAGTTCTGCAGAGGGCAGGTTCTTGATCAGGTCTTCGGCGTAGCGGGTGTCTTTCAGTTCGCTAATGAAACGCAGGGCTTCGGGGGAGACTGCGCGGAGTTCCTTGAGCTTACGGACAATTTCATCGAAATAACGGGATTCGGCCAGTCGGCGGACGTGGGCGTCTTTGTCGTTCTTTGAAATTTGCGCGAGGGCGGAAATGACCGTTAACTTTTTGATGGCTGCGGTACGTACGCTTGCGTCTTCGTCGTACAGGGCGATTCTTTCAAAGGTGTCCTGATTGGAAGGTCCCATCTCCTCGATTGCTTCGATGCGTCTGTCGGGGTTGGAATTCTGCCATTTCGGTTTAAATGCATCCAGTAAGCTCATAATATCTCCAAGGGTAAACGGCTTTTTACGGCCTGTCCTTGTAATTTACATAAAAACATTTATGTATGTATATATTTTTTTTAGAAAAAGCGGTTTTAAACGTTTTTAAGGGGCTTTTTTACGCTAAAAACGCCAATTATGGGGCAGAAACTGAAAAAAACGGGGAAAGGGTGTTCCCCAAGACCTCTTTTTTCTATCTTTTGCCCCGTGAATTTTGTAAAGACCACTATACACTTTCAGAATTCCTCGCGGTCCGTGACCCTTCACGTGCCGTCGCTGGTGTTTCGGGGACTTCCTTTTTTGAAGTTCGTTTTAGTGGTGGGCTTTGTACTCTTCCTTGCACAATTTACAGCAACAACGGCCTATCGTGGTCTTTTGGGCCATGTCCTGGATGACCGTGCCGGTTTGGACCGGGAGTTGTCCCAGATTCAGGGAACTTTGGATTACCTGAACCGGACTTCTGCAGATTTTCTTGGTGATGAACAGAGGCTCCATTCCAAATATGGCCTGCCCCTGCCAGACGAAGAGGAACGAAATCTGGGTACTGGTGGTTCTGTGGAACCCAACTCCAAGCTGCTCATGGAAACTTCTCCGGTTTTCGAGAAGATGGCGAACTTGAAAGAAGAGGCGAACCGCTTGCATGGCAAGCTGGACAATAACAGCGGAGCCTTCAGCGACCTGACTGACTATATCAAGCAGAAACAATCTGCCTGGCGCTTTGTCCCCTCCATCTCTCCGACCCAGGGGCGTTACGCTTCTTCTTTTGGTCCCCGTATCCATCCTGTTACGGGCGAAGTTGGGAAAATGCATTATGGCGTGGATATCGCCAATGACCGCTGGACGCCCATTTTTGCCGCTGCTGACGGCGTGGTAGATGTGGCCCAGATGAGCTCTACCTTTGGAAATTTCGTGACTATCAATCATGGCAACGGTATCGTGACCCGCTATGGCCACATGCAGATGTCCCTGGTCAATCCGGGACAGTTTGTCCGTCGTTACCAGATTATTGGTTATATGGGAAACACCGGTCGTTCTGTTGGCCCTCACCTTCATTACGAGGTCTGGGTGAACAACGTGGCCGTGAATCCCCTTGCCTATATGCTCCCCGGCGACTACGCCGTGGATTGAGCTCCCCTGACCTGTTCCGCAAGGTGGCACCCTTCGGGGTAGCAGTAAGGGAAAACCCCTAGGGGTTTTATCTTGAAATACATCCTGTTTCTTTCCTCCCTGGTGGCGGCCTGTCCCCAGTTTGTGGAAATATTTCCCGATCCGACAGACGTGGCGGACCAGCAGGGGGAGTTCGTGGAAATCCGCATGGATTCGTCCTTTAGGGCGGAATCCCTCTTTGTCTCCATGGATGAAAAGTTGGCCCTTGGTTTTGCATATCCGCAGGGCGATCGTTTTTTCCTTTCTCATGGTAATAGCTTGTGCCCAGAAATGGCGGGTGTCGTTTGCGGGGACCTTGGGAGCTATACGCTTCCCAATTCTAGGGAGTCCACCTGGAAACTTCAGACGGGCGCTTGTTCGGACTCCGTTAAGCTGGACAAGCCAAAACCGGGAAAGTCGTTCCAGCGAAAGGGCTACGGGGATCAGTGGCTTTTGGACGAGCCCACTCCGGGGTATGGCAACCCTCAATATGAGCTGGACTTGGATGATTGTGGTATATCTCGGGTAGAATATGAGTCTAGGGGCGACTACTGGTGGGTGTCCGGCAGACTTTCTGGTTGTAAGGGAACTTGGTTGCGCTATCAGTATAGGGACTTGTTCCCTTCCGAAGGCGGTAAGGTGGATTCTCTGCGCGTAAACGAATTCTTTTCTTTTGCCGTGTCGGCCAAGGGGCCTGTTTGGCTGCACTTGCAGGTGAGCGATGACGAGATTTCTGTCAATAATAGCCTGGACACCCTCTTGGCAAAGGTGGGCAATTCTCCGTTGATGATTACGGAAATTCACCATTGTCCAGAAGAGCCTGTGCCGGAGTGGGTAGAAATTTACAATGCTTCACAGGTGCGGCTTCCTTTGTCAAGAATCAGGCATTGTAATCGTGGAACTTTTTGGGGGACCGAAGGCGATTCTATAGGCCCTTATGAAAGTGTCCTTGTGTCTAGGGATACGGCGTCTTTGCGGGAACAAATTGTCTACCGTGATGTGTCCTTGATTCAAGCTTCTATAGGATACCTGAACAATACGGCTGGCTCCTTTTCGCTTTGTTTTGGGGAGGCTGTTGTGGACAGTGCTAATTGGGACAAGTTTACGGTAGATTGTCCCTTAGGGTTCAATCCCAAGACCGGAAAGGCCGAGAATACGCCGGGGTTTCAGGGGAGAAATTCTGAAAAATATAGCCAGGAACCCTTTTTGTACAAACTGTCGTCCAGGGTACTGCGGAAAAGGGGTGATTACCTGCAGGTGAGGGTGGAAAGTGATAGTGAGGTGATGTTGAATTTGCTGGATAGTGCCGGTCAAATGGTCTGGAAACAGAAAATTCCGGCAATGTCCAACACGTGGTGGAAAGTGCCTGTGCAGGAATACACGGGGGTGGGGGCTGCGTACGTCAAGATAACTTGTGGAGCTTTTGAAAAGGTGGTGGGAATTGTCGTTCGTCCGTAGGTTTTCTGTGGTACTTTTGATGTCGGGGGTGGTTTTTGCCATGGATTCCCCGGTGCCCTTTGTGAAAAAAGTTGCGGTACAGTCTGCAGGACTTCCAGGGTGGTATTCCAGCCCGGCAAGGCGGGGAACGCCCTCCTTTGGCTTTTCTTACTGGAATGTTCCCGAGGTCCCCGACGAATGGGCTATGAGTGCGGCGGGGGAGTGGGGCGATTCTGTATATCGTGTCGCCTTCTACTACTACTATGGTGAAATGGACAGCCTTTTTAGGGAGCATTACGGTGAGTTGGATGCCGCCTACGGGTATGGCCCTGCGGTGCTTGGGGCAAGTTACGGAACGTTGCTGGGCTGGATTCCTGGGGATGCTCGATGGGTACGCCATCGGCTAAAATTTGGGGCGGGATTGGAATGGGGGGCCTTTTGTGGATCCCTCTGGGCAATGGGTTTTACCGATGAACTGTGGGGTGGAAGGGGGAGTATTTCTTGGAAACCGACGGATATGTTTTCTCTGTCAGTGGAGTCAGATGGTAAAGACTTGAGTCTTGGACACACTTTTTTCTTTAAATTCGGCTCGCTTTCTGGGTTTTATCATTTTCCCCGCTTTTGCGTGGGAGTGGAACTGGTTGTAAACCTGAAATTCTTGGAATGGGGTGGAACGCATGGCTTTGGTAATGGAAATTTAGGGTGGAACGGGTTATGGGTTCGGAAAAAAATGTATCTTCAGAAACATGACGGCGATTCCTAAAATCGGAAATGTTGACTGGGCCCTGGCTTCGGCTGCTATCGGGGTTCTACTTGTTGTGGTTTGTGTAGTTTGCTTGATGCTGCTTAGAGATAGCCGCAAGAGGCAGAAATTCTACAAGCGTTTTGGTAAGAATGTAAGCGAAGGGATTGTGGTGTTGTCTCAACATCTGGAGTACCTGTATAGTATGCCTCTCTTTGTGGAGGAACCCTTAATAGAAAGGCTAGTTCAGGGTCAGGGCTTTCAGGAGCTTCTAGACACCAAGGATTGGGGCCGCATGCGCCTGTTTTTCATGGAAACCGAAAAACACAGGGATATCCCATTCCTTTTTTCGATAAAATTAGATGATAAGGATATTTTGTGGTATGAACTGCGGTGCTTCATTCACCGGATTTCTTTGTCGGAGTTCAATTATGTTTGTTTCATAAAGAATATTACCAGGGAACAGGAAAGTCGTAGGGAACGTAAGGCGTTGCAAGATAACCTGGACCTGATGAGGAAGACTACCGAAGCCTTTTTGTGGAGCATGGATGTAGAGAAAAGATTGGTGAAATTCTTGACACCCATTCCAGATGATGATTTTTTGGTAGTTCCGCAGTCAGCGGGTGGTATAGATTTGTCGAGCATTGTTTTCGAAGAAGATGTGGCTCTTTTGGAAAAGTTGATGAACCGCTATATTCGGGAATACAAGGACGATAAGAGTGGTGCCGAAAAAAATAAGCTGTACCCACCAGTGAGAATTCGCCTGTATAACAAAAATGGGTCGCTAGTTTGGTATAACCTCCGTGGTTTGCTTTCTTATGACTTGGAAGGGAATTTGGTATTTCAGGGGGTGGCGAACCGCCTAGACCTGATGATGGGCAACTTTATCTTTGACCCAGATCAAAACGAGAATGCCTTGTTCTCGGCGGCAATGTCTTTGCCTGACTTGCGTGTGTTCTGGGTGGACCGTGACTATAAGATTCTTGGGGCTAACCAATGCTTTGCTAATGCCTTCAAAATTCAGGATTTGTCTTCTATTCAAGGAATGGCTTTGAGTAGCGTAGTGGATTCTAAGCCGTTACTGTATTTTAGCAGGGTTCTGTCGGAGGTTTTTGAAACTGGACGTCGCATATCCTGGATATCAGAGGGCGATAAGTTGGATGAACCCATGATTTTCAATGTGGTTCCGCTGAAGGTGGAAACAGGTGTTGTTCATCAGGCCTTGTGTGCCTACATTAGAATAGTTCCTAAAAACAAAGAGGTATAAGATGAAAAAAATGTTTGGACTTATGTTCGGTATGGCTCTGGTTGTTGTGGGTTGTAATGAAACGCCAAAGCAAGAGGCTGTTGTGGAGCAGAAAGCTCCTGTTACCGTAGCGGCTGTTGCCCCGGCAACCCCGGCCCCGGCTGCCGAGGCTGCTCCTGCGGCAGAGGCGCCTAAAGCGACGTCGCCTGAGGCGACTATTACAAACGTTGACTGGGATAAGGCTCTAGAAATGAGCAAGGCCGGTGCTATGTTGATTGACGTGCGTACACCCTCCGAAGTAGCCGAGGGCATGGCTCCTGGTGCAGTGAACATTCCTCTTCAGGAAATACAGCAGCGCTTGGCGGAATTCCCCAAGGACAAGGACCTTCTGATTTACTGCCGCAGCGGCAAGCGCAGCATGGCAGCTTCCAATTTCTTGATTGAAAACGGATACGAGAAGGTGTTCAACGTGGTGGGCGGGTTCCTGGCCTTCCCGAAGCAGTAGTAGTTTGGTCACTTTTTTGCAGTAAACACCCAGGCTTCATGAATTACCTGCAACTTGCACTTGAAGAGTCCTTCTTCTCGATAGGCGTAAGCCGCCCCAATCCGGCGGTAGGTGCGGTTGTAGTGAAAGATGGCTTGGTAGTGGGCAGGGGGCGTACGCAGAGTCCCGGGAACGCCCATGCCGAAGTCATGGCTCTGCGTGACGCGGGCGAGCTGGCCCGCGGCGCGGCCATTTACGTGACGCTGGAGCCCTGCTGCCATTATGGCCGCACGCCCCCCTGCACAAAGGCCATCATCGAGGCGGGAATCTCCGAAGTCTATTATGCCCATGCAGATCCGAATCCACAGGTCCGCGGAAAGAGCCGTGGCATTCTGGAGGCGGCAGGCATCAAGGTTTACGAAGGCAAGGACGCCTGCCTGCGGGCCCATGCCGAAAGCGGCTGGAGCGACACCTGCTCTGCCGAAGGTTGCATGACGCTCGCTCCAGACGAATCAGAAAACGACGGCTCTGTGGTCTTCGCCGAAATAGAAAGGTTCTTTGAAGCTTACGATTATTTTGTTCGTAACGAGAGGATTTTTGTAGAAGTAAAGGTTGCCGTCTCTGAAAACGGCTTCATGGGAATGCTGGACAACCGAGGTGTTCCCGCCCCCTTGCGCATTACAGGGCTGGGAGCCGCCTGTTGGAACCATGAACTGCGGGCCATGAGCGACGCCGTTTTAGTGGGGGCGGGAACGCTCCTGGCCGACAACCCCTCTCTGGATGTCCGCTACGCACATGGCAACAGCCCTGTAAAAGTTTTGTGGGCTGGACATCACGAGTTTACGGAATCAGAAATTTCGAAATTGAAGTTCTTTTCGCACGGAAAGGGTGCTGATAAGGTGGATGCCGCTGCACCTCTTGTTTTCACTTGCGTAGAGCAGCCCGCTATCAAAAGTGAAGCAATCCTTTTAAGTGGCAATACTTTTGAAGAAAACTGGACGCAAATGCTGGATGAGCTTTCTCGCCGTGGAATGCATCGCCTGATGGTAGAGCCTGGTGCGCATTTGTCCGCAAAGATTTTCGCTGGTTTGGCCGTGCAAGCCGAAAAAGAAATGCCATTGTGGAACCGCTTGGATTTATGGAAATCCATCGACCCTTCCGTAGAAAGGCCTGTTGCCCAAGAAGGTTGCGAAGGCTTGCTGTTCCCCGGTTTGCCTGATTCCGCCGTCGCCAAGGAATCTGCCATGATTGGCTCCGACATATTGACGGTGTACTACCCGGGATAATTTTTTTCTGATAGTCGTCAAGAATTGTTGCTTTCTTGATGTGTTTTTAGTATATTATGGATAAATGAACCGACTTGACTGGTTGCCGCCTGGCCTTTGGCCAGTTTTCTATATGGTATAACAGAAGAGGAATTATGGCTCGCGAAATACGAGAGACCCCGATTTTGTTCGGCGAGGATGCTCGCCGGTTTTTAGCCCGTATGGAAGAACGGCACCCGGAACCTCCGGAAATTCGTGCCCGCCGCCTGCGGAATTACGAATTCATGAAAAAGGCCTATGAGCATGGCATGGCTGAGAAGCGTGCCCGTGAAGCGGCCAACGGAGGTATCGACCCGTGGTTCGACAATGTGTAGATATATCTACAAAAAGTTTTATTCGGCTTGATTCGAACAACATTGTGAAAAATTTCAGTTGCGGCGATGCTGACTTGGATGATTTCATTCTTCATCGGGCCTCTGCTTTTCAAAAGCATCTGCTTTCGGTTAGCTATGCCTATGTAGACGATGTTTCCGGCCAGATTCTCGCCTATTGCAGCCTTGCAAACGACAAGGTGGCCATTACGGATTTCAAGGACCGAGCGGAGTTCAATCGATTCCGAAAAAAGCGGGGGTTTCCAAACGAAAAACGGTTGAAAAGTTACCCAGCGGTTAAGTTGTGTCGCCTTGGTGTGGAAACATCTGCCAAGGGGCGGCAGATTGGGACTACGGTGTTGGATTACATCAAGTCCATGTTTGTTATAGAGAACAAGACGGGTTGCCGTTTCTTGACGGTGGATGCTTACTTGGAGGCGGTCCCGTTCTACGTGAAGAACGGTTTTCGCTTCATGACGCAGGATGACAACGACCCGCATACAAGGCTGATGTATTTCGATTTGATGGATATTGCAGGGTAAAAGGTTGTACAAAACGTAACCAAAAATTTACTTGGTGGGGGGGGTAATCTTGTTTTTATATTAATTAGCGAGATGATCCGCATTTATGGAGCAGACTATGTTCAAAGCGAAAAAAGAAACAACAATTCTCTGTGGCTTAGCCCTTCTCGTTGCGTCATTTATGGGGTGCGGCGATAGTGCGTCTGCGAATGATATGGGGGAGGCAGAGCAGGGAGAAACCATTACTTCTTCGGCAGGTGAAGAACCCGTTGTCTCCTCACAAAATGTTTTTAGTTCTTCTAGCACCGAAAATTCAATTCCCGGCTTGTCTAGCAACATGCAGCCCAGTTCTAGTTCGGTGAATCAGAACGAGCAAAAATCTTCCCAGAGTACACAGTCCTCTTCGTCGAAGAAAGTGGAAAGTTCCAGTGCAAAGAGACCCTCCGATTTCAATGGGCTTACACGCGAAGACTTCTTGAATGACGAAGTTGAATATTTGGAATTTGAAGACGAACGTGACCACCAAAAATACAAGTACGTAAAAATTGGTTCCCTCTATTGGATGTCGCAAAGCCTGAACTATTCGGATAGTGTAAACACCAAGAGCCTTACGGAGGGAAGAAGTTTCTGCTATAACGATAATCCGTCTAACTGCGATGTTGCGGGCAGGCTTTACACTTGGGGTGCCGCCATTGATTCTATAAAGGTTGTGGCAGATAGCGGGGGGTGGCGCCTCTGTGGTTTGTATGCAAAAAAGTGTGCGTTGCAAGATAATAGCATTATACAGGGTATCTGTCCTGAGGGATGGAGATTGCCGAATGTTTCTGATTGGTCCGGCCTTATTTTCACAATCAAAAATGATAAAGTTGACGGTAATGTAGTCTCTGTAACGGAACGCCTTAGGGCAAAAGTTGGCTGGGATGTCTATGAGTTTAGTTTGAATGGATTGGATGCCTATGGGTTTTCTGCAATTCCAGGTGGAGACAGGGATAACAATTATGGTGGTGATGGGTATGACGGACTCCACGATATTGTGTCTTTCTGGAGCGCCTCCCCAGACAGGGGTGATGTGAGTGACGCCGGAGGCATTTTGAGTGCTAGGACATACGGATTAAGGGGCAATTGTAATGCGAATTCCGAATGTACTACAATAGGCCGCAGAAGAATCACCAACGGCCATTACGTCCGTTGCGTCAAGGATTCTGAATAAAGTAATCATTACGGCAATATGAGTATGAGCCTGAAGTTTCAAAGACTTCGGGCTTTTTTTACGATGGTATGAAAGGGAGATGCCCCGTCAAGCGGGGCATGACAAGGGGGGGCGGCTTCTTGAAGGAAACTCGCAGGGACTAACAGTCACAAGAGTTTCCGCCTGCGGTAACTTACCGTTCCTGCTAAAGCGGGTTTCGCCTACAAAAGCATTTATTTTCCGAGCCAACCGCTTATTTTTTGACCGAGATGTGAGTTTCTCGAGTGAGCAGTCGAACAAAGTGAATCTGCGAACGAGAGATATTCACATCGAGGGAAAGATTTGTAAAAAAGCGGGTTTGGATGACGGATGATTGGGGTTTTTAAGGGGCTCAGCCCCTTAGGAGAGGGGGTAGCGGATGCGGCTAGGAGATCCCCGCCTTCGCGGGGATGACAAGTCGCAGAAGCGAGGGGGAGGCTTCCCCCACACCCCACATTTCGCACTCTACATTTTCTGCTTTCTAGCCCTTTTTCTATATTTGCCCCCGTATGTTTACAGGTATCATTCAAGCAACGGGTGAGATTGTTTCCCTTGTGCCCCGCGGGGACGCCCTTTCCATGGTGCTCCGGGCTCCGGGCTTTTTTAAGAACTGCAAACTGGGCGACAGCGTGGCAAACGACGGGGTGTGTCTTTCGGTAGAATCCTGCACCGCAGACGAGGCCACCTTCTGCTTGATGCACCAGACGGTGGAAAACACCGCCTTCAAGGCTGCTGCCCCTGGCAAGTTGGTGAACCTGGAACTGCCCTGCCGCGCGGACAGTTTTATGGGCGGGCACTTTGTGATGGGCCATGTGGACTGCATTACCGAGGTCATCCAGGTGGTGCCCCGGGAAACCGGCGTAGAAGTGGACCTGAAGATGCCTGCCGACTTGAAACGCTACATTATCCGCCGAGGCTCCATTTCCTTGAACGGCATCAGCCTTACGGTGGCCGAAAAGTTCGAGGATTCCATCCGGGTGTGCATCATTCCGGAGACCCTCGCCCGTACCAACCTCCGCAACTGGGTGGCAGGAACCGTGGTGAACGTAGAAGTGGATATGCTGGGTAAGTATATCGAGAATTATCTGAAGGAACGTGACCTTGCTTAATACAATTGAAGAGGCCATAGAGGATTTTAGGAACGGCAAGTTCCTTATCGTGGTGGACGACGAAGACCGCGAGAACGAGGGCGATTTTGTTATCGCCGCCGAGAAGATTACGCCCGAAAAGGTGAACTTTATGCTTCACGAGGGTAGGGGCGTGCTTTGCGCACCGCTGCCGATCTCCCGTTGCCACGAACTGAATCTGACCCGCCAGACAGCGGAGAATACTTCCATGCTGGGCACGCCCTTTACCATCATGGTCGATAAGATTGAAGGCTGCACCACGGGTGTCTCTGCCCATGACCGTGCCGCCACCATCCAGGCTCTGGCCGACCCAAACTCCAAGCCTAGCGACTTTGGACGCCCAGGGCACATCTCGCCCCTGTATGCCCAAGAAGAAGGAGTACTCCGTAGGGCTGGCCATACCGAAGCTGCCGTGGACTTGGCAAAGCTGGCAGGACTTCGCCCTGCTGCCGCCCTTATCGAGATTATGAACGAGGACGGCACCATGGCCCGCATGCCCCAGCTGGAAGAAGTGGCCAAGAAGTTCGGCCTCAAGATTATCTCTATTCGGGACTTGATCGACTACCGCTTGCGTAACGAGAAGCTGGTGCAGCGTGTGGCGGCCCCCCACGTGTCTACCAAGTACGGTGACTTTACCGCCTACGCCTACAGGAGCAAGACCGACGGCGTGGAGCATGTGGCCTGGGTAGCCGGCGACCCCGATTTCAGCAAGCCTGTTTATGTGCGCGTTCATAGCGAATGCCTGACGGGCGATATTTTCGGAAGCCTCCGCTGCGACTGCGGCGAACAGCTGGCCTCCGCCATGAAGTTTATTGGTGAACATGGCGGCGTGCTTCTGTACCTGCGAGGTCAAGAAGGTCGAGGTATCGGACTTTGCAACAAGCTCCGGGCCTACGAACTGCAAGAGAAAGGCATGGACACGGTGGAAGCGAACCTTCACCTGGGGTTCAAGTCCGATTTACGCCAGTACGGCACGGGTGCCCAGATCCTTGCAGACCTGGGTGTGCGGGAGATGCGCCTGTTGACCAACAACCCGAGCAAGATTTCTGGCATTTCGGCTTATGGCCTCAAGATTGTGGAACGTATTCCCATAGAAATCAAGCCCAACGACAAGAACAGGTTCTACCTGCTCACCAAGCAGAAGAAGATGGGCCATCAGCTGCATGTGGATTCCGATGCTTCGGCATCTAATGAAAAGGTTTAAAAAGAGGGTAAGTAAATGGTTAAAGAAATCAAGAATTCCCTGAACGGTGCGGGCCTGAAGGTGGCAATCGCTGTCGCCCGCTTTAACGAGGTGGTCACGGACAAGCTCCTGGAAGGGGCCGTGCGTGAACTGGAACTGCTGGGCGTTGCCGACAAAGACATCACCGTGGTGCATGTGCCGGGCGCCTTTGAACTTCCGGGCGTGTGCCGCAGGCTTGCCGATTCTGGCAAGTACAATGCCGTCATGGCCATCGGAGCCGTAATCCGTGGCGAGACCAGCACTACGACGTGGTGGTGAACGCCTCTACCGGCGGTGTGGCAAGCATTGCCGCCGAGGGCAAGCTCCCCGTGATTCTCGGGATCCTCACCACCGACACTGTGGACCAGGCCATGAACCGTGCCGGCCTCAAGGCGGGCAACTTGGGCTCTAACTGGGCCTCTACCGCTGTTGAGATGGCGAACCTGTACAAAGTGATATAAGGTAGGAACGGTAAATAATGTGTAATGTGGAATGTGTAGAGTGTAATGAATAATCTCTCACTTCACACCTCACACTCCACACTTGAATTTTGAGACTTGCTTATGAATAAAAGTTATAGACCCGCCCGAGTATTCGCCATGCAACTCCTGTATGCCATGGAGATTACGGGTGCCACAGCAGGGGAGGCCCTTCCGGGCGTCCTGGAATCCCAGCCTCTGCAAGACGATCAGAAAAAGTACGGGATGAAGCTGGTGGACTTGGTGCAGGCCCATCGCGAAGAGCTGGACGAAGACATCAAGACTTGCTCCGTCCACTGGGAAATAGACCGTATTGCAAAGATTGACCGCATCGTGGCACGCATCGCCATGGTAGAACTTTTGTTCGTTCCGGACATCCCCGTGAAGGTGGCCCTGTCCGAGGCGGTGCAGATTGGTGCCAAGTACAGCACCGATTCGTCGGGTGCCTTTGTGAACGGGCTTCTTTCTGGATTCATGAACAAGCGTGGAATCAGTACCGGAATTCAAAATAAAAAGGATAACTAGTCGTGATTAAAGAAAAGTGGATGAAGCATATATTCGCAGGGATTTCCTGCCTTGTGGCCCTGGTGGTCTACGCCATGACCATGGCTCCTACGGTCTCTTTCTGGGACTGTGGTGAATTTGTCGCCTGCGCAAACACCCTGGGTATTCCTCACCCCCCTGGAACCCCGTTCTTCGTGTTCTTTGCCCGTGCAGTTATCGTACTGCTTCCCTTTGTAGAGGAAATAGCGAAGCGGGTGAACTACATCTCTGTGGTGAGTTCTGCGGCTACGGTTTACGTGACGGCACTCTTTGCCTGGGAACTTTTGGCGTCTGTCCTTAAGACCGATGCCCTGGCTGAAAAGATTTCCGGCAAGGTCCGTACCATGGTGCTTGCTACCGCCGCCCTGGTGGCCGGTTTTCTTCTGACGTTCTCCGATACCTTCTGGTTCAATGCGGTGGAAGCCGAAGTCTATGGCGTAGCCATGTTTATCTTGATGCTCATCTCCTACATGGGCCTTCTGTGGTTCAACAAGAGGAACGAGCCTTCTAGCGACAAGATCCTTATCTTCATCTGCTACATCGCCTTCCTTGGCGTGGGAGCCCACCTCTACACCATGCTTACGGTGCCGGCGGTGTTTGTTCTTTTGCTTGTTGCCGAACCCAAGAAGATTGTAGAACGCATTCCCATCTGGATTACGGGTACTCTTCTCTGTTCCGTGATTTACATGGTGTCTGCCTTTATCGAGATTTCTTTGGTGTGCTTGATTGTGCTTGCGATTCTTTCTGCGATAAAGCCTTTTGCGCCTAACGTGAACAAGGCCATTCGCCTTTCGCTGGCCTTCGCGTTCTTTGCCCTTGTCGGTTACAGCACGCACCTCTACATTCCCATTCGTTCCGAACTGAACCCCATTATTGACGAAAACGATCCGGAAATCAACATCCGCGACGAACAGGGGAACCTGCAGCTCGGCAACCTGTTCAAGAGCGAAAACTGGGAATCCTTCAACAACTTCGTGGAACGTAAGCAGTACGGTTCTGAAAGCATGCTGAGCCGCGCCTTCTACCGTCGTTCCCAGCTGGCTCACCAGGTGCTTTCTTTCCCCAGTATGAGCTACGGCGGATACCAGATGGCCCAGTACACTCCCTACAAGGTGGGCGGTGTGAACTACGCCAACGGGGTCTATACCTTCGACGCTTCCGAGAACGAACCTCTTGAACGTTTCGGTATCAAGTTCCCCACCCAGATGAGCTTCATGGGCGATGCGGTACTCCCGCAGCTCTTGATTTTCTTATTTATGAACGGCCTTATCGTGATGGTCTGTTCTTTCGTCTGGAAACGCAACAGGAACTTGGGCCTGTACATGTCGGTGCTCTACGCCCTGTGCAGTCTGGGACTTCTGTTCTACATCAACTTTGCAGACGGTACCCGCATGGAACAGCGGGAACACGACTATTGGGTGAGCGTCATGAGCCGCAATGTTCAAGACCTGAACAGCCGCGGTGCCGCTATCCCCATGGTTCCCGATCCTAACGAACTGTTGGATTTGCGTCAGGATATTGAACGCACCAAGATCCGTATGGAAATTCTTCGTCAGAAAAATGCCCCAGCTGCAAAGATTGCAGAATTGGAAAAGAAGCTTACGGGCTTGCAGAATTCTCCCGCATGGCAGAGCTGGCAGAAGATCGAGAATGGCTTTGCTCAAGTAGGTAGCCGAGCCCCCTTCCCAGAAGCAGTCCATATGGAAGTCCGCGAACGTGACTACTTCTACACTCCGGCCTTTATCTTTATGAGCCTGATTCTCGGCATCGGCGCCGGAATTCTGGTGCTGACCTGTGCGACAGGTGCTTATGCGACCTTCGCAAGCCCTGTGGCCGCGGTGCTTATCCTGGTCTCGTTCCTTGTGCCCTGCATTTCGAACTACAAGGAACACGACCGCTCCGGTTTGTGGGTGCCTTGGGATTACGCTTACAACTTGCTGAACAGCTGTAGGCCTAATGCCATCCTCTTTACCAATGGTGACAACGATACCTTCCCGCTGTGGTTTGCACAGGAAGTTGCCGGTATTCGTAAGGATGTGCGAGTGGTGAACCTTTCGCTGGGTAACACCGACTGGTATATCAAGCAGATGCTGGATAACGAACCTGTGTTGAAACTCAGCTACGATAGGGCCTCTATCGACCGCGACATGGTGCTGGATAACAGTTCCGCCGCTAATCCGAACCATCAGGTTTCTACTTGGGTTAAGAACGCGAACCGTCTAATGCCCCAGCTTAAGTCCCGTATCGACCAGATGGAAGGTCAGGAACTTTCTCCTGCTGATTCCGCCAAGCTGTTCCAGTTCAAGGTACACTACCAGGTGTGGGATGCCTTCGTGGATTGGGCGAATCGCACCCGTAGCAGTATGATGCTCACCCAGCACAAGCTGGTCATTGACCTTGCCTTGCAGAACATGGACAAGCCCATCGAAATTTCTACTACTGTGGGAACTTCTAACTTTATGGGCCTTGAAAAGTACATGGTTCAAGAGGGTATGGTCTACAACCTTGTTAAGGGTGATCTGGAACCCAAGCGCAACGCCTTTGATGCTGCCTATACGGCCGCTCTTATTGATTCCGTGTATAAGTTCCGCGGCCTAGGCGATGGAACCGCCTTCATTAATTCCGAAACAGAAAGGCTGCTCTCCAGCTACATTTCCCTGTACTTGCAGATTTCCTTCGACGTACGCGACCAGATTTCTACGCTGCGTCAGCAACGCCCCTTCACTGCCGATAAGAAGGCCGCTGTGGACAGCCTTGCTTTGCAAGCCGCCAAGTATCTGGAACTGGGCATGCGTCAGTTCCCCAGAGAATGGCGCTGCTATTGGGCTGCGGCTTTTGTGTTCGAGGCCGCCGGTATGAAGCAAGAGGCTTTGAATGTCTTGAGCAAGGGCATTGCCACGATTCCTGATTACGAAGAGGGCGGAAAGGCAAGGCTTGCTATGAGCATACAGCAGATTTCGGCCATGCCGGACGAACCCTTGCAGGTAGAGGAACCTCTGCCCGAGACGGATTCTTCTGATAATGCGAGCGATTCGGCTGTCGGCAGTCAGGATTCAACCCCCACGGTAGCACTCGCGGAGTAGTTCGAGGTGAAGATGGATTTATCGATGGTCATCCCAGTCAAGGAAGAAAGCGAAAATCTTCCGGAACTGCTAAAGGAAATCGTAGCCGCCATAGAGCCTACGGGCTTTAGCTACGAAGTCATCATCATTGATGACGGCAGCAGGGACAATACCTGGGATGTTGTAGAAAACCTTTCCAAGGAATATCCCTTTATTCGTGGATTCCGTTTCCAGTTTAACTGCGGCAAGGCCGATGCTTTGGCTTTGGGCTTTTCTAAGGCAAAGGGTAACTACGTGGCTACCCTGGATGGGGATCTTCAAGATGACCCCCTGGAAATTCCCAAGATGATCAAGATTTTGGAAGAAGGTTATGACCTGGTTTCCGGCTGGAAAATCCGCCGCCTGGATCCCTGGCACAAGACTTGGCCCTCCAAACTTTTCAACCTGACCGTTTCGATGGTCTGCGGTAAAAGACTCCATGATTTTAACTGCGGGATCAAGGCCTACCGTCGTTCCGTGGTGCGCTATATCGAACTTTATGGTGACTACCATCGTTTTATCCCGGTGATGGCCAAGTGGCAGGGTTTTCGCATTACCGAAATGCCCGTGGCCCACAGGGCTCGCGTTCATGGGGTTTCCAAGTACGGAATTTCTCGCTTGGTGTCTGGATTCCTGGATTTGGTGTCCCTCATGTTTATGCGGAGCTTCTCCACCAAGCCACTCCATTTCTTTGGTTTGGTTGGCCTCTTGTTTATGCTGCTAGGGCTTGGTGTTTGCGGTTATTTTGGCTATGAATGGCTCCAGACGGGGGCTCTTCATGTGCGCCCCCTGCTCCTGGCAGGCCTTTTTGCCTTGGTCATGAGCGTCCAGTTTTTCTCCCTGGGCCTTTTGGGCGAGATGGTGAATGGTCACCGCAAGCAAACTTTCCCTATTGCCGATACTCTCGGCGAAGAGTGATTTTGTAGATTGTAAGTGAAAGTAGAGGAAATATATGTCTTATCCGAAGAGCCTGGTCATTATTCCCACTTATAACGAGAAGGAAAACATTCCTCTCATTATGCCGGCGATACTGGAACAGAATCCCTGCCTGGAAATTCTGGTGGTGGACGATGGTTCTCCTGATGGTACGGGCGATTTGGTGCAGGCGGAATCGGAAAAGAATCCGAGAGTACACCTGATCCGTCGTAAAGGTAAGATGGGCCTAGGCTCTGCTTATGTGACGGGCTTTAAGTGGGCTCTGGAACGGGACTATGAGCGCGTCTTTGAGATGGATGCGGATTTTAGCCATTCCCCTACGGACTTGAACCGCTTTTTGGAAACGGCTGAAGATGCCGACCTTGTTCTCGGTAGCCGTTACCAGGACCGTCGTATTAGCGTGGTGAACTGGGATTTGCGCCGTCTTATTCTGAGCTACGGTGCCAATGTTTATACCCGCCTTGTGACAAGGCTTCCGGTAAGCGACGCCACCGGTGGTTTCAAGTGCTTCCGCCGTGAGGCCCTGCAGGCGCTGAATCTCGACAAGATGAAGAGCGATGGCTATTGCTTCCAGATAGAGACTACCTTCAAGATTTGGAAAAAGGGACTCCGTGTCAAGGAAATCCCCATCGTGTTTACGGACCGTACCCGTGGTACATCCAAGATGAGCGGTGGTATCATTTCCGAGGCGTTCTTCTTGGTGTTGAAACTTAGGCTGGGACTTGCTTAACGCCCATGCCGTCCTGTTCTGTCATCATCGTTGCCTACAATTCCTGCGACTTTTTGCCTGCGTGCCTAAAGTCGGTGCAGGATGCTCTTGTTGGCCAGGATGATGCGCAGGTTATTGTTCTTGACAACGGCTCAAAAGAACCCATTACGCCAGAAATCAAGGCGGCATTCCCCGCGGTGGAATGGATTGATTCTCCTGTGAATCTTGGATTTGGCAAAGGCTGCAACCTGGCAGAAAAGCAGGCGAAGAACCCTTATCTCTTTTTTGTAAACCCGGACACCATTGTTTCGACTAATGCCTTTCGAGAAGTCCTTCAGTTTATGGAGGACCACCCAGATTCAGGTACGGTAGGATGCCGTATCCTGAATGAAGACGGGAGTATGCAGTGGTCTTGCCGCCGTTCGTTCCCGACAGAACTTTCCGCTATTTCAAAGACTTTAGGGTTGACGAGTCTGTTTCCCAAGAGCAAGCGGTTGTCTTCGTACAACATGACTTACGCCAATCCCGATGAAATTACCGAGGTGGATGCCATCAGTGGATCTTTTTTCTGCATCCGCCGGGATTTGTACGAACAACTGAATGGTTTTGACGAAGACTTTTTTATGTACGGCGAAGACCTTGACTTGTGTTTCAGGGCCAAGGTTGCAGGCTTCAAGAATTATTATACGCCGGTTACCAACGTCTTGCATTTTAGGGGACAGAGCAGCCGCACGCGCCGCATAAAGTCGTATATCGATTTCTACAATGCCATGTGGATCTTCGTGAAAAAGCACAAGTCCTATTACCTGGTTCCCAGATTCCTTATTTTTATCGGGATTGTCATTGCCGCTTGTGTTGGTGTGTTTTCCCGACTGGTGCCGCAGTTCTGGAAGATTTTCCTGGATTTGGGTGTGGTGGCCCTGTGGTCCCTGCTGCTTCTGGACTTTGGAAACTCCTGTGAGTGGAAACTTGCTATTGTCGTTGCCGTGGTGAATCTGCTATTCTTTATCTTCCGTGGCGAATATGCCAGTGCTAGCCTTGAGGTCAAGCGTTCTCTTCGGTTTCAGCTACCCCTCAATCTGGTGTCGGTTGGCGCCTACGCGGGCTATTTGATGTTGGTGCGCCCTGAGCAATACAATGCCGCCTGGGTGGGCCTTGTTTGCGCAACGTCTGTTTTAGTACCTCTTGCTTTTTTGGGCTGGCGCCGTTTTTTATTTTGGACCCTCTATTTCTATCGAATTTTCGCCAAAAAACGTCATCGTTCTATTCTTCTAGGTGGTGGAGAGGATTCTCTTCAGCCTTGGTTTGACAGCCACAATGTAATTCCCGGCATGGAAATTTTGGGCTGTGTCAGTAGGGATCCCCAGTCTGTGTCGGCCGAAAACAGGAAACACCTTCTGGGGGATTATTCCGAGATGGATTCCATTTGTAAAAGGACGGATTGCCACGAATTGCTGGTTGTTTCCAATTTTTCGGGGTCTAGAGAGAATTTTGACCTTTCCTGGCTGGAAAAATTGGGCATGAAGGTCTTTTTGCTTATTGGAACACCCCAAAAGGGTGATTTTGCCCTAATAAACCTGAAAAATCTGCATTAAACACCTACAACATTTTGCGTTTTCTTGAAAATAGAGTTATTTTTACTCTTGTGTAAGTTGTTGACTTTAAAGGTGTTATGTTCGATCAGTCCCTTTTAGATATTTTATGTTGCCCCGAAACAAGGGGTAAACTCAAGATGGCTGAAGAAGGCCTTCTTTCGACATTGAACGGAGCCATTGCTGCCGGAACGGTGAAGAATGCCGGCGGTGAGAAAGTGGCGGAGACTTTGGCTGAGGCCCTGGTCACAATAGACGGGAAACGGGTATACCCCATTCGCGAAGGAATCCCGGTTCTGTTGGCTGACGAAGCGATTTTGCTCTCATTGGAGGAAAAATGACGGTAACGCTGGAATCTTTAAAAAAGTCCATCGGTAAGAAGAAGGTGAATACACAGGCCTTTGCCTGGCTTGCCGATTTTGAGAGGGAATCCGGCGACCTGGACACCTCCCTGGAGCGAATTGATGGTGGCTTGACCCTGTATCCTGGGGACCTGGCTGCTCATCTTGTCCGCACGAAGATCTTGTTTGAAAAAGGGGATTTTGAGGCGTGTATTGAAGAATGCGCCAAGGTTCTTAAGATAGACCCCTTCTGCCTGTCTGCCCAAAAGCGAATGGGCGATGCCTATGATAAGGTGGAAAAGATTAACGAGCGCAACCAGTGCTACCGCAAAGTCCACGATATGGATCCTCTGGACCAGTTCTGGAAGGATGAGTATGACGTAGTGGTGGCGGCCGCTGCAGCCGCAACTGCCGGAGCAGAGTTCTCTGACATGGATTTGTCCATGCCTGGACTGGAAACGGCGGATGCCGGTTCGTCTATGGACCTCTCTATGGGTGGTGACGAGGCTCCCTTCTTTGAAAAATCTCCTGATGAGGCCGGTGCTCCCGAAGAGAAAGGCCCCAAGTTTGGAAGTGGCTTTGAGTATGTGAATGAGGAGCCCGCTGCAAATGATGGCGGGGCTGTTTCCGCTGAAGAAACATCTGGGGCTCCTGAAACTACGGCGTTTGAATCCCTGGCTACCGAGGTGGAAGGTTCCGATGACCCGTTTGCAGCCCTTTCTGCCTTGATTCCTGATTCTGATGCCGGTGATGAAGCCGCTATGGATAGTTTGCAGGCTTCCTTGGATTCTGCAATGGAATCTATCGGTGCTGATGAACCGTCTGCTCCTGAAGTATTCCCTGCTGATGACGACATTTCCGGCAATGATGTTAACTCTGCTATGTCCAGCTTCTTCGGTGTGGATGACGACTTGGAACCCGAAGAGCCGGCTGCTCCGGCATCGCCTTTCTCTAGCCTGAACCTGTCCGCCGGCATCGACGACGAACCTGCTGCGGCAGAGAACGCCGATAAGGTGTTCAGCGCTCCTGCAGAAGAGGATAAGCCCCAGAGTGTGGACGACGCCTTCGGTTCTATTTTCGGCGAGGATGAACTTCCTGAAGAACCCGCAGCCTTCCAGAAGTCTGCTGAGAGCGGTTCCGCTTCGGCAGAAGAGGACAAACCTCAGAGCGTGGACGACGCTTTCGGTTCCATTTTCGGTGAAGACGAACTGCCCGAAGAACCGGCTGTCTTCCAGAAGTCTGCAGAGGTTGATGCTCCTGCTAAAGTTGAACCTGCAGTGCAAGAGTCTGCTCCTGCAGAAGAGGACAAACCTCAGAGCGTGGACGACGCCTTCGGTTCCATTTTCGGTGAAGACGAATTGCCCGAAGAACCTGCTGCCTTCCAGAAGTCCGCTGAAACGACTACAAGCGAACAGGCTGAACCGGCGGCAGAGGAACTGACTCTTGCAGGTGATGACAGCTTGAACCTGGATGATACGCCTGTGGATGCCAGCGACTGGTCTCCGTTCCAGAAGTCGGCAGAGGTGGGCGCTGCACCAGAAGAGGAAAGCCCTGCAGCCGACGCCCCGACAGCTGCCGAAGACTCTTCTGACAGTGTTGGTGGAGCTATCGATTCCATATTCGGAGCAGAAGATGACCTGCCCGAAGAATCTGGCTTGTTCCAGAAGTCTGCTGATGCCTCGATGAATCTGACAGGCGACGCCCCTGCAGAAGAAACGCTGGATCTGGTGGAACCGGCTGTTGAACCTGCCGCTGACCTTGAGCTGCCGGCTGAAGAGTCTGCTGCTGAGTGGACTGCTGCTCCTGCTGCTGAACCCGCTACTGAATCGGAAGAGAAGCCTGTTGAAGAACCGGTTGCAGATTTGGAAATGCCTGCCGAAGAAAACAAGGAAGTGGAAAGCAGCGTAGATAACGCCTTCAGTTCTATCTTCGGCGAAGATGATGATTTGCCCCAAGACGATTTGGCTCTTGGCGAAAGTCCTGCCGCTGCGGCTGTTGAACCTGCCGAAGAAAAAGCTCCTGCAGAAGAACCTGCTGTGGATGCGGAATCCTTCTCGAAAACGGCTGGTGATTTCGAAAAGGAAATGGGCGGTGCTTTCGACAGCCTGTTTGGCAGCGACGAAGAAAATACAGGTGCCGCTGTCGAAGAAAAGAATATCCCGTCTGAATCTTTGGAAGCTGGCTTAGACAAGTCCTTTGATAGTTTGTTCGGAGAAGAAAAAGAAGAACCTGTCGCAGAAACGCCGGTAGAAGACGTGAAGGCAGAAGCTCCTGCCCAGAAGACGGATTTTGATAATTTGGAGTCCGAAGTTTCTGGCGCCTTCAAGGGCCTCTTTGAAAGCGATGACGACGATCTTCCTGAAGAAAAGCCGTCTAACAAGGGCGTTGATTTCTTGATGTCCGGTGATTCTGATGACGAAGTTTCTGCGGGCCTTATCAAGGACCCCTCGGCAACTTTGGACAATGTGAATGCTGGCTTAGACGAAAGCCTGAATACCCGTACCTTGGCTGAAATATATCTGGAACAGGGCCTGTCTGATAAGGCTCTGGAGATCTACCAGGATCTGGCCAAGAAGGAACCCGACAACGCCGAAATCCAGGAACGCCTGGAACAGGTGCGCAAAATATACAACGATAAGTTTGGAGGCTAGTAGATGGCTGAATTGAGGATTGAGCAACTTCTTCGCGAAATGGTAAAAAGCAAGGCTTCTGACTTGCACATTCGCGTAGGGACGCCTCCTATTTTCCGCATCAACGGATCTCTGGTAAAGATTTTTGATACCCGTATTGACCCTGCCATGATGGATTCCTTCTTGGATGATATCATGAATCGCGACCAGAAACAGCGTTTCGAGACCAACAAGGAATGTGACTTTGCTGTGGGTGCCCGCGATATGGGCCGTTTCCGTGTGAACGTGTTCCGTCAGCGTGGAACCATTGCTGTGGTAATCCGTCACATCAAGGCAAAGATTCCTCCTTTCGAAGAACTGGGGCTTCCCGAGGTGGTCAAGGATTTGGCTTTGACCCGCCGCGGTCTTATCTTGGTGACGGGTACAACCGGTTCCGGTAAGTCTACGACTTTGGCTTCTATGCTGGACTACATTAACCAGAACGAGTCGGTCAACATTATTACGGTAGAAGACCCTATCGAATACCTGTACAACGACAACAAGGCTATTATTTCCCAGCGTGAACTTGGGGTGGACACCTTGTCTTATGCTAACGCCTTGCGCGCCGCTCTCCGTCAGGACCCGGACGTGCTGTTGGTGGGCGAAATTCGTGACTTGGAGACCATGGCCATTGCGCTTACGGCTGCTGATACGGGCCACATGGTGTTTGCCACTATCCATACCACTAACGCCACCGAAACAATCCAGCGTGTGCTTTCCATGTACCCGCCGCACCAGCACGACGAAATTCGTCTGTTGTTGGGCGAAGTTTTGGCCGGTATTATTTCTCTCCGTCTGTTGCCTACCAAGGATGGCACGGGACGTGTGCCTGCTGCAGAAATCCTGGTGAATACGGCCGCTATCAAGGAATACATCAAGGACAAGGATAAGCTTGCCATGGTGGAATCGGCTATCGCCGAAGGACACATGCAGTACCATAGCCAAACCTTTGACCAGTCCTTGCTGGAACTCTACAACCAGGACAAGATTTCTCTGGATGTGGCCCTGAATGCGGCTACCAACAGGGATGACTTCGAACTGAAGATTCGCGGTATTACCGGAACTTCGGAACGCGGCTGGATGTAGTTGTCTTTGGCCTTTTTAATTTTGTAGTTTATTTCTTGGAATGCCTGCGGGCGTTCTTTGGCGGATTCCGTAGGAATCTCTTTTGAATATGTTTGTCATGGAGATCCTGCGGTGCGAATCCTTGTCCCCCTCGTCTTCCTTTTCTCTTTTTCTTTTGGAGTGACACTTGATTTTGTGGATACTCCTGTTCAGGAAGTGGCGCGCTCCCTGTCTTTGGCCTATGATGTCTCGATTGTGGCGGATGCCGCCATAGATCGTCGTATCACCTTTCATCTGGAG
This sequence comes from Fibrobacter sp., assembly GCA_017475045.1. Classification (GTDB taxonomy): domain Bacteria; phylum Fibrobacterota; class Fibrobacteria; order Fibrobacterales; family Fibrobacteraceae; genus Fibrobacter. Next base: position 83,364 of record JAFVGH010000068.1, on the reverse strand, counting down.
AGATCGTCTTTGCTGGATGGGTTGTCGGCCCTGTGCGAGTCCAATGAGCTAGATCTGGTTCAGAAAGATAACCTGTTGGTAATTCAGCCTCGCAAACATCATGGAAAGAGCGATATCCAGTTTCGGGATTCCGTAGTTTCTGTGAATGTGCAGAACAAGGATGTCCTGGAGTTCCTAAACGAATTCAGCGCTACTACAGGGATGAATATTCTGTGGGAGCCTGATGTTCAGGGACTGCTTTCGGGAAGCATCTATAGCTTGCAACCAGAAAAGGCCTTTCGGTCCTTGATGGAAATTAACGGCTTTGCTGTTGAAAAGAAAAACGGCTGTCAGATGGTGCGGCGCGCCGTTGTGCCGACAAACCAGGGTGGCACTCATGAAACAGTACCGGCTACTCCGAGAATATGGAATGAGGGTGACTTTTACGAGGCTCATTTGGATGGCGTTACCCTGGGGGATGCTTTGAAAGAACTTGCATCCCTTGCGGGACTGAACCTCGCCTTGTATGGGAGCATGGAAGAAAAAGTACAGTTGGATTTTGCTGGAGTAAAACTTCCGGAATTTTTGCAGGCCCTGTTTCGAGGGAGCCGCTATACGTTCCAACTGGATTCAAACACCTTGTCTGTATCGGAAGGTGGTTCCAAGAATGCCCTTTCGGTGACAAGGCTTTACCTGTTGAAACATATCCAGTGCGAAAAGGCCTTGTTACAGCTTGGTAAAATGTTTGGTGTGGGAGAACTTTCGGTGTCCGAGGTGAAGGAACAGAATGGGGTTTTGCTTTCTGGTGCTGCGGACCGAATTCAGGCGGCCGTTTCCCTTTTGCAGAAAATAGACGTGCCTCTGTTGCAGGTGACTCTTTCCTGTGTCATTGTCGAGTTCAAAAAGGGTAAGGCCTTTGAGCTTGGTCTGCGGGGCGGTACAGGTCGGCGGACAAAAGAAGGAGACCTGGGACTGAAGGGGTTTCTGGACTTTTTAGGGAAGGACGTGTCTGGTAAGGGGGCTGTCGGAAAAATCGGCATATTGCCGGACCGTTTCGAAATGGAACTGGCCTCTATGGAAGAAAGCAACCTAGCGAAGGTCTTAGCCCGTCCGAAGCTTACGACTTTGAACGGAAACAAGGCTGAACTGAACGTGACCAATACGGTCTACTACCTGGTAAGCCAGGTTAGTGCCGAAGGTTTCCCCATTACGGATTATAGATCCTTTAATGACGGAATCTCTTTGGAACTTACGCCGTCTGTTACCAGGGAGGGAATTGTCACTTTGGATGTGTCTCCCGAAATCAAGACCGCAGGCCGCAGCTCTGGTGATGGCCCCCGGGATATCAGCACTCGGAACCTGAAGACGGTGGTGCTGCTGAAGAATGGTGAAACGCTTTGCTTAGGCGGTTTAGTCCGCAAGACCCGTACCGAGGTGCATTCTGCAGTTCCCTTCCTGGGGAGTATTCCGCTCATCGGTAAGCTTTTCAGTTACGAGAGCGAAGAGGAAGAAGAAAGCGAGCTTGCCATCTTCATTACGCCGGAGGTGAAGCTCTGATGGCTCGTGTTCAGGGAATCCATGCCCGTATTTGTACCTGGGAATTGGTTACGGGTTTTGGCCAAAATCCCACGGAAGAAGACCTGATGGATTACTTTCGCAGGGACTTCCCGGAAGTGGAAGGCTTGCCGAAATTTTGGAAGATGATATCCTTCAATTCATCGGAAGGTCGCCATCACCGCTACCTGGTAATTGTTGCCGAACAGGGACGCCTGCACGGCGGGCGAAAACTACCGATATCCCTGTTCCTGTATACACGGGCAGACGAGCAGATGGGTTCCCGCGAAGGGAACGGGAATTTCCGATACGCGGCCCTTGTGGGTGAGACTCTCTACGTGTTGCTTTTTTACGAGGGTAGGCTGTGCCACTGGTCCGAGGAACGGGGTTATGGAGATGCTCGGGCAGGCTTGCGGGCTAAGGAAAGGCTCCGCCGTATGGACGAATTCCTGCGACGTGACCCGCTGTTTTCCCAGGCAGAGGCTTTTCAGTGTGGTGTCATGGAATGTCTGGACATGGACTTTGATGACCCTGCAGGAATGTGGATGGAACAACTTCGGAGGGCTGCCAGAGATCCTTTTTGGAGGGGCCTGCATCTTGAACCTAGAGCGGGTGGCCCGCGGGTAGCGTTGTCTATAATTCTATTATTGATGTTGATGGTGGCTGGATTTTTGGCATGGAAAAATCTTGATACCGGATGCGAGAAACTTTTCGGTCCGGAGGCACCCCTGCTTACTCCACCCGCGACAGGGCCCATATCAAAAGAAACCAGGCTGAGCGATAGAACAAAAATGCCACGCCCGAAAAATGAAGACGCTGTTCGCGACTGTCAAAAACCGATGCTGATAATTCGCGGAATTGTGGGGAACAGGCTATTCTCGGGAGTGTCGGGTGGTGAGCCTGTCATGAAACAGCTGGGCGATTCTCTCGGGAGCTATCGCGTAAAGTCTGTACTCAGGGACCGCGTTGTGCTGGAATGCGGAGGCAAGGAATGGGAGGTGGTCAATGGCCGTTCTCCCTAATTCTCGAGGTTTCGTATTGCCTATGGTGGCAATCCTGTTGCTCTCGTTGACGATGCTTTTTACGATACTTCTGAAGACTGGGGGCAAGCTGAATCCTGTACTGTCACGTTACAAGTCTGATTTCGAGGCTTTCTACAGGGCTGAATCTGCCGTGCTGCTCCACTTGCAGGGGTTCCCATCGGATTATTATCCGGAATTGCCTCGCGTGCAGGTGGAACCTTTCGGCCCTTGGGAGAAAATCTGCACCATCAGTGGAACGGAAAAGTCCGATAAGGATTTCTGTCTTGTGGCTGGTACCGAACCACATAATGTTTCGTTCTGGGAATGGTCGAACGGGGTTTCGAACTACAGATCTGATCTGGAAAAACGAATTTTGGAAAGCACTTCGGGAAAAGAGCTGTATGGAAACAGACGCTATTTCCAGGGCGATTCGCTTATGTCGGGTGCCATTCATCAGGGTGATCTGGAGATAAGTTTTTCTGACCGCGTTCAGTCGGCCAGTTTCTGGGTAGAAGGGACGGTCCTTGTTCGTGGCCATGCCCATTTTGATACGCTCCGGTTATACGCCTTGGGTGACGTGGTGTTTCAGGGAGAAATGTCGGTCGGGTACCTAGAACTCTTTACGCAAGGTGGTTTCCGCGCTGAAGGGGAGGCTAGTTTTCGGGGGATGGTACTTGCCTCAAGTTTTCGTATGAAAGACCATGCCCGGAGCCTGTTCCCGACAGCGGTGGTGGCAACCTGGGACGAAAGCTACGAGAATGAGACAGCGCAGAGCCCAGAGGACGAGCCTGATGGGGTTCTGTTCCCGGCCTTTATCGAAGGCCGGCGGAAAATTTGGGGGCGGCTATGAAACGCGGGTTCACCCTGATAGAAGTGATGGTGACCGCTGTCGTCCTTTCTATAGGTGCTGCTGGTATAGGGCATATTGTTGTCGGGTTTGTACAGGCGAAGGAACGTGAGGCGAAAAAGGGGGTGGCGCTGGTAGAGGCTGTTTCGCTGATAGAAGAGCAGGTGGCAACGCCAGGGAACTGTGTGGAACCAAAACGCGATGAGACCGATACGTCTCTAGTCATTTTGCCGGTGTCCCGGCAGGGAATCAATTTTACCCTTTCCTTTGAACGGATTCCGGGTGGTGCACCCCTGCAATGGGCTAGCGTCCACGAAACGTCTGGACGGTGGGACAACTTGACACTGAAGAGGATTGTGAGATGCGTAGAGACGGATTCACCTTGATGGAACTGATGGTGGCCATGGCCTGCGCGGGAATTGTAACGCTAGTGGCCCTTGGCGTATGGAAAAACCTGCACGGGGACTATGTCCTCTTGCAGAGGAACTATCAGGCCAGTTCCAAGCAACTTTTACAGGATTTGGGACAAACTAAAAATCGGATCGTGGATAACCCCGACCCGAATACAATTCAATCTCGTTTTTGATGCTTAGCCGTTCTTCTTGGCCCTGTGCATCTCGATGATGTTTCCGATGTAGTGCATAAAGGAGAGCACGCTCACGGAAAGGAAACCAACGGCATAGAGGGCGAGGAACGGTCCGATGATAAATTTCTGGGCGCCGATGTATTCCAGAAGACCGAAGATGCAGTAGACACCCACAGCCAGCTCGACAACGGCCTGCCAGGGGAACTTCTGGGCGTAGTGGCTCTTGGCCTTCTTTTTGGAGCCACCGCTCTTGGGAGTGCGGACAAAGCTGCCCTTGCTTCCGATGACGGCAGAGAACACGGCGCGGGAGTTGCTCACCGCGATGCCCACGCCAAGGGCCATCAGAATAGGCAGGCTCAGCAGGCGGATCTTCCAGCCGGTGTAGCCGGAACAGCGCTGGGCCACAAAGTAAAGTACAGAAGGAGCGATAGCGGCAAGGAAGATAAAGCTGAAGCCCACGGTGTATGCCCAGCCCGGCAGGTGAGCCACCGGTTCAAAGAAGGCCAGCAGGGGCCATGCGCAGAGGGCGGTAAACAACATGCAGGGGTGAATCGAATAGTGGGTCGTATGCAAGATGGCGCCAATCTTCACGCGGAAGGGAACCTTGGACTTGAGCACGCGGGGCAGAATCTTGATAGCAGTCTGGATAGAACCCTTTGCCCAGCGGAACTGCTGTGCCTTGAAGGCGTTGATGTCGTTGGGGAGTTCGGCGGGCACAATCACGTCGAACACGAACTTCATCTTCCAGCCGGCCAGCTGGCTACGGTAGGAGAGGTCCATGTCTTCGGTCAGGGTGTCGCCTTCCCAGCCGCCACCGCCGTAGATGGCCTGCTTGCGCCACACGCCGGCGGTTCCGTTGAAGTTCATGAACAGTTTGCCCCAGCTACGGGCGGACTGTTCCACCACGAAGTGTCCGTCGATACCGATGGACTGGGCGAGCGTAAGACCGGATTCGGTGCGGTTCAGGTGGCCCCAGCGGCCCTGGACCAGGCCGATCTTCTCGTCCATCACCAGGTAGGGAATGGTCTTCAGCAAAAAGTCTTTTTCGGGCACAAAGTCGGCGTCGAAGATGGCGAGGAAATCGCCCTTGGCCACTTCCATAGCCTCCTTGAGGGCGCCCGCCTTGAATTCGGAGCGGTTCGTACGGTGAATGAGCTTGATGTCGTAACCCTTGGCGGCCAGTTCTTCCACCTTTTTCTTGGCTACTTCGTAGCATTCGTCGGTGGAATCGTCCAGAACCTGGATTTCGTGCTTGTCCTTGGGGTAGTCGATAGCGCAGACCGCCTCTAGCAGTCGCTCCACGCAGTTGGCCTCGTTAAACACGGGCAATTGGGTGGTAACCTGGGGCAGGTCCGCCATGGAATGTTCACGGTAAAACTGGAGAATGTTCTTGCGGTCGGTAAGACGGGTCTTTCGGCTGTTCTTCAGGAACAGGTAAATACTGTAATAGCAACTAAAACCGTAAATGACCAAGCCAACGCCTGCGATGACGTACACCACGAACATCGCATAGAGTAGGACACTGTTTATCATAATTCCAAAAACCTTTGCATATGTAAATGCTTGGGGCGAAATATAGAAATGTTAAGAAATCTTTTCTACGTTTTTTTCTGATTATTTGGTAGTTTTTTCCGATGATGGGCAAGAATCCGCTGTTAGTCTGGGTTGAAAACAACCGTAAAAAGGAGGGTTTCGGCAATTCTCTGGTGCAACTCTTGACTTATGCCTGCACAGACTGGATTCGCAGGGAATGTTCTGTAGGTCTTACCGGCACCGATGGTCTATCCTGGTTTTTGGCCAAGGCCCCCTCTGAAATTCCCATGGGGGAGTGGGTGCAAAACCCCGAAATAAACGCCGAGGCCATCGTAGAGTTTTGCGAGAGGTCCAAGACGGCGCCCATTCCAGAGAGCCTTAAGATGGATTTTCCGAAGGTGCTGGACTTGCGGGGTGTGGTATGCCCAGGAAATTCGGTACGGGCCCGCTTGGTGATGGCCGGATTCCCGAAGGGCAGGGAACTTGATATTTACTTAGATGAAGGCTCGCCTATAGAAAATGTGCCCGGATCCCTGGTGGCAGATGGTATAGAGGTGCTTTCCCGAAAGAAAACGGGAAATTATTGGATCTTGACGGTGGTCAAGCCCGCCGATAATGTGTAGATTAGAGGTGTGGAAAACCGAATCCTGATTATTGGAGACGAGCTGTTCGGCAGCGAGGGCGAGGCCGCCTTCCGCTGCTCAGAGATGCTTCTGTGTGCAGAGCCCAACCGGCCCATGCAGTTTTCCATTAACGCCCCCATGCTGCTGTCTATCCCGCAGCTCTTTGCCCGGGCGTCATCTGACATTATCGGCAAGAAGGCTGGCCGTATCGTTTTGGGCCTGGGTTACGACGAGTTTAAGCGGGAACGGGGCATGGGCGAGGTGGTGGCGGAACACTACCGGGTGCTGTTGGACGAACTTCTGAAAAAGACCCAGTCTGATTTGGACCTTCTTACAATTCCTACCGAAATGATTCCTGAAGGGGTGGGCCAGGTGGAGCTGTTGAACCAGGCCATTCGTGGTTTTGTGAATATGGCTCCTGGCCGTGTGAAGATTTTTGACTGGGATGCCCACGTGCAGAAGTTTCAGGCCAAGCAGCAGGAACGGGGCAAGTTTGGCCGTAGTCTCTTCTCAGAAGCCTCTAAACCCACCTCTTTGTGCGTGACCTTGCTGTCCATGTTTCTGGAAGATTGTATATTAAGGGAGCTAAAATAAAGGAGTTGCCATGAGTCTTTTTGATGATCATTTTGCCGCTAAGAATGCCGCGAGCGCTCGCGCCTGGGCCATGGACGAAGAAAAGAAGAAAAGGGACAAGCGTGAACCGCTCCCCCCGAAAATGGGTGTGTGCGACAAGTGCCACCGTGAGGCCCTGGTCCGCCCCTACCGCTCCCGCCAGGCCGACAAGATGGACGGTGCCACGAGCTTTGGCACGGTGACCAGGCTTTTGTGCGAAGAATGTGCCCCCAAGTCTCGTCGTGAACGCGATGCCGAGGTTCCCCAGCTTTCCAACAAGCAGGTCAAGAACCTGATGCGCAGCGCTAAGAAAGGCTTGCTGTAGCAGCTTCGCTGCAATGTGTGGTGTGTAGTGTGTAATGAGTAATTTCACACCTCACATTCCACATTAAGCATTCTTTTTTCTTATCGCCCTTAACGAACAATGTAAAGTTTTCTAAATTTGGGCCCGCCTTTACCCAGGAGAGCCCAGATGCAGACTATCGATGCCAAGAATTCCGTCAAGAACTATTTGAACGGTGTCGTGGCGACTATTACCCCTGAATTTGTCCGCGTCGTAAGGCGTGGCTACACCCGCAAGGACTTGACCCGCGATTTGATGAGCGGGCTTATCGTGGGCATTTTGGCGCTCCCTTTGGCTATCGCCTTTGCTATCGCTTCGGGCGTGGGTCCTGAGCAGGGGCTTTACACGGCCATTATCGCTGGCTTTGCCATTTCCCTGTTGGGCGGCTCCCGTTTCCAGATTGGCGGCCCCACTGGCGCCTTCATCGTGATTGTCTACGGCATCGTTTCGAAGTATGGCTACGACGGTCTGGCTTCCGCTACACTGCTTGCCGGTATTTTCCTTGTGATTTTTGGACTTGCCAAGCTTGGCGCCATCATCAAGTTCATCCCGTACCCTGTGACGGTGGGCTTTACGGCGGGTATCGCCATCATCATTGCGCTGGGTCAGGTGCCCAACTTTTTTGGACTTCGCTTCTTGGCCAAGGATCCTGCCGACGCGGTGGGCAAGATCAAGCTTTATGCATCCTCTTTTGATACTGTAAATATGTATGCCGTCATTGTGGGGCTTATCGCTTTGGCGGTGTGCATCTTGTGGCCGAAAATTACCACGAAGGTTCCGGGTTCCCTGGTGGCCATCGTGGTGGCGACGGTCCTTGTGAAGGTGCTTGGCTGGGATGACCCGGTTAACGGTCACGGTGTGGTGACCATCGGCATGAAAAACCATATCCCCACGGGATTCCCGGTACCCCACTTGCCCAATATCAGCCTCGAGATGATGCAGAAGGTGTTCCAGCCGGCCCTTACCATCGCCATGCTGGGTGCTATCGAGTCCCTGCTTAGCGCCGTGGTGGCCGACGGTATGACCTCTACCAAGCACCGCTCCAATACCGAACTTTTTGGCCAGGGTATTGCCAACATTTTGTCCCCTGTATTCGGCGGCATTCCCGCTACGGGCGCCATTGCCCGTACGGCCACCAACATCCGTAACGGCGCCGTGAGCCCGGTTTCGGGCCTGGTGCATGCGGTGGTGCTTCTGCTCATTATGCTGGTACTTGGTAAGTATGCCGAGATGATCCCCATGGCGGCGCTAGCTGCCGTGCTTTTCCAGGTGGCCTTCAACATGTGCGGCTACCGCAGCTTTATCAAGATGTTCAAGGCCCCCAAGAGCGACGTCATCGTGATGCTGGTGGCCTTCTTCCTCACGGTGATTATCGACTTGACGGTGGCTATCGAAGTGGGCGTTTTGCTGGCTGCAGTGCTGTTCATTAAGCGCATGAGCGATGTGTCCGAGATGGAGACCGTGACCGAAGCCCTCAAGGAAGACGACGAAGAGGCCGCCCACAACGAGCTTTCTCGTCAGGTGCCCAAGGGCGTGGCGGTATACGAACTGGCCGGCTCCCTGTTCTTTGGGGCCGTGGACAAGTTCAAGGATACCATGGCCCGCATTTCCGACAAGCCGAAGATCCTTATCTTGCGCATGCGCAGTGTTTCCAGCATCGACGCTGCCGGTATCCAGATGATTGAAGATTTGCTGAACCGTTGCAATAGGGAAGGCACGCAGCTTTTGCTCAGTGGCGTGCATGCCCAGCCTGTGGTGGCCCTGACCCGTGCAGGGGTGCTCAAGCAGCTTGGCGAAGAGAATGCCCTGGGCAACATCGATGCGGCCCTGAACCGCGCCCGCGAAATTCTCGGCTTACCTGTGGTAGATACGTCTCACGAGGTCGTTCCGGCTCCTACCGTTTCTTGGGAAAAGAGCCTGGATAAGCCTTGGATGCCCGAGGAATCCAACGCTGCCATTGCTGAGGAGACTCCCGAGGTCATCGCCGAGAAGATGATGGACGAACCCATCGTGAAGATCGAAGAAAAAACAATAAAATGACGCAATTTTTGCGTAGAATATAACCTTCGGTCCGCCATCCCTACAAAAACGGCCTTTTCCATCACGAAAAAGCCGTTTCCGGCTCCATTGTAAATAATTCTGAACTTTTTTTAGAAAAAAAAGCTATTTTAGAAAAGACGGAATGCGTGGTGATGCGTCCCGCGTTTGTCTGTGTAGATAAACGTGTGCGCAACAACGAATAAGGAATTTTTTGGGTGGGCTATACCGTATGTTGAATAGTTCAAAACATAAGGCGGGTGTCACGCTGATGGAGTTGATGGCGGTTATCGCCATTATGGGTATCCTCTCGGGTATGGGGATCGCTGGTCTTCGCAGTGCCGTGGCCAATGCCCGCACCAAGGACGCCGCTTTTAATGTGACCGCTTACCTGGAACGCGCTGCTAACGAGGCTCGCCGGTTGAACGCGACCCTGTGCGTGAAAAGGGATGGGGACCAGAAACTGGTGACGTATAAGTCCGAATGTAGTGCCAACCCGCTTGGAGCCAAGGTAGATGAATTGGAGCTGGAAAGCCCTGTTAAGATTATCGATTCTCAAGTGAAGGACGGAAGTTTCAAGGACGCCGAGGGCAAGTTCCTTACGAACTGGTATAGCGGCGGTGCTACTTTTACGCCCAGGCCGGGTCTTTCTGCAGCGCCTTATTCCGGCTACTATGCCGTGCAGTATGCCGGGAGGGCTCTCTACGGGGCCGCCCTGAAGACGAAATCTAAGAACAGCTTTACCCCTATGATGGGGAGCGATGCCGGTTGGTCTGGTATCTAGGGAGTTTGGTGTTATGCAAGGTGTTTCCCTAAAGACTCATTCTGATTCCCCATGCATGCGCCGTAAGCGTGGCATTGGCATTCTAGAAGTGATGGTCGCTGCCCTTGTGCTTGGTATTCTTTATGCGGCCGTCTCTAACCTGCAGAAGGGTAACCGCGATGCCCTGCTGCGCATACGTGGCCGAGACGGCGCCACCGAAGTGGCGCAGAACATTATTGACAAGCTGGGTGCGATTGGACTGGCTAGTTTCACTGGCACCAATCTCAAGCAAGATGATGGAGGAACGTTCTGGCTCAAAAAGTTTACTGACAGCGAGTGGACGTCGTGGGCAGAAGGCGCAACTAATGAACCTGATACCATAAAGATTAATCGCACCTGGATGGGACAGCCTGGACTGGTTGAAAATACGATGACCGTCAAATACAAGGCCATAGTGAAGTTTTCTAGTGATACCGACGATAATTACAATGCCGGAACTACTACCCAGTATCTTCAAGCGATGGCGAGTAGTAGTAGTCATATTTATGCCAAGCGTCTAGAAGTTATCGTCAGTTGGCCCTTCAATGGCTCAACCCAGTCTATATCTGTCTCGGGGGTAATCAGATGAAAAAAGGTTTCACCCTCATGGAGCTCATGGTCTACATGGCCATCGTGGGCATTATCGTTGTGGTGGCCGGGCAGGCCTTTAGCAACTCCACCAAGTTCCGTGTGCGTACCCAGAATATGCTCAAGGCTACCCAGGAGGCTGAGAACGTGGCAAGCCTGTTCAAGGCGGACGTAAGTCAGATGGGAGCAAAGAGCGCGAAAGAAGAGACTGGGGCGACTGGAGCCGAAGACACCTTCGAAAAATATACAAGTTGTACTGCTGGTCAGGTGGATTGTATTTACATGAACCCGAATGCTGCCGATGCGGCTGACCAGGATTATTCGTCATACAAGATTGAATCTGCCGGTGGCGGCAACTATGACAAGTTGACAATTCGTCGCCTCCGTTACGACAATCAAGGCCATTACCAGGCCATAGAGCAGGTTGTGTGGGATGTGACGGACAAAACGCTCAAGCGTAGCTGCTCGATTCTTCGTCAAAAAGATTCCTACACCCTTCCTGATGATGATCCCTGTAAAGAAGGTGCTGGTGCGGTGGATATGGCGACCGGTGTTGAAAAATTTAAGGTCTACCCGGGAATACCGACCATACGCAGTGATGCGGCTGCGGCAGTTCATCAAGAAGAAACCATTTTCCCGCCGGGCGGAGCCGAGGCTTTCAGCCTTCTTCCTCGCCCCACCTCCGGAGATTACGTAGCTCCCACGTCGGTTACAGCTGGTGGTTCTAGTGTTACTATAACTGGCTTTGCGTCGAATTACAATACGTCAACGGGGCAGATTATAGTTGACGGGAAGAATGTGACTGAACTTTATGTTGCGACAAATGAAGATCATGGAGCAAGTCCGACGTGGTCGAGCTATTGCCAACAGTTTTCCTTGGAAAAAGGGATTGAATACGAAATTTCATTTTCCATGGTTCATGTCTCTGTTGCGGATGGAATGCAGTTGTTTGTGGCGGGCCGTGACCACATGGCCGTAGGATTCCGGAATACAGATGGTACAAAGCCTGCATCAACCGAAGACTTTCTTTTTTATCCGCCTACGAACGAAGATTCTCAGGGCGCAAGAACAATGCGATTCTCGGTGCCAGCAAACTTAGAAGAGGTGTGCATGGCCTTTACTTTTTCGACTTATTCTCCAGTGGCATCTACAGGATCGATTACCATATCGAAGCTAAAACTTAGGCAAGTTGCCGGCTCTAACTATGTCTTTGACAAGTCCATGTCCATTAGCACCGTGGACAAAAAGCATGTGAAGGCGCTGATGCTGGAACTGCAGATTGGTCGTGGTGGTAAAAATGGCCATGAAGGCGAGACTGGCGAAGCAACAATTGTTATCCCCACCCCCAGCAACGGAATTGGAGACTAGGAGGGAAATATGAAATTTGGAATGAGAAATGAGAAACGAGTAATGAAAAAAGCGGGTGTTTCGCTCGTTACAGTCCTCCTCTTTATGCTGGTGGCAACCATCGCCGCTACCGCCACCTACAAGTGGATTACCAGCGAGGGGCACTCCAGTGCTAGCCGTATGCTGGAACGTGAGGCGTACCAGAGCTCTGTGGCGGGTGTCGAAAGCGCAATCAGCTGGATGACTTACCATGCAAACGACGTGGGTGCATTGATTCATCAATACAAGACTAACGGGAATAGTGCGGTAAGTCTGGACAATCGGTTGGCTCCCTTGGTGCGTGCAGGGCAAAATTTCCATGTATGGCTCACAGGTGTGAGTACGGAAAAATCTACGTATAAGCTAAAGCTTGTTTCCGAAGGAATCGCAAGGGATGGTGGAGCAAGCCACCGCGAAGTGGCCATAGTGAACGTTGATGGTTTGTATAGGGTGAAAATACCTAGTACTTCCACTACCATAAACTTTAACAAGGCGTTCCAGGGAGATTTGGGAAACTTGACCAATAGCCCCACATTCCAGTCTGCAATTGTAAATGGTAATTTTAGCGGTAACCAGCCGACGGTGACGGAGCACATGATTGTGACCGGAAATGTGACCTTGGCAGGTCCCGCTGGCGGAGCCTCGGGCTTGGCCGGAGCCGATCTTTATGTCAGGGGAAATGTCAGTTTCAATGGTAATAACAGTATTGGGTCTGGTAACAATGTGGCCTATGTTGGGGGAACATTTAGTTGTTCTGGTGGACAAGGCTCTATCTACATAGGAGGAGATCTATATGTTCACGGGAATATCGCGAACGATTGCGGTATATACACGGAAGGCAATTTAACGGCAAATGGACAATTGGATCGTAATGGAAACAAAGAGGCTGTAGATAAAGACGGTGTGACGTGTACTGTATATGGGAACACTTCATCATTGTGCGTCAATGGACATCTTGTTTTCACGGAAAACGGATCGTATAATTTCGAAGGCAATGGAACAGGACGCTTTAAGGTTGGTCTGAATTTGTACGCTCCGGACATAATCGAGGCCCATTGTGGGTCGGGTTGTAATGATGACGGAGGCAATAGAAAATCGTCCGTTGGTGGGTACATATATCGTCATAATATGACAAATTATTATTCTGTTCTAAAACAGCAAAAGAAAGAATGCGATTGGGATGGATGGACTTGGACTAATTGTCATTGGACCCCTTATGATCCGAATTATGGCATATACATGCAATACACCACGCAAACGGAACTCGGAAACGATACAGAATCGGGTAAACAGAAGAGGCTGCTTGGTTTTTCTCTTGTAGATGACGACCATAACAAGACTTCAACAGCGCTCCCTGTTTGGGACCGTACGAGAAATATATGGAAAGATATTGGCGGCAACTATTGGTCCAACATAGACAGAATGAACAGTCTGGGCCATCTTATTAAGCATAATGACGATGGTACAAATACCGTACCCCAGGCAATTCTTCTAAAGAATATGGCGAATAACCAGGATCAGTGGCTGCAAAATAAATCAAACCAGGCATGTTATAATCTTTCTGGTTCGGACAATTTGGCAAACTTTGATAAGAATGTAAGCACGTCTAATGGTTATATCATTGATGGCCACAGTAAGCTTGAAGTGTCTTTCTGGGAAGATGTTCAAAAATGTTATGAAAAATTGTCCCAGAGCGATGATCTGTATAATAACTACCTAGTTCTCACTTTTGCTGGCGGTTCGGGAAGCAACATGGACCAGACCATTACCAAAAATGGAAATCCGATCTTGAATGGTAAATTCATTTTCTACTTCACAGGGCGGAGTACTAGTGATTTCTTTATACCCCCGACAACGTCGGCTTCTTCCATATTACTTTATCTCCCTGGAGGAGCATCGAAACTGTTTTCCGGTGGTCCGCGTGGCGATGGATGGTTTTATAATTACTTCGTTTATGCAGGCGGTACTACCGCGACGACGTTATCAAACTTGAAAGTGAACGGTTCTGTCATTATGCAGAACGGTTCTCAGGCAACCGTCGCAGATGGCAACGTCAATCTTGAGTATAATGGAACTGTCCTTCAGGCCTTGGCTGACGCAGGCTTCATTGAAGAAAACCCCGACTACACGCTTCTGGCAAACCCCAGTGCTGCAGGGGGCGGAATGGGGGCTGCCGCTGGTGGTGCTCAAGACGATTACTACATAGCGGTTGCACCACAACTTTCCATCAATCTAGAAACCCAATACGCTAGCAACGAAAGCATCGACAACCTTGTCGCAAACGGTCAAGCTGCAGCGCCGACGTTTATTGTTCTCCCGAGAATAATCTACCTGAGCAACAATCCTCAAGGTAACTTGGATCAGTACTACAACGTAATTCCTCTGAATCCTCGGAACAACAGTTCCACTGTGCAAAACTTGTCCGTGAGTTGTGGTGGGGCCATTCCTACTAGTGGCAAGCTGGTCCCCACTGCACAGCATAAACTTGCGTCGGGGAATTACACCTGTTATGCCTCGGGATCTGTTGATGGCACTGAATCGTCTATTCCCTTCTATGTGGTTGTTACTGGCGCCGATGATGGCGTAGCCAGAGTTTCTTTTGCCGAAGGCCAAAAAGAACTGAAAAAGACAGATCCTACCTACAACGTTCAGTTGCGCATTCCGACAACAACAGGGGTGGCGGAACAATACACGGTTAAGGTTGACTTCCCCAGTTACGATGTTGACCAGTGGGAGGTTGGGGTTGTTGGTACCACGGATGGCGCGTGCAACGCTGGCAGTCCCTGTTTCTTTAAAATCAGTTCAAACCAGGCTCTTCATAACATTTTTACGGTAAAAAATAAAAACGCGACAAATCAGCTTGTTTTCCAGATTTTAAGTGCAGACGGCTGTGATGTAGGGGCGCCCTATATCGAAACCATCATGGTCGGCAACAGCATAACCGTCAACAGAAAGTCTCTTGAAGAGTGGTGTACCGCTAATGGCGATGGTACAACCGATGCCGACAAGGCCAAGTGCGCCAAGGTTTCTGCCCCCGATTGCGATATAAGTGCGCAATGGGTCACGGCCAATGGTCAAATGTGCGGAGGTCAGGCCAATGGTCCTTGGACTTGTAAGAACACGGGCTCGATACAGCTGGAAGAAGTTCAGGGAGCGTTCAGTAGCGGGTGCGAGGTGGTCATACCGGGGCCGAACAAGGCCAACGACCCGCCTTCCGCCGAGATTTCCGAAGTGGATCTTTATGCCTCTCTCAAGGCTAGACCGTTTACTTTTGCTGTTAGGTACGTAACGGACAAGGGCGAAAATAGTGGTATTAGCGACAGTCGCCCCATCAACATTCACGTTGAACGCCAGAGTGAGGGTGTCTATAGCGATGTCAGCACCAACAATTGCAAGTATAGCGATTTCAATGATGCGACAAAGAATGCTGCGAATTGCCAGGTTCAGGTCTATTATGGTGACCGGGTGACCCTTTCGTTCCCCAATCCTACTGATGCCACTAAATTAACCCCGCCGAGCAATTTCAATTACTGGATGTGCGAAAGCGGTCCTGATTGTCCGGCATCGAAAATTCCAAGCCCAACCAATACGTACGTAATGTCCATAACAGGGGCCGATGTTGTCGATGCCCACTTTGAAGAATCGGACAAGCACTGTTTCTTTGACGAGTTCCGCAGCAATGAGGGCTATTATACCAACAGGTCTGCTATACTGTGTGGCGCTAGCGGCAGCGATGCGGAATACTGCATAGACGCCGCCGGCACACATACTACTTCCAAGTGGAAACTGCTGAGTGGTTCTAGTAGTGACATCGAATTCAATGGCGATGGCCGTATCTCTCTCGTTGCCAAATCCACTCGTATAAAGAAAGAAAGCGAAAAGCCTTCCGTGACAATCATGAGCCGGGCTCAAGCAGGCGCCTATGGAACCCTGAAAGCGCAGTTCCAGGTCCCCAGGGAGGGCATTTCTAGCGGCGGCATTTCTAAGTCTACTGTCAAACAGTCCGGCTTTATTCTCCGTTCTAGGTCAGATGGCTCCAGTTACCTGATGCTTAACATCTTTAGCGACAAGAATGGCGACTTGAAGGCGAGGCTTTGCCTGAACGGAGATTCTCCCTGCAAGGAGAAGCAGATTGGGACCGCGTCTGTAAACCAGGGCGACATCATTCTGGTGGCAGCGACAATCCGCAAGGCCAACGCGAACGATGCTCTCGGAGTAAACGATGTTCTCGATATTTACGCCTATACCAGTGCATACAGTTCGGCATACCAGATGACCTCTTTTGACTTGAGCCAGAATGACTTTGATGGGATTCAGAATCTTGCAAGCCAGAGTAACGAGTATGTCGGTTTCCGCCTCTCCGATCAGAATTTCAAGCTTTACGGTATCGGTTGGAAAAGCGATGATTACGTTTCGCAATGTTGGGACTCTTACCCCACCATAACCTGTTCCTTCAAGGCGAAATACGCTGGGGGCATCGTTCCCAAAAACCAATTTGTAACGCCTTGGGTTGGTTTCTCTAAGTGGTTTGGAGAAAACGGAAACACTTGTGAACCAGAATTCTATTACAACGGAAGTGACGCGGGCTGTAATGGATACGCCCAAGGTTCATCTGGGTACAACATTTGTCCTTCTGATGGTTATAAATTCACCGGAGATGATTTAGTTGGGCCCCATGGCGTTGGTAGCACTAATGTGGCGCGGGCTGGTGCAAGTGGGTCTACGTGTACCATCTCTGGCGAAAGTGCTCCATGGGCCACCAGCGAGGTGCCTGCGATTGCAGCCCATTGTGGACCGTTCTGGGTCGGGGCCTTTACGCCTTGTACCGAGCATGTGCCTTTTGCCAAGACCATAGATGGTGCCGAGGGAACCTATTTCGCCCAGAATACTTCGGGCGACGCGGCAAACTTCCGAGAAGCGGAGCTGGTAGTGAAGCTGGACAATACCGGAGCAGAGGCGGCTGAAGTTTCTGTTTACCTGTTCAGTAAAAATTTAACTGATGGCTATATTTATGGCAGCGAGGCTATATATAGCCAGGCTTACACAGCTTCTGTGTCCGTTGGTAACGGAAATGAAATTTCCGTTCCTGTGGCCGATATTTCCAATGTGGACGGTTTTGACCCCGAACACGTTGCTGGCGCCTATGTAAAATTCGATGCGGGTTCGGGAATTAACGTTACCTCAGTTTACAGTAGGTGTCCGTATGCCTTGAGCCTTAAAGCGTGCAATGCAACCTACAATTCTGCTACTGACAAATGGACTGTTACAGCCACGGTGAACAATGGCAGTGTGGCGGGAACTCTTGACGTAACCAATGTGAACATCGGTGGAGCTGACAACGACTTGACCACCATGGACAACCAAAAGAATTGTGTTGCCGGTGAATGCACCCTTACCGGGAATAGTGTTCAAACGTGGGAATTCCAGAACCTGTTGAGTCATACCCCGTACACCTATATAACGGGGGATAACGAATCTGTGGACTATAAGTTTACATTAACTTTGACAGATAGAAGCACGCCTGCCAAACCTGCCGAAGGCTCGCCTTGCGAGACCAAAACCACAGTTTCTAGGATAACCACGTCTTGTAGTATTCCTCCTGATAAGCAAACGATAGGACCGGGTCAAGGACTGCCTGCAATGACTTACAGTATTACCGGGTGCCCGACGGCTACGGCACAAGAGCCCAAGTGCGGGTACACGATAAAGCTTATGGATGGTACAACTCTTGTTGCTACTGTGAAAAGTAATTCTGAGGTAAGCGGGGATGTGTCTAATACGTCACCGGTCAATGCCTATAACAACGATGATCAACATCTGTTGACGCTGAACAAGACATACAAACTGGTTTTGGAAAGTACCAACAGTGAATATCCGTTTGCAAGCTGCGAACAGGAGTTCTCGGTAGCGGAGTCGACAGAAGGTGTGGTGACAGGAGAGTGCGAGTTTAATCCGTCAACGGTTTATACGGGTAACAGCACAACGTTAGATATAACTGGTGTTGGGGAAAGTAGTAAATGGGACGAACGTTCTAACAATCAGATTTCGGGAACCCTCAGTGGTGGTGGTGGAACCCAATCTGTGACGATTGACCGTTACAATAGTGGAAATGTCAATCACTATAGTGTGACTGCCCCAACTACAGCGGATACGTACACATATTCCATTACTTATGGTGGGAATACATTCTGTACGGCAACCTTAACTGTACAATCGCTGAGCGATGTCTTGACGGCGACGTGTCCAAATATCTCGACATATCCCCTAAAATCGACTACATGGGGGATTCAGATGAATGGAGATGAAAATCTTACAAAGACTGTTAGCCGAACTGTTTCTATAGCGAACGTGGGTTCTTGGAACAAAGACTGCTCTAGTGACGCCTGCCCGGACATGGATGCTATAAACGCTCCTGCTACGGTAAGTGATGATTATACTTATAGTTTGACCGCTGATGGAGCGACACTTTGCAGCAATAAAGAATACAAGGTGAAAAACCCGCTAGTGTGTAAAGTCAATGGTACCGCCATTACAAATAATCAAGAAATAGAAATGGAAGAGGGTGGTTCATTCACGTTTAAGGCAGAATGGGCATATAACTATGGCAATGGTACGTATACAGAATGCACGATTTCAGGAAGCAATGCAAATAAGGAAAACGATTGTTACAACAATCCGTCAAAATTCAATAGCGATGTGACAATTTCACCGAGTGGAACGGGAGACAAAGAGTATTCATATAGTACTACATTGAGTGTTAGTGGGGTCTCTGCCGGTCCGTTTACCTGTAATTGGAAAATGAAGGTGAAAAAGGCGAAACCTGCATTTGATTGCCCGACAAATTTGAGGGCAACAATTAGTGAATCGAACAATGTCACCATCATACCACAAAATGTATCCGGCTGCGATGAAGGTGGTAGCTACTGTTACTACAAGATTGAAGGTTGGGGCGCTTCTGGAACAGAAAGTACTGGTTACACAAATACAACAGGAGCTTTACCATCCTTTACGAATAGCCACACGACTACAGTCGGTGATACGGCAATATATGTTGTCAGTTTGAGGAATTCCTCGGGGACAACAACAAAAAGGTGTAGTGCGACGTTTGCGGCTGCAGGGGCAAAATGTGGTTGTACGTGCGGTACTGAGGCTTGCAATTCCCTTGTTACAGGAACAAATGTGGGCCTTGAGGGAACGAATAGTTCTGTGATATGTGTATATGGAACCGAGATTACGACCGTAAATGTCAATAGCAACGGAAATGTTCTTATTAATGGCGAAGATGCGGGAAGTTATTGTGGGGACGCCAATGGATGTGCTTCTACATATAGTGGCATTGAAAAAATTGATGGCGGTTATTACATGAAAATTCCTCTCCCTACTAATACAAATCCTAGTAATAATTGGCGAAAAGCCACGGTTTCTGGAGCGAATGCAAATCCTTGTGAACCGGTTAGTAAGCCGACGGTACCTTCCTGTTCCGCTCCTTCTACTGCCAAAACGGGCAAAGTAATAAAGGTGTCCCCGTCTGTTACTAATTGTTCCGTGCCTGGAGGATGTATTTATACGATTTCTGCATCAGGGACAAATGACAGATCAGATACCTACTATGGTGGTGATATAACGTTTATTGGGGAAAGTGAACCGGGAACGTATAATTATACACTTGCGTTAAGGAATTCTGCGGGTTCTGCTGAAACTCCTTGCGCGTTCTCCGTGACATATTCGGCTCCGGATCCACCTACGAATTTGTCACTAACAAAGGATTGTAATAAAAATGAGCTCACACATGAGTCTCTTGCAGATGGAAAGGATTATAAGGTTACAGCGGTTGGATCATGTAAATCTATTAAGTTTAATTGTCCTTATGGAGGCGGTGGTTGTTCTGTTCAAGTGAATGATGGAACTCCAGTAAGTGGTGGCGATAATACATCTAACAACAGCATTGAACCGCCTCCTGCTGTTAACGACATTCTCCATGTCACTGGGGATGTTTCTAAGATTTGTTGTGCTATTGGGTGGTGATAAAAATAAGTGAGTTAATCTATTGATAACACCGGTTCCCCTTCATCGGGGAGCCTTCCCTTTACCCTTAAACAATCAAAGCCCCAGGACACACCGTCCGGGGCTTTTGCTGATAAGGGAGGGCCACTAGCGGATCCCCGCCTGCGCGAGGATGACGATGGGGGGGGATTTATTTACTCAATGCAGCCAATTTTGCCTTGAATTCGGAAATCTGTTCGGGCGACAAGTCCATGCCCTGCAGCACGGCGATGGCATCGCTGTGCCCCTTGGATTCACCTTCCTTGCGGATCCGCACCTTCATCGCAGCCAAGTGGTCCAGCTCTTCTTCCGTGAAAACCATATCTCGTGCCTGTTCCTTGATAAGCATGTCCGACGCGTTTTCTACCAAGATGCGCTTGATCGCCTGCGAAATCACGTCATCGCCAAAATCCGGAAGGTCATCGGCCTTGCCCGCATGTTTGAGCAGGTACAGCCAGCGGTCTTCGGTGGTCCGGACGGAATCGAGCGTCTTGTTGAACCGTGTCAGGTCATACAAAATATACTTCACCTTGTCCGTGATTGGCAAGGCCCTTGACTAAGCGGCTCGCAAAAGTCCATGCAAGCATGGCCACATGCTCGCCTTACTTGTCAATGTCAACCCCTTCTCGTTACGAATTGCCCAAGTGCCGCGATAGCTGTCCTGCTGTTCTACTGCAAAATCGCAAATCCAGATAGCATAGGTGGGAGGGATTTCGTAGCGGCGTTCTTCGCGACGTGCCCGTTCTTCGTCGGTAAGGTCCTTTTGCGGGTCCTTGAAAAACTCGTGATCCCACTCGTACTTGCTCTGGAGCAAGAATGCGCTGTGCTGCAGCAGAATGCGGTCGATGAATCGACTGTGCTTTGCCTTTTGCATCTCGATGTTCACGCTTAGCCCGTTGGAAGTGGTGGCACGGATATCGAGCCTAAAGGATTTTACCTGCGGGAAGATGATGTTCACCTCGGTATTCTTGACGGTGACAGAAGTTATCCGGTGTCGTAGAGCGGGTCGATGTAGGTCCGCTTTTTGATTTCTTCATAGGTCCTCTGCACCCAGAATTCCTGCGAGGTAGCGATGGTGAACTCGGGGCTGATTTCGTTGTTTGTATTATCCATATCTATGATCGGGTGCGTCCCGTTAAACGGCAGGGTGGAAAGGCCCTACATTGTATAAGACGTTTTTTTGAGGGGAAACTTGCCCGAAAATTTTGTTTACAGTGCGGATTTTACATTGTGAAAACAACCAAAGCCCCAGGACACACCGTCCGGGGCTTTTGCCGTTAAATTGATTCCAGCGGATCCTCGCCTCCGCGAGGATGTCGATGGTGGTTATTTGTTCGCAAGCGCTGCAAGCATCGCCTTCGCCTCGGCAATCATTTCTGGAGAAGCACCCAGTTTCTCTAAGACACTGATAGCGTTGGACTCGCCTTTTGCCTCGCCTGCATTGAAGAAATGCTCACCGAAGGTTTCGTAACCCTTGTTCGCAATGGCTTCCGGACTATCCATCTTGATTACCTCGCTCTTGTAGGGCCACTTCCAAAAGAAATACGAAAGCGACTGTTTGATAAAATCCTTCCCCTCATCGGTATTCTGCATCTTGAGCAAGTGCAGTGCTGCCTCACGGAAAGAAACCGAGAATTTCTCGACATCAAAAATATACTTCATTGCAGTAAGAGCGACAAGGGTAATGGGCGAAAGAGCCTTCAATTCTGCATCGTCGATGGCGTGTCCCACATCCAAGAATTCCACTTTGAAAGGAAATCCGATGTCGTGGTAATATTCGGGATAGTTCGGAAACCGCGTTTCGCTGAGCGGATCCCAGCCATCCTCTCCGTTATAGACGATGAATGCCACCACGGGCACGTCCTTTTCGCGCTCCAGGAACAGGTGGTGATAATACTCCGAAATCTGGAGAAATACATCGGTGATGCCGCCATCCTTGAGATTCGCCTCGAAAACGAGGTCCGCGGAGCCTGCATGCTTGTCACTGGAAAGGTTTTCGCTCGATCCTCGCAAGCTTGCAAGGTCGATGGTGTCTAGGAATGCCTTGAGCGAGGGATTTCGTGAACGAAATTGCTCTTGTCATCTTTCACGGAGTCCACAATCACGTTGAATTCGTGAGCGATGTCGCGGATATCCGACTCTACAAGGTTTTCATTTTCTGTCATTTTAATCCATTTATGGCGGGAACGCGCCCGTATCGCAGACAGGAAAGAGCCCCGTCTACATGTATAGACGTTTTTTTGAGGCGAGATATGCCTGAAAATTTTGGTTACATGGCTTTTATAAGTTCACATACAAACACACCCCCGCGGAACCATCCACGGGGGTTGAATGTCTAGTTAGGGAGCCTTGCTATGGCTTGCTAGGAGATTCCTTGAGCTTCTCCGCAGCGATTTTCCGAGCTTTCTCAATTAAATCACTTGACACGCCGAGGGACTCCAGAATATCAATTCCCTCTGCACGTCCTTCTGCACGTCCTTCTGCGCGTCCTTCGGCCAGTCCCTCTGCGCGGGCTTGCTTCTTTTCTACGTACATTTCGTATTGGCGGTCGCTCATGTTCATGGCCTCGCTTACTAGGAACTCCTCGGTAAATATACTCAATTTCGCTTTCTCCTGCAAGCGGGCGAATATCGAGCCCTCGGGCACGGGAACAGGCTTTTCCTTGTTTAGCCCGTCGATTACGCGGAGCCACTGGGCCAGCATGCTGTTGTCGGAGCTGTAGTCCCCCTCCAGGAACTTGGGAATCTCGACGAGGGTAATGGTCTGCTTCTTGAAAAACTCGTCGTTCTCCTGGTTCTTGAGGCGTATGCTGTGCCTGTAGTTCCTGGATTCAGGGAATCCGTCGAACATCTGGAGGCTGATGAGGTTCAGGTTCCTTAGCTAGTAGCTTTCGCCATGAGCCTTGCTTGCCACGGTGCGTTTTGCGACGTAGTAGACGAGCCTGTCGTTGTAGGCGTCGCCCTTTACATGTTGGACTTCCATCACGATGCGCTCAAGGTGCTCGCTCTCTACAACCACGTCCGAGATGACCGTCTTGCTCAAGGTTCCTTCCACTGCGGGGTTCACGAAGGTGAGCTTGTCGATGCAGTCGCCGCCATCCAGCTTGAGTATGGCGTTCAGGAAGTTCGCCGTGATGTCCATGTTTTCGGGGTTGCCGAAGATCTGCTTGAAGATGGTGTCGTTGTATATGTAGACGAACTTGTACCGCTTGCGGTATTTTGCGATACAGGCGGCGGTGTCTCCTCCGCTCTTATGTGTTTCGTTGATATCGCGGAGCATTTCCGCGTACTGTTCTTTGGTCATTGCGTATTTCTCTTTTTTCCGGGAACGCGCCCGTATCGCAGACGGGAAAGGTCCTCGTCTATGTATAAGACGCTTTTTTGAGGCGAAATATGCCTGAAAAATTTGTTTACGTGCGAATTTTACAGATGATAGCGGATCCTCGCCGGAGTTTACCCCGGACTGCGTTCCGGGGCGGGCCGCCAAGGCAAGAAGCCCCATTTTTTTTCCCAAAAAAGATTCCCTGTTCGTAAAAAAAAATATATATTTGTGGTTGGGTAATTTAGGGAGTATGGGTTATGGGTAAGAATTCTCTTATCATTTTTTCCTTATAGTTATGGCTACCGCAACCTTTTGGGCTTGCGGAGATGGCACCGTAGATGCTCGCGGTGGTGAAGACGAGCTCGCCTTGTTGAATTACGGACCGCCATTTGTGGAGGGCGATTCCGGCAACATGTGGACCCTCAGGAGCAATGCCATCAAGGATTGCGAGGCCGACGACGCCTGCAAGGCCGCCATGGAAAAAGCAAGCGGCACGTTGGACATTCCCGACGAAAGCAGCAACTCGGGAGCGGTCACCGGAGAGAGCAGCGCCGCGACGGAATCACGGTCCAGTTCTTCCCGTGCCATCGTTATCAACTCTGCGGGAGTTCCTGTTATATCTACGGTCAGTTCAGACTCCCAGGGCGGGTCGGGCGCTGTTGAAACGACGTCCGCCTCAAGCGCCACCTCCAGCGGAAGCTCCACCATCCCGAGCGTAGTGCTCAAGTATTGCCAGCCTGTGGGTGGAGTGACCACCGTGGTCAAGGGGACGCCTGTCCAGTGGCAGTTTAGGACCAATGGTGAAGCCGCCAAGAGTTATAGCTGGAGCTTTACGGGGGCCGACATTGCAACCAGTGGCGAAGCTACGCCCACTACCGTATTCGCAGAAACGGGCGTCTACACGCCTACGCTGACCATTGACGGGGAGTCAAAGCCCATTACCTGCAACAAGCTGACCGTGGTGGGCCCGGAGGTTACTGGGTGCACCTGCGGGGCTCCTGTCACGACTTCGAACGATCTCGCTGATAACAATCCAGTTGTTTACACCTGGACCATTTCAGGGTGTTCAAGCGAAGGCTCAGAACCCCTTTCTTATCAATGGGCTGGCGATGCAAAGGGATCCTCTGAAACAGGTACCGGCAGCTATACCGCCAAGGGAATCTACGGTGCCTCGGCGACAGTGACAAACCAAGATGGAAAGACGGCTGTGGTTACATGCGAAAAGGTCACCGTTGTCGACGCAAACAATCCGAACACCCAGATCGAAAATTTCCAGCCTAGTGAATCACAGACGCAAATAACGGGTCCGGGTATTTATGAGATTGCCAAGTGCAATGGTAATACGGGAATGCGGGCGATTCAGTTCCAAATTCATGGCATTAGCAGTGCAGAGGCCAAGGCCATGTTCAGTACTTACAGTTCTACGGATGCTACATGGTACGAAGATCCCCAGCATTTCTCTGGACAGATAAATGCATCATTCCCCTTGGTATTGACCATCCCTGAGGGCACAAGTGATTTCAAATGGCATGGAGGCTGTTGGTAGCGCTTGCGTAAACATATCGTTACGAGAAACGGCTAGGTTTATCACGCAAAATTGTAAAATCAACCTAAATTGCGTCATTTAACGGCTTTTTACTAGAAAATCCCCACAAAAAAGCATATATTTACCTCAAAGAGGTTTATTATGAACAAGAAATTTCTTGTAGGATTTTCTGTTTTGAGCGTTGCCGCTGCGGCTTTTTGGGCCTGCGGTGACGGTGATGTGATTGTGAGGGGCGGTGACGACGAACTTGCCCTGTTGAACTACGGTCCCCCGTTTGCCGAAGGCGACGAGGGCAACATGAAGACTCTCGTGAACCAGGCCGTGGCCGAATGTATGGCCGACACGACCCCGGGTGGCTGTGCGGCCAAGATGGAAGGTGCCGTAGACGTGATTCCGCCCGACAGTACCGGCGAGAATGGCGATACTCCGGCCAGCAGTGGTAGCGGTTCTACGAACCACAACCAGGGCCCGGTGGTCAATACGTCTTCTGCATCGGTGACCCCCACCGGCAGTTCGGGCTCCGGCAGCAACACGACTCCCGCTTCTAGCGCTGTCGTTTCGGACGGTTCTACTCCCGATGGCTCTTGCGCACCAAGCCCGACCTCTGTCCGGAAGGGTAATCCTGTAACCTGGACCTTCACGGTGGCCTCTCTGCCTTCTGGTTCCACTGCAAGGCAGATAATGGATTACAACGAAATGGTGAACGCTGCTACATGCGAATGGACCTTGACCGGGTCTAGCGAAGGAACCGCCAGTCAGCCTTGTAAGACAAAGACGGTGACTGCCACCTATACCACGCCCAACTCGTATTCTGCGACCCTGAAGATTAGGGACAAGGTCATTAACTGCGGTTCTGTCAGGGTGAACGGGGACCCCATTGAAGGATGCTCCTGCAAGCCCACTTCGGAAACCGTAGATGTGGCTAAGGATGCCTCTGCTAGCTGGAATGTGTCCTGTAAGTCAGCTGTTACGAAATATTCTTGGAGTGGTGCGACGGGAACAGGAGCAACGGGGACCATGAGCCTTAGTGGCGTTAAGGCAGAAACCCCACTTACGCCCAAGGTGACTGTTAGTACCGCTGAAACAGATTCAACAATTACCTGTACGTCGCCAGCTGTGATTGATTCGGATCATCCTAAATATGAAATTAGTGAGATGAATGGTAAAATGCCTGTTCCTGCAGGGGAAAATACGCTTATGGTGAGTGTTGGTTCTTATTCCTTCTTCTATTGTGAGAATGGTGGATCTGATATGTCCGGCTCCTCAGTTACTTGTGGCAGCAATACTTATGCGAATGCGACTACTGGAAATAACAACAGTGGGTGGTATTTTGCGGTGTCGTGCAACTCGAGTGCGGTTGTGGTCAATTTGACTGCGGCTGGAAAATGTGGTGTGTATTAATCGATTCTATTTCATTTGATTTTTTTAGCCCTCCCTTCCGGGAGGGCTTTTTTTTTGCCTTGTAAGTCTGTAAAAAGAAACTTTACAGGGCCTTTTTCGTTTCAAAAAAACGTCTTATACAGTACGGGGTATTCCGCCTCGCCGTACACCGGGGCGCACCCGGATTAAGACGCTATGAGAAAAAACAAGCAAAGAAAAGCCAAACCCATCCGCAAGAGACCTATCCCCGAATCGCTGCAGGGGCAAGTCTATCTGGACCCTAGATACGACACCGGCTTCAAGGAACTCTTTGACAGCGAAAGTGCCCTCAAGGATTTTTTGGACGGAATCCTGCATCTGGAGGGCGACGACAGAATAAAGAACCTCACCTTCACCTTCGACAAGACCATAACGATGCGTTCCGCCCGCAGCAAGAAGGTGATCCTGGATATCTTCGCCACCACGGGCACAGGACGCTTTATCGACATAGAGATGCAGAAGGCAGAACACGACTTCTTTACCGACAGGGCTGTCCTTTACAAGGCTTTCTTGATTATCAAGGGCAAGCAGGAGATGGAACGGACCAAGGAGTTCCAGGCACTTCCCAGGGATATACGAGAAAGCAAGCGGTACGAGCTTCCGGAAACGGTCTCCATCTGGATTTGCGACTTTGACCTGTCCAGCTCCAGAGATGACGAATACATAGACGAATGGGCGCTATATAGTCGCAATGCGCTGAAAAACGGCAGTGCGGCACCCGTTTTCGGGAAAAATAAGTATATTATGATTAGTCTGCCCAAGTTCAAGAAATCCGAAAGCGAAGTCTCAGGATCCGTGGACGCCTGGCTGTACCTGCTGAACCACGCCGGCGATGGCAAGGAACTGCCGCATTTTGGCAACGAGATTCTGGAGGAGGCCCTGGAACGCATCCGGGTGGACAACGCAGACGACGAACTCTTGACGAGGCAGGAGAAGGACATGGTAACGCGGGAAGAGATAGATACGATTATTGCCAGCGGCATACGTCGTGGCACGGAAAAAGCCTGTGCCGAAGCCTGTGAGAAAGCTAGTGCTGAAGGTCTTGCCAAAGGTCTTGCCAAAGGTCGTGCCGAAGGTCTTACCAAAGGTCGTGCCGAAGGAATCGACATTCTGGAGTCCCTTGGCGTGCCGGCCAACCTAATCGAAAAAGCTCGGAAAATCGTAGCGGGAAAGGCCAAGGAATCTCCTGGCAAACCGTAGCAACGCCATATAGCTAGACGCCCCCTCCCTCCCGGGAGGGCTTTTTTTTGCGTTTTTTCGTGTTTTTTATCAACGAAATGAAATTTTTTGTTTACATTGGTAAAAAAAAGTATATATTAGTGGATAGGTGTAATACTACAGGGGTATGGAGTAGCTTATGAAACGGGTGTTTTTAAGCGCATTTTTCACGTGTCTTGCAGCTTTATTGTGGAGCTGTGATTATGGTGCCGTGGAAGCCAAGGGCCTCGAAGACGAAATGGCCCTGTTGAACTATGGCGAGTTCAACGAAGACGGCATGTCGAACCTTATTCCGGCTGCGATGGCTGCCTGTAACGAGGACCCTCAATGTGTCGCCGCCATGGAGCGTGCGGCAGGTGAGGGCGGTGAAATTTTCAGTTCTAGCGAAGGTCAACAAGATGGATCCGGTTCCGGTGCAGACTCTTCTGCCCAAACTGTGAGTTCCTCGTCTACCCCGAAGGGCCCGGTAATTGCCAGTTCTTCGGCGATAATACCTGATATTACACCGACAAGTTCCAGCGACAGCGCTGGTGGTTCAAGCAGCAGCGTTGCTGTTGTATCGTCTTCTTCCAAGTCCACTACGCCCATTGTCAACGGCATCTGCAGTCCGACCCCGGCCAGTGTAGAGAGGGGAGGTCCTACCACCTGGAAGTACGTGGCCATCAATTCCAGCGTCACCATTGAAAGTTACGACTGGACCTTTGACGAAGGGAGCTCTATCGCCTCGAGCAAGGATGCCACCCCTGCCGTAACCTACGCCGCCAAGGGCTCTTACGGAGCGGCGGTGGTGATAAACAAGGGACTCGCCACGGAAAAAGAGGTCAAGTGCCAGTCCAAGGTAGAGGTGACCGGAATTAAGGTGAGCGGCTGTACCTGTACCACGCCTACGAAATCCCTGGTCGTGTCTTCTTCTAAGTCCAAGGAGGCAACCTGGACGGTGAGCGGCTGCACGGGAGCGGAACCCTTTACCTATGCGTGGGGTGGCGGAATCTCTGGAACGGGTACCTCGGGCACCATGACTATCTCGGCAAAGGGTACGTATACCCCGACGGTGACCGTCACCAACAGCGACGGCATGACCATGAGCCCCACATGCAACTCGGTGACTGCATCGGAATTGCCGGGGGCACAATGTGTCGTGGGCGCTGACCAAAATGCGGTAAACAACTCAAATTCAGGTTCTATTAGTACTATGCCCGGTCAGTCTTTCGTCTTTAAGGCGAAGTCTGTTACGGGAGTTAGTGGTTCTATGACAATGGATCTGACTATTGGAAATGGGACCCCTAAAGAAGTTACAATTATTTCTGATAATAACTGGGGAAAGAACGAGACGTCGCTGAAGGCACCGTCTGAGCTGAAAACGTATCCGATAACGCTTTCTGCGGACGGCGAAGAAGTGTGCTCAGCCAGCCTAACGGTGGAATATCCGAAGGTGACGGCAAGTTGTTCTTTTGCAAGTTCTGTTTTGCCTGGTGGAAGCGTCAAGTTTAATGTAGGATCGCTTAGCGGTTGGACTGACGCTATGGGTGATAATGTGTCCATGACTTTGAATGGAAACGGCTCTAGCCAAAATATTACGGTAAACCGCAGCTACAATGGAGGCTTTAGTATAACAGCTCCCACTGAGCTGGGAAGCTACGAATACACTCTTACCTATGGCGGGAACCAGGTTTGCAAGGCTACGATGAAGGTGGAGTACCCTGCAATCACTTCAACTGGTTGTGCTATAGGGAAAAATGTTTGGAATAGCGGAAAAGACTTCTTTACCCCCGGCGCAAATTCCTTTAGTGGGTGGGGAAGTGCTCCAAGCCCGCAAAAAATGACACTCTATTTTGGTGATGAAATCCTTGTTGAAAACCAGGATGTTACCAATGGATACAATACCCCCCAGTGGCAGCAGGTCACCTTGCCCACGGAGCCGGGTACGTACACCTACAGGCTGGATTACCACGGTAACACGGTGTGCGAAGTAGAATACGAAGTTGAGTAATCCGAACGGCTTTGGTTAACGGATTTTTACAAACAGGCTCCCGCAGTTATTGCTGGGAGCTTTTTGCGTTGTATTCGGTCACATTTTTTTGAAATTTGGCTTTTTTTTCAATTTTTCGTTTGCTTTTTCAATAATAAAAGAATAGATTTTGGGGGGTATTATGTAGCGGGCCCATGCCTGCTGCATTTAGTTGCATATTAAAAAGGTGAAAAATCTATGTCAAAAAGGTTTTCCATTTCGGGTCTAGGGAACGTGTTTGGAAAGTTCTTACCGGCACTGCTGGTCGCTGTTGGTGCATTTAGCAGCATGGCGGATGCACAGTGTGCGGGAACCGTGCGCTTTAAGCCGCCTACTGGTTGGACTCAAGCGTATTTTGGTACGCGAAATTGTGATGCGACGGAAGCAGGTCATGCTACTACCTTGGATGCTGACGGATACTTTACGTTTGACTTGAGCACTATAGGCCATCAAGAAAACGGAGGAAATAACTTTAGTATTCTCAATAGCGTTACAAAAGGCAGCATGTCGGTAATAACCAAAACTGGGTGGGTGGGCTCAGTAAATGGTGGCGAAGAGCCTAAGAATGCTCTTACGAATAATGCTGTTTTTGGCTGTCCGGGTGTAGACAGTACCATTTATATAGCACAGGATCCTCTGAGTGCCACGGCTAAGACCTACATAGGTTCTGTGCCTCCCTCCGCCAAGTACTTCTACGTGCTTACTCCCGACGACAAGGAGTGGCAGTCTGACAACATGATGGTCAGCGCCAACGGTGGTGCCGGTGTGCAGATGACGACAGCCCCGAATATGTGCGGCTGGATGATGATGGTCTATGAAGAAAGCAAGGTCCCGGACGAAGTGCTGGTGTACCTCAAGAACAAACCCGAGGAGAAGTTGGGTGCCACGGGCCTGTGGGGCAACGAGGCCGAACCGACTCCGCTTCCTTTGAAGTCTATTCTTGAAGCCTTGGGTACAGACCGCCTTTACTTTATGCCTGACGATTCCCAATGGCCGGAAGGAATGGAAGATGCCCAGGGACTTTTTGTGACGGACCCCGGTGTAAGTGGTGTCTGCTCCTTTGACCTTGCCGCTATTATCTATGACTCCGATGTAGAAAAGAATGATTTGTTCTCTGAGTACCAAGGCAGTTCAACCCAGCAGGCGGAGAACTGCGTGGGTGTGCACCATGGCATTGTGGAGGATAGCTTGGGTAAAGACAACAAACCCCACCTCAACACGAAGGGAACCAACGGCCCGAAATGCTTTACTGACGACAAAACCTTCTCTACGCTGTTCAACTACACCGCTAATAAGAACGAGGTGGTGTGCTACAATATGCCCTTCTCCCGTGCCGCCGATGGCCGTTGGGCTTTTGATTCCGACCATGTCAAGAATGGAACTGTAATAGGAGGATTCTCCCCTCGCGAAGACGAAACTGAGAGCACTGCCGGTAATGATGTGATTACCTCCATAAGTCCGACAAAATGCCCAGGTTGCCGTAAAAAGCGCAAAGCCGAAGGCCCCGTGACGTATACGGTGGAGTATCCGGGAATCACGAACCTTGACTACCTGTGCAACGGCCCTGGTTGGTCTGGTGGTGTGGACTGTGAAGGCATGTTTGTTTCTGACGATGCCGGCTACGTTAAATGGAACTGGGATATTGGTGCCGGTGGTGGTGCCCGTTGGGGTGCTGGTGAGCAGCCTGCCCAGACTCGTAACCAGCACTTCTGCTTTGAGTCCCATGCTACCTTTACCTATAGCGAAGACCAGGAATTCACTTTCCGTGGTGACGACGATATTTGGGTGTTCATCAACAAGAGGCTTGCTGTGGATAATGGCGGTGCCCACCTTGCCGCACCCGGACATGTGGTGCTTAAGAACTTGAATAACAAGTATGGTGCAAAGTTCCTGGAAGCGGGTAAGGACTATTCTCTGGATATCTTCTTCTGCGACCGCAGAACTACCATGAGTAACGTGATTATCAAGACCAACATGTTCATTAAGCAGACCAGTGGCTTGAATGCCAACGGTAAGAAGAACTCTGACGGTACAACGAAGTATAGCGTCTGCTACGACAAGAGCGGAGACGGCTCTTGCGCATCTGTTGCTCTTGGTCAGGCTGGCACTGATGGTGGAACCATCCACGCTTGCGATGACGCCATCAAGCAGTACGGTACTCTGAAGTATAAGATTACCACCAGGGCGGGTCAGGAAGTCGCTACTCTGGAATCCGGAAAGTCGGGTTGGCAGTATGGCGGTATCGATATCAGTAACCCCTTCAAGCCCATTGTGAACGCCGACAAGATTAGCGGCCTTGCACCGGGAAGCTACCGTCTGGTTATCGACTTCTATGAAAAAGGATCGTCTACACCTGATGAAAAGGCCCGTACCTATATCAACTTCCGCATCAAGGGTAACTTGGATGTGATGACCCAGAATTCTACCTATACGGTGAACACCGGTGACGAGAAGAGTCCCTATTACACATCTGGAACCAAGTGGACCTTTGTGGACAAGGGCCTTGCCGGATCTCGCGTGCCTGTGTATGTGTCTGCCTTTGCTGATGGCGGTGTTGACCTGCTGAGCGCAGTTGGTCAGAAGTATACCCTGGTGTTGGATAAGGGTATGACTGCTTATACGTCAAAGACGGGCGATACCAAGGTGACTTGGCCCAAGGCTGTGGGTGCCACGGGTATCGACACTATCTGGATTTACCAGGGCCTTGATGGTTTGAATGCAAGCCCCGAAGAAAAGTCTGTGTCCTTGAAGACCGCTGCGAAGATTAAGTTCTACGCCCCGCGTCTGGACTTTGCTGAACCTGTGTCGGTAGATTCTGCCGGTAAGGTGACTGCCTGGAAGCATCCGTTGTCGGGTGACCCGGACTCCTTGGATGGCGATGAGTATTTCCACTGGATTGGTTCCGATGTAGACATGTATGTTTTGATCGTGAACCCCGCGACCAACGAAATCTGTAAGGATTGCCAGATGACCTTGACCCTGGTAGACGCTTCTGCTGGTGTGACGATGCCAGGAGATCCGATTTTCCTCGGTGAAGGTACATACGTGATTTCTATCCGTTCCCGTAAGGAATACTATCCGGACTCCACGGCCTACATCACGATTTCTACGGCCGAAGATGCAAAGGGACTTAGCTTGTCTTCTTATGTCAACATGCATTTCCGTAAGCCGCCAGTACCGTATCCGCAGCTTGTGGACATGTTCGATGTTCGTGGCGAATCCCTGGGTAATCTAAGCATTCCTTCTCCGTATTATTCTGCCACTAAGGAATACCTGGACGGTAAGGGCGACTCTATTGCCATTCATTACGATAGGCCTTTCGCTCCCAACCCGCAGGGTGCATACAAAGATTCCTTGCCGTTCTTGATTTGCCTTGATTGGGACGAGACCGTCTTTGAAAAGATTGACTTCACCAAGATGAAGGTGTACAAGAAGACGGCTGCCCCGTCGGATACCCTCCCGTTCTCCAAGACGAAGAAGGATACCGCTGTGGCCTGCTCTTACATGATTGACTCCTTGACAATCTACAATACCTTCATGGCTCGCTATAAGGCCAATGGCAACAAGAGCGATAGCGTGCTGACATTCGCGGCCGACTCCGCATTCTCCTCTTTGGTGAAGACGGCCGGCCGTGGTAAGGTGCTGAACTTTGCTACTTACGAAGACCGTAAGAAGGTGACTAAGGGACATTTCGACGGTAGCGTTACAGACCGTATCGCTCCTGTGATTGTAAGTGCCCGTGTGGATAACTTCTCCGATCAGTTGAACCGCTTGACGGTGACCCTCTCTGAGCCGGTGAAACTGCTTGACCAGACTAACAGCAAGGCCCCCTTCACCTTCTACATGAATTCGGCAACAGAAGTTGCCGAGGCTAAACGCTATGCCTCGTCTACGGCGAACGCTGCCCCCGGTGGACTTGGTTCTGAAAAACTGACCCTGGTGTTCGACAAGACCCAGAGTACCAAGAACCCCACACCGCGTCTGGGTGACTTTATCCGCTTCCGTGCTGATTCCTGGATGTGGAGCGATACGGCGAACATCGCTAGCGATGTTACTAAGCGTCTTGCCACCGATAGCACCATGCATTGGAATTCTCCCACGGACTACAACTCCACCAAGAGACTTCCGTCTCCGTGGGTGACTATCGTGGGTGACTACTCTGTAGAAGTTTCCGCTATCAAGCTTGCAACCATGAACAAGGATATTGATGCCAAGAATACGCCTGCGGTAGAAGTGTTTACGATTCCTACTACCATGGGTAAGGATGAAATCGCTAAACTTTATCCCAACACCTTGGGCTTTATCGTCAAGTCCGACATGGCTTCGTTCATGAGTAAGGACTCTGTGACGGAAAAGTTCTTCAATGAACACCCTGAGGCCATTGCCGATGTGTATTTCCAGTATGATGTGAAGTTCTACACCAACCTGGGTAACTATGTTGCCGGCAAGAGCCAGAAGATTTACTGCCTGGACGAAGTCAACAAGCAGAAGCTGGGTAAGGAATTCTTCGGTGGTAAGGACTGCCGCTCGGTGCAGGGCAACTTCTACATCTCTTGGAACATGCTTTCGGATAAGAAGCGCCTGGTGGGTACCGGTGCCTACATCGCCAAGCTTTCCTCTTACGTGAAACTGGCTCAGCTTGGCAAGGCCAAGTCCAGTAAGGCGGAGGAAACCGACATGTGGGGTGCCAAGCGCGGCAAGGGCGTTGTAAAGTAAAAAAGAAGCGTGTTTAGATAATTAGAATGAAATCCCCGCTTTTGCGGGGATTTTTATATATATTCATTATTATGAGACGTAAAGGTTTGGTTACGTTCTTTTTGGCGTGCTTGCAGACGCTGTTTCTTGCAGCGTGTTCTTCTGGTGGTTCTACAGAGGCGAAGTGCCAGGATTGTGAAGGCGTCGTTTATGCAAGCTTAGAAGACCTGCCTGATTGCATGTCGGATATCTCCGGAAAGCTGTCGATAGTAGACGGAAAAAACTATGCCTGCATGTTCAACGATTGGCTGGCCGTAGAAAGCGCGGTGGCTGGCGTTTGTAACATTCCTGCCTGTGACAATGCTCAAGAGGGAAAGGTTGTTCTTTCTAAATCAGATGGAAAGGCTTATCAGTGCAAGTCGGGTTCCTGGAAAGATGCCTTCGGTAGGGGCTTTGCAGAAAGTAGCTTCGTTGGATGTTTTCTGAATTCGCTAGTCCGGGATACTGTGGACGCTATAGGCGAGTTGGGAAGTTGTACTCAGAACGACGAAGGGGCCCTGGCTGTTGTGGCGGGGAGCCTGATGGTTTGTTCTTCGAAAAATTGGGCCGAGGTGTTTAATTACGTTCTTTCCGAGGCCGATTTACCGGAATGTAAGATGAATGGGAAACTGGTTTATGTGCTGGGCAAAATGGCCGCTTATCAATGTACAGGTGACCTCTGGTACAGGGACGGCAAGGCCGTGGTGCTGCCGGAATCGTCAGCGTCGGTTGAGTCTTCTTCTTCGGCAGAGCCACCCGTAGATGATGGAACCAAGGTTAGGGGAGTGTGCGTTGCTTCGCTGAAAGAGGCGTCGAAGGGCGAGGAGGTGTCGTACTCTTTCTACAACCTGGGTGGTACTATCGTTTCGTATTCCTGGGATTTTGGAGCGAATGCGTCGGCAGCCACAAGTATCGAGGCTTCTCCGACTATAAGCTATAGCCGTGGTGGGGTTCACAAGGCAAAGCTGGTACTGAATAAGGGGCTGGCATCGGAAAGTGATGAGGTGGAATGTACCGGAGTATTGATAAATGCTCTTCCGGTGACAGGATGCGAGTGCACTACGACCACCGAGAGTCTTATTCTTCGGGGTGATAAGCCTGCTGAAGCGGTGTGGCGCGTTTCGGGATGTACTGGTGGATCTCCGTTTACATACGAATGGAGTGACGGAGCCTCTGGAACGGGAGCATTTGCAAAAGGGCAAACTGCTGTTGCGGGTAAATATGCCCCGACGGTGACGGTAATCAATAGTGATGGCGGAACTATGGAACCTGTATGCCAGACGGTAACGGTGATGGAAGGGGTCCGTGCGGAGTGTTCGATATTGATGGATCGTTTCCAGATAGACCGCATTAGCGGAATAGCCGATAATATATCGTCCATTGCAGGTACCCTTGTGTCGGCGGGTGACGGTGTTTCTTTGGAATGGCCGATAGAGGGCTATCAACTGTCTCGGTGGAATGTTGATGCATATGAGTACTACTATGATTACTCCATAACGCGTTATTACAAAGAGGTGGAATCTGGGATTTCTGCCTACGCCGTGTATGCCCTAGTTTATGCAGGCGATACAATTTGCACAGCCACCAAGGCTTCTTGCGCCCCTTCGGAGAAGGTTGTGGACAATGGTGGGGTAGTTACCTGGAATTTGAGTTCGTCCGATTATTCGACGGCAACTCCGAATTCCTATTCGTGGACATTTACGAATAAGAGTGGATCTGTTATTTCGACAAGTACGTTGGTGTCACCGCAATTCACAGCGTTGAATTATGGGAAGGTCAAGGCGACCCTTGTTTTGGATAAGGGCTTGGCTTCTGAAAACGAGCTGACATGTTCGGATTTGACGGTTGCGGACCCGGCGACGGTGCTGGTGGATAGTCGTGATGATCAAACGTACGGAATAATCAATATCGGTTCGCAGACTTGGATGGCGCAAAATTTGAATTATGCAGAGGATGGTTCTGTTTGCCCGTTGGGGCTGGATTCTTATTGCGAAAAATATGGCAGATTGTATAGTGGCCCATCTGCGACATTGTGCCCCAGTGGTTGGCATGTTCCTACCCTATCTGATTGGAGTGAACTGTTTGCCTATGTAGATGAGAATAATGGATTGGAGGGTATAGGCAAGAGCCTTAAGGCAGAAGAAGGCTGGATGGCTGAAGGAACTGCGGTACAGACCAAACATAGCGGAACAAGAGTTGCCGTTGCTGCAGGTAGTAATCTCTTTGGTTTTTCAGCGTTGCCGGCAGGGTGCTGTTGGAATGGTAACTGCTACAGCGATGACGAAACCCGTTTTTGGGTTAGTGATGGGGAGGCGTACAAAGTCGCCTACGATAGTGATGGAATGAATCTGGACGCTTCGGTTGAAACTGCGACTGAGGTCATGTTTTCTGTGCGTTGTGTGAAAGATGTGGTGGAGTAGAATGATGAAAAAGAGATTCCTATTTTTGCCATTTTCTTTTGTACTTGCAATATCGGCCCTCGCTATGACGGCCTGTGATTCTTCTGATTCCGTCAGGGGGCCCGAAGAATTTCCTGATGGTGCCTTGTCGTCGGATTCTTTGTATTCCTGGTACCTGGATGAACTTGGTGATGGAAAAGATTCGTTGGATCCTGGCAAAGATGGAAAGAACGGTGACAATGATGAGAATGATGAGGAGGATGATGATGAGGGCAAGGTTCGTCTCTTGCCTCCAGCCGGATTTTATTCTGAGCTGACCATCCCAGTGCCGGCCCCTCTGTATGGCGGGAAAATTCGCTGTACTTACAACGGCTCTAAGCCGACTACGGAATCGACGGAGTTCACAGAACCTTACAAGGTGACCCGTAATACGCCGATTCGTTGCGCAGAATTTATCGGGGACTCTATTGCCCGTGAGTCTAGCCATACGTTCTTTATCAACGAGACTGTTGCCATGCCGGTGGTAGCCATCAGTGTGGATTCCGTGTTCTTCAGAGAGCGGTACGGCAATACTTCGGATTGCTATGGTGCAAATCCATATAGCTGCAAAGTTCCCATTATGGAAGAAGCGGAGTATCCCGTGCATGTGGAGTTTTTCGAAAAGGGAAGCGCTAGCGTCAAGAAAGACTGGCAAATTGATGCGGGAATTTCCTTGACGGGTAACTACAGCCGTACCTATGAAAAGAAGCCCGTGGCCATCAAGATGAAAAAGGAATACCAGGATGGCCGTTTAAAGTATAGTCTGTTCTCTACCCGCCCCGAAGATAACAAGTTTAAGGGATTCAACCTGCGTAACGGCGGAAACCGCTATGTGGGTGACTTTGTGGCAGACCCTGCCATGACTAGTGTAGTGGAAGGGTCTACGGTGGATTACCAGCGTAGCCGCCAAGTGGTGGTGTTTTATAACGGAGTGTATAAGGGAATTCACGACTTGCGGGAACGCCTGAATGAGCATTTTGTAGAAACCAACCATGGAATCGATTCCAAAGAAGTTGATATGATTAAGCAGGTGAAGGATTCTGTTACCGCCAATGGAGGGACGGCCGATTCCTACATCAACATGCTAAAATTTATCGGGGATAACCATTTTAAAACAGATACTTCCGATGCCAGTGAAGCAAAGAAGGCCGTAGAAAACTACAAGAAAGTGCAGACCTTGCTGGATGTGGGTAACTATGCCGACTACATGGCTGCACAAATTTACCTGCGGAATGGGGACTGGCCCAGCAACAATGTACGTGCCTGGCGTTCGACTGACCAGCCATACCGATTCATTTTATTTGATGTGGATCAGGGCTTTGGTTGGGAATGGAGCGCCTTATGGCGGGCCGGTTCTGTATCCATGTTTGACTGGATTAGAAATGACAGGGAGTCGGGGCGGACTGGTCCCAAGTTCTTTGCCCATATTTTTATTAAATTGCGGGAGAATCCTGACTTTTGCAGAATGTTTGTCAACCACGGTGCGGTGATGCTTTCTAGCTACTTGACATACGATCGTATTGTTGCGGCCGTAAATAGGATAAATTCCGAGATTCCGTCGACAGAAATGGATAGGGACTTAAAGACCCTGGTGCGTCCGAGCGGTCCGTATGCTTTTGATCGCACTGGTGCTTATGTGGTTTCTTACGCAAAGACCAGAACCCAAGGGACCCGTGAGGAATACCGCGAAGAATTTGGCTTAGGCAGCGATATTAGTGTCACCATTTCCGCTCAGGGAAGTGGCCGGGTCCTTGTTGACGGTATGAAACTTCCTGCTGCAAGCTATACCGGCACGTTCTTTGCCGGAAACGATATGCTGCTGACGGCGGTTGCGTCGGCAGGGGCCACGTTTGTCGGTTGGTCAGATGGTAAAACGAATAACCCACGGCTTGTATCGCCAAAGGATGGCGACAAGTTTACGGCTAATTTCCGATAAGAGAATATAGTTCTGGGAAATAATTTATGAATACTTTCAAAAATCCCTTTGCCCTTTTGGGAGTTCTTGCGTTGCTTATTCTCGTTGCCTGTGGTGGTGATGGGTCTACAGAGGTGGGGTGTCAGGATTGTGAGGAAAATGGCCGTATTGTGGAGGCGGCCTCGCTGGATGATTTGCCGGAATGCGCGGCTGATAATGGTGGAACCCTCGCTGTTGTAGATGGAATGTACTATGCCTGTGTGTCGCAGAATTGGGAAAAAGTGGTGGAGGTGGCAAGAGGAATATGCAACGTTCGCCCCTGTGACAAGGCTTTGGACGGTCAGTGGGTTTATGTTTATTCCGAAGAGAAACCCTATCAGTGTAAGTCGGGTTTGTGGAAAGATGTAAAGGGAAACCTTTTTGATGAACTTGAATTTGTTGGTTGCTTTATGAACGCCTTAGTCCAGGATACCGTCGGTTCGGAAGAAGACTTGAAGGCTTGCACCGAAAACAGGGAAGGTGATATCTTTGTTGCGGGAAAAAATATGGTAGCCTGCCTTGCAAGAAAATGGGTGGAAATTCCTGGCGGTGTAGTCTCTGAAAGTGACTTGCCCGACTGCTCTGGTAATGGATATATCTATGTAATGGGCAAGATGGCAGTGTATCAGTGTAAGGATGGTGTATGGTACGGTAACGGCAAGGCGGTGACGTCTTCGCAGCCGAAGTCGTCTTCGTCGGGAACGAAACCGGCCGGTTCCTCGTCGTCGGAGGTGATGCCAGGCAGTTCTTCTTCGTCGGGCAAGCCGGCATCGTCCTCGACTGCTGAAAATGACGAAACCAAGGTACGCGGAGTGTGCACCGTTTCCAAAAGTGTTGTTGAAAAGGGAGAATCGGTGACTTATTCCTTTTACAATATGGGCGGCACTGTGGTTTCCTACTCGTGGAATTTTGATGAAAATGCATCGATTGCTACAAGCGACGCTTCGTCTCCTGAAGTGAGCTATGGTAGTAGCGGAACCTACAGGGCGAAGCTTGTGCTGAACAAGGGACGCAAGTCGGAGAGTGACGAGATTGTTTGCTCTGTGGTGACTGTAGAAGCCACTCCCGTGACAGGGTGCGTTTGTACAACGGATGCTACCAAATTGGTTCTTCGCGAAGGACAAGACGTAAGTGCCACCTGGACCGTGTCCGGTTGCTCTGGGGCCCCCCCCTTTACCTACGAATGGAATAACGGGGCCTCGGGTACAGGGATCTCGGCTGTGGGTACTCCAGCGGCTGCGGGTGACTATGCTCCGACATTGACGGTGACCAACAGCGATGGTGGGACCATGGAACCCGCTTGCAAAACGGTGCCGGTGATGACCCCTGTGTCGGCAAGTTGCTCCATTCTTAAATCAAGTTCTGGATATTATTTTTACACAGGCTCTCTCGTTGGAATTTCGGACAAGATTCAATTTGTTGAATTAACCCTTGTTTCCGCAAGTGACAATGTGTCAAAAAAAGTTACGGCTAGTGCGCCGTATTTTGATTACGAAGACCGCTATATGTGGTCTTGGACATCAGGACCGTCTGTGACAATCAGTCCGTCGGATTATGCATTGTATGCCATGTTGTTCGAGGGTGATACGGTATGTACGGCTGCTGCTTCGAAATGTGGCCCGTCTTATCCTCTTTCCTGTAGCGAAAGGTCGATGTCGTGGCGTTTGCTAAAGGGTGATCTGCCGGTTGAGGCGAATTCTTATCAGTGGACTTTTACCGACAAAAGTGGAAAAGTTATTTGGACCAGCGATGAAGCTGTTCCTGAATTTGTGCCAGATGAAATAGGGGAAGTTTCCGCTACACTGAAACTGGATGCTGGGTTGAGCACGGAGTCGAATCTGACGTGCTCTAGATTGAATGTCAGAGAATGTAACTCGGGATATCTTGAGTTTGATTATCTCAGTGACCTGGCCAGCCTATCCGAAACGCTTGGGGCAGGAAAGTATATTGTCAATGGATGCCAGCAATATATGGGGGAGGCTGCAACTTGGGAATATGGTTCGTCATATTCTAGCGAGATTGTTGAATGGTTTGAATCATCTGTAACAATTGGTAGTGATTGGGACTATACCGGGAAGCTTACTGTTCGTTATCCAGTAAAGCTGAATATTCCTGATGGAAAATCGATGAAAATACCGCATTGTTACTAGGAGAGAGTATGAACAGCAAAAGCTTGTATAGTTCTTTTTTTGTGCTGCTTGTTCCGTTCGTCCTGCTTGTTTTTTCGGCTTGCGGTGATGACGGGTCTACTAGTAAACCCGAGGAGATGGGGACGGTAATTGGTCCTGATGGCAAGGTGATTCCCGATAGTATCTTGATGTCGGATTCTCTTTATACTTGGTACTTGGATCAGTTGGCCAATGGGGGCAACCCTCTGTATTCTAGTGATTCCGGAGAAAAAGATTCCTCAAAGTCAAGTAGTTCTGGAAACGTAGGAAAAGAAAATGGTGGCGAGAAGGATATCACCGGTGATGACGGAGAGGAAAAAGAAGACGAGAAAGTGCGGATGCTTCCTCCGGCAGGATTTTATAGTGACGGCCTGACGCTTCCTGTGCCTGAAGCTGTGAATGGAGGCGAGATTCATTGTACGTTCGATGGTTCTGCACCTACGGAAAATTCGTGGAAATTTATTGAACCTTATACAGTGACATCAAATACTCCGGTACGCTGTGCAGAATTTGTGGGGGGCGAGGCGGTTCGCTCGTCTAGCCATACCTTCTTTATCAATGAGACGGTTTCTATGCCGGTGGTGGCAATTAGCGTGGATCCGAAATTTTTCCAGAATAACTATGTCTATCAAGCGGGTTGTGCTGGCGGAGACCCCAAGTATTGTACTCCGGGGCTGATGGCCGAGGCTGAATACCCGGTGCATGTGGAATATTTTGAGAATGGTAGCTTGAGTGCCAAGAAAACCTGGCAAATTGACGCGGGAATCTCGCTAATGGGT
Organism: Fibrobacter sp.; assembly: GCA_017475045.1. Classification (GTDB taxonomy): domain Bacteria; phylum Fibrobacterota; class Fibrobacteria; order Fibrobacterales; family Fibrobacteraceae; genus Fibrobacter. Next base: position 41,824 of record JAFVGH010000068.1, on the reverse strand, counting down.
GGCTGGAGCCGTACCTACGAAAAGAAGTCGGTGTCTGTGAAGATGAAGAGTATTTATGAAGATGGCCGTTTGAAATACAGCTTGTTTGAAACGCGCCCGGAGGCGAACAAGTTCAAGGGATTCAATTTGCGTAATGGAGGGAACCGTTATGTGTCGGACTATGTGGGGGATCCGGCCCTTACAAGCCTTGCAGAAGGTACTTCTGTCGATTATCAACGGAGCCGCATGGTGGTTGTGTTTTACAATGGCAGGTACTATGGTATTCACGACATGCGTGAAAGGCTGAATGAACATTTCGTAGAGACTAATTATGGCATTGATTCCAAGCAGGTGGATTTGGTGAAACATCTTGGATTGGAAGTTACAGCCACTGGGGGAACTGTAGATTCGTATAATAACATGTTGGCGCTCTTTGCAGAAAAAAATCATTTTAAGACGGATACGTCCAATGCAACGGAGGCTCAGATTGCCCGAAGCAATTATGCGAAAGCGCAGACCATGTTGAATTTGGGGAATTTTGCTGATTACGTAACTATGGAATTTTATATCCATAATGGAGACTGGCCCGACAACAATGTTCGTGCGTGGAGATCTCCGGATGAGCCGTTCAGATACATGATTTTTGATGTGGACCATGGCTTTGAATGGGAGTGGGCTGTTGCGGGGTTCGGTGCCCGTACTAATATGTTTAGCTGGATGAAACAGGGTGGGCATAGCGGATGCAGTGGTGATAATTGTATCGCTGGGATGTACCTCAAGCTGATTAAAAATCCAGATTTTAGACGGATGTTTATTAACCATGCCGCTGTGCTGTTTACCAGTTATTTGACGAGCCAAAAAGTGAGTGATGCTGTTGCCCGTATCAATAGCCAGCTCTCTTCAGCAGAGATGGATCGTGATTTGAGAACATTTGTTCGTCCTGGTTATAATTTGCCTTTTGATAGAAGTGGCAGCAACCTGGTTGCCTACGCTTCTACGCGAACGGCGACGGTAAGGGGTGAATATCGTACCGAATTTGGCCTAGGCGCTGATATCAGTGTCACCATTGGCGTTCAGGGGAGTGGCAAAGTTCTTGTTGATGACATGCAACTTCCCAGTACGAACTATACTGGCACGTTCTTTGCCGGAAACGATATGCTGCTGACGGCGGTTGCGTCGGCAGGAGCCACGTTTGTCGGTTGGTCGGATGGAGTCAGGGAGAATCCGAGACTAGTTTCTCCAGAAGACGGCGACAAGTTTACCGCCAAGTTCCAGTAAACGTCATGGCGGCCTTGAGCCGCCATCTAGCATTTAATCCTGGGCTCCGTAGATGACGGGGCCTTCGTCGTCTGCGCCCTTTCCTTGAGCCTGCCCCGGGCTTGACCCGGGGTCATCCTCGCGAAGGCGAGGATCTAGAGCTTGCGCCTCTGTTTGCTCGGCAGAGGGTGTCGGTTCTGCAGCAGACGCTTGTTCTGTGGTGGGTTCGATGCCACTAGATTCCGGCTCGGGGGCCGGTGCCGGCTCCTCGTCTTTGTCTCCGAAGGGGTCTTCCTGGACTTCGCTCAGGTCTTCGCGACCTTCCAGCATGGCCATCAGGTCGTCTTCGGTGACGTCTTGGCCACGGCTGGCCCATAGCAGGGCCTCGCGCATCACGGCAGCGATGTCGCCAACGCTCCCGGCCTGGGAGCGTGCCGTGGCCTCTCTGCGAATTTCTTCTACAAGGCCGGGCTTCACGTCGGGATCCTTGGAGAGGAATACCGTCTCGTGGGCCATTTCTTCGGCGTATTCCTCGTTGTTCTTTTTACGGTAGATCCAGATGGGGCCGAACAGTTCGCTCTGGCGGAACACCAGCTCGTCGGTCTTGATCATCTCCAGCAGGGCCATGAATGTCACGGCCGCGACAATGGGGTGTGAGTCGTTATCCAGCAAATCTTCGAAAAGTGCGCGGCCGTGGACGTTCAGGTAGTTGTTGATGGCCTGTTGACGGTCCTGGATGGTCACGTAGTCCAGTTCGATATGGTGGATGGTCTCTGAAATCTTGGTCTTTAGGCTTTTCTGGTAAGCGCGGAACAGCTGCCAGATATTGGCGTCGGCCAGAGTCTCGTCGTCGTTCTGGGTCTTTTCCAGACGGCCGCGACTGTAGGTGCCGTAGTTCTCGCTTTCCATTTCCTGGAGGCCGCCGGCCACCTGCTTGTAACGCTGGTACTCCAGCATCTCGCGCATGAGCTGCTCGCGGTCTTCATTGTATTCTTCGATGAGCTCGGGGTCCCGTTCTTCGGCAGGTAGCAGTTCCTGGACCTTCAGGGCCATAAGGCGGCTTGCCATGTAAAGGAAGTCGCCCGCCTTTGAAAGGTCGGTGACTCCAATCTTGTTGACCCACATCAAGAAATCGTCGGCAATTTCGGCAATAGGAATCTGGTCCAGGGACATTTCCTTTTTCTGGACCAGGTACAGAAGCAAGTCCATGGGTCCGTTAAAGGATCCAATGCGTACTTCGTAATCTTCCTGTTCTTCGATTGCTGCCATTTTGTTTTATTCCACGGTCACGCTCTTTGCCAGGTTGCGGGGTTGGTCCACGTCGTTTCCACGGAGCACGGCGATGTGGTAAGCCATTAGCTGCAGCGGTATGCAGGTGAGGATAGGCATAAGCATCGGGATGGTTTTGGGCACCTTGATAAGGTGGTCTGCAAACTCATCCAGGGGCTTGCAGTCTTCGGTAGTGACCGCAATGACCCGGCCACCGCGGGCCTTGATTTCGCGGACGTTGCTGATGACCTTGTCGAACAGGGCATCCTTGGGGGCGATAACCACCACGGGCATGTTCTCGTCGATCAGGGCGATGGGGCCGTGCTTCATTTCGGCGGCAGGGTAACCCTCGGCGTGGATGTAACTGATTTCTTTCAGCTTCAGGGCGCCTTCCATGGCCACAGGGTAGTTGAAGTGACGGCCCAGGTACAAGAAGTTGTTGGCCTTTACGTATTGCTTCGCGATTGCGGCAATGCTGTCCGAAAGCTTGAGAGTTTCTTCTACCAAAGCGGGCAATTCCGTGAGGGCTCGGGCGATGTCGGCTCCGGCCTCGAAAGAAAGCCTGCGCTGGCGTCCGAGCAAAAGGGCAATCATGGCAAGCACAGTTACCTGGCTTGTGAAAGCCTTTGTTGAGGCCACGCCGATTTCGGGGCCTGCGTGCAGGTACACGCCGCCATCGCTGGTGCGGGCAATGGTGGAACCTACGCCGTTACAGATGGCAAGGGCAGTGGCGCCCTTCTGTTGGGCTTCTTTCAGGGCCGCCAGCGTGTCGGCGGTTTCGCCGGACTGCGAGATGGCAAGGACCAGAGTCCCGGGCTTGATGATGGGGTTTCTGTAACGGAACTCCGAAGCGTATTCCACTTCTACGGGTACCCCTGCCAGGTCTTCGATCATGTATTCGCCCACCATGCCGGCATAGTAGCTTGTGCCACAAGCGGTAATGATGATGCGGTTGATGTTTCGCAGTTCCTTGATGTTGGTGTCAAGGCCCGCCAGTTTTGCGTTCCCTTCGGCAATGAGCAGGCGGCCGCGCATGGTGTTCTTGAGCACCTCGGGCTGCTCGAAAATCTCTTTCAGCATGAAGTGGGCGAATCCGCCCTTGGCGATGGATTCGGCGTCAAAGTCGATGTCCTGGATGTCGCGGGTTACCTCGTGGCTGTTCATGTTTACGATGGAGTAGCCGTCGCGCTTAATCTGTACCACGTCGTTGTCATCCAGGTATACCACCTTTTGGGTGTGGTTGATGATGGCAGACACGTCGCTGGCCAGGAAAAAGTCCTTGTCGTTTCCGATACCGAGAATCAGGGGGCTTCCGCGACGGGCGCCAATCATTGTATCGGGGTCGTCGCTGCAGATGACGGCAAGGCCGAAGGTTCCCTCGATGAGGGAGAGGGTCTTTAGGACGGCGTCTTTCAGGTCGCCGTTGTAATTCCTGGCGATCAGGTGGGCCACCACTTCGGTATCGGTTTCGGATTTGAAGGTAATGCCCTTCTCGATGAGCTTTGCCTTGAGGCTTGCGTAGTTTTCGATAATCCCGTTGTGGACGATGGAAATCTTGCCGTCAAAACTTACATGGGGGTGAGCATTCTGTTCGGTGGGGGCTCCGTGGGTTGCCCAGCGGGTATGGGCGATACCGATGGTTCCCTGTACGGGATTCTCCTTGAGTTTGGCTTCTAGGGCACTGATTTTCCCAGAGGCGCGGACGGTGGAGATTTTTCCATGGTCGATAAGGGAGACTCCCGAACTATCGTAGCCACGGTACTCCAATTTCTTCAAACCGCCCACGAGGACGGGCAGGGCTTCACTTTGACCGATATAGGCGACTATTCCGCACATAAGAATCCTTGAAAAACTCTTTTTCCATAATATATGAAAACTTATAAGTAAAATTTAGCATTTTAGGTTCCTTTTTTCGCAGGATTTGCTATTTTATGAGGGTCAATTCAAAAAGAAGAGGACAACTTATGAATAAGAAAGTGATTGTTGCTGCAGGTGCCCTTGCCCTGCTTTTGACAGGTTGTGATCAGATGTGCCAGGGCCCGAAGACCAAGACCGCCCTGGTTACCGAAAAGGATAAGTATAGCTACGCCCTGGGTGCCCATTTTGGTAACCAGGCCCAGTTCCAGCTTGTAGCCCGTGATTCCATTGATTTGGATTTGGACCTCTTTATTCAGGCCTTTGTCGAACGCTACAAACAGGATAGTGCCAAGTATCTCATGGCCGATTCTACCATTTTCCAGACCCTTACCGAACTTTCCCAGTCCCGCCAGGCCGAAAAGGCCAGAAAGGATAGCGTCGCTGCTGCCGAGAACAAGGCCAAGGGCGAAGCTTTCCTCGCTCAGAACAAGACTGCCGAAGGCGTCGTGACCACTGAAAGTGGTCTCCAGTACAAGGTGATTACTGAAGGTACCGGTGTAACGCCTTCCGATACCGACGTGGTCAAGGTCCACTATACAGGCACGCTTCTGGACGGTACCAAGTTCGATAGCTCCGTTGATCGTGGCGAACCTCTGGAGTTCCCCATCGGTGCCGTGATTCCGGGTTGGACCGAAATGCTCAAGCTCATGAAGGTGGGTGAGAAGGTCACCGCTTGGATTCCTAGCGACCTTGCTTACGGTCCCCGTGGCCGTGGCCCGCAGATTCCGGGTAACAGCATGCTGATTTTCGAAATGGAACTGATCGACACCCACGCTCCGGGTGCACCTTCCAACGCCATCGCCGCTGCTGAACCCGCTAAGGAAGAAGCCAAGGCTGAACCTGCTAAGGCCGAAACAAAGCCCGAAGCCAAGCCTGCTGAAAAGGCTGCTCCCGCAGCTAAGGCCGAAGCCAAGCCGGCCGCCGAAAAGCCCGCTGCTCCGAAGGCCGCTCCTGCTAAGGCCGAAGCTAAGCCTGCAGCTGCTCCGAAGGCCGCTGCTCCTGCTGCCGCACCTGCTGCTAAGCCCGCCGCCGCCCCCGCAGCTCAGCCTGCTGCCGCAGCTCCCGCCGCTGCCCCGGCTGCACAGCCTGCCGCTGCTCCCGCAGCTGCTGCCCCTGCTGCTAAGCCCGCCGCTGCCCCGGCTGCACAGCCTGCCGCTCCTGCAGCCGCTGCTCCGGCTGCTCAGCCCGCACCTGCCGCACCTGCCCCGGCCGCTGCCCAGTAATCGCATTTCGTGACGATTTGAATTCCCCTGCGTTTCGCAGGGGATTTTTTATATTTAATTCATGACCTATTTCCTGCGCATCGCTCTTTCCATATTCTTTATTCTTCCGTTAATCGCCTGTAACGAAGAGGAAGTAATCCAGAATCTAAAGGCGGAACGGGAAGTTCTCCGCAGTCGGGTAGATTCCCTGAATGCAGAAATTGCCTCGGCCGAAGCCCTTGTCAAAAATGTCAGGGTCATTCGGGATACGGTCCGCGCAGGGGAGGGGCCTTTCCACCTGTTCACAAGGCTCAAGGCCCAGGTAAGCCATGGTGAAGAAGATTTGGGCCGCGTCTATGCCGCTATGCAGGACAGTGTGGAATTCAAGCTCCGTGTAGGCGAAATTTTTTATGTCTCTGTAGATTCTACCAACAGGGTTCAGCGTTTCCGCTATGCGCCTAACCCCATAACGGTTCATTTGGTGAGCAAGACAGATACGGGCTTTACCTATCAGCTTATCGAAAAACCGGTAGTCAAGAAACAGTCCTTTTACGAGGGTATGCTCGAAGAGAACAGCACTCTGAACGGCATCCTTTTCAAGGTGGGTATTCCTGGCCGTATGGTTGGTATCGTGAGTGGGGTGCTACAATGCAAGGTGGCATTCCCGTTGGCCCGTCCGGGAGACAGGTTCCGCGTGCTTCTGGAAGATTCTTACTACCAGGATTCTATCTGGGTGAGCGGAAAGGTCATCTATGCCGAATTTGACGGAAGGAACGTGGGCCATCACGAGGCTTTCCGCTACGAAGACGAAGACCCCAAGAGTTCCTATAACGCCCATTATACCGAAGCGGGAGACGCCCTGGTCTTTGACGGGCTCCGCTACCCGCTGGAGCACCTGCGCATTACCAGTTCATTCGGTTCCCGAATACACCCGATTACGGGCCAGCGCAAGGTCCACTATGGAGTTGACTATGGCGCTCCGACGGGAACGGTGGTTCATGCCGTGGCCGAAGGTAACGTGACTGTTTCGGGTTATGATGACCTGAGTGGAAACAAGATTGCCATTAAGCACAGGGACAATTCTGTAAGCTGGTATATGCATCTCCAGTCTCGGGGTGTGGCCGTCGGGGCCAAGGTCTCGCCGGGTCAGGCCATCGGGCGTGTAGGCTCCACGGGCCGTAGCACTGGCCCTCACCTGCATTTTGGATTCAAGGATGCAAATGGTGCCTGGATAAACCCCCTGAGCAAGACCATGATTGCGACGCCCAAGCTAGAAGGCGCCCGCCTGGCCCGCCTCAAGAAGCAGGTGGCTGAAATCCGCAAGCAGATAGAGCTCACGCAGGCGGCCCCGGCGGTTCGTGCCAACGACACCACCGACGTGATGGTTCACATGCGTGTGATTAACTGATTACTTCGCGAACGGATTCTTTATAATCCTGTATGCTCCGCCCTTGAAAGGTTCGTTGCTGAACGATGCTTTCTTGGCGAGGGAGTTGTTGAAGTGCCCCAGTTCCTTGGTGCCGTAACCTTGGGTGCGCTTTTCTTTTGCGAGTTTAGCGATTTCTACCGCTTTGTCCAGTGCCTTTGTGGAATCTGCAATGTTATAGTCGGGGACGATTCCCTTATCGTGATAGAAAAATCCGTTCTTGTCGTACACCCTCATGGCCGTAATAATGCTGTAGCCCCCTGCGCTGGTGGGGATATAGTATTGTCCGATACCTTTTCCATAGGTCAGCATTCCGACAATGGGAGATTTTGTGGTGTTTGTGACACCCATGAGCATGGTTTCTGCACAACTGGCGCTATTGCTGTCTGCTAAAAATACAAAGTAGCGGCCTTTGCCAACGCCGTCTTCAGAGGCTACCACGCTTTGATTGATAATCATCTGGTGGGCGTTGTCTGGAGCAACATCGGTATATTCAAGACGTGCAATGGTGTCGCCCTTAGAAAGGAACAATTCGGCAGCGCTGAAACAGGCATCAATTGAACCTCCGGGATTTCCCCTAAGGTCGATGATTGTTTGTCCCTTGGTTGCCTTGAGAACGGTACTGATCTCATCTTTTGTTCCCTTGAAGCTATTGACATCGTTTGCATTATTTGCATCGCTGCAACTTGTTGCACTGAAGTTTTCGAATCCGGTAATTTTGATGACGGGAATGGAGTCTCGGTAGCTGAGGAAAACGGTCGGGTTCAGGTAGCAGAATAGCTTTGCGGAAATGTCTAGTGTGTCGGGGCCTCTCAGAATTTTCAAGGATATGCTGTCCCCTTCGCTGCCGGTGGTGAGCATCTCAAAGTCTTTTGCGCTTCCGGGATTGCTGCTACCTACGTAGAGGATGGTATCCTTTTCTTTGAGCCCGGCCTTGCTACCCGGGCCATTAGGAAAGACTTGGGTAATCACCAATTGGGATTCTGCTTTCTCTACGGAAACGGCGAGGTTGTACGACGGATCGGATTCCATGTCGAGGTCGTATTTGCCTACGTAGTATGGACCTACGTAAAATGTGTAGGAATCCCCCATTTTGCTGTACATGTAGTATACGTCAGGATACTCGAATCGACTCGGAGAATAACCGGCCTCCTCTCCATGTCCCATATAACTGTGAATGTCGCCAAGTTTTTGGGCTGCGTCGATGAAGTAGAAATAAAGCATTTCGTAATTTTCCTGCAGTTCCTTTTCGGCGACGGTGAGCGTTTGGGTACTATCCGTGTTGCTTGGTTTTTCTTCGCCTGGCATGGCTATTTCGTTGTCAGCGTTTTCAACGGTGCAGGCTGTCCAAAGTGTCAAAAGGCACATGCTCAGAGCGCAATAAAAAAGTCTGTAGTGTTTCATAAGAACCTATGGGGTTAGGGAATAATTTACAAAATTGATGGCAGTGTCTAGAGCCCCTCCAACGTCTTTACTCCGGGTGATGGGCTCTGTTTCCATTGGGGCTAAAAGCGATGCTTTTGCGGTGTTGGGCATGGTATAACCATAAATGGTATTGATGGCCTCTAGTGCGCATGTCCTTGATGCACCTTCTGGGCACGCAATGTCTGGGCTGATACCCGTTTTATGGTAGCTGTGGTTCTTGGGTGTGTAAAATTCCAGGTTGGTGATAACGGCGAGGCCCCCGTCTACAGTTTTCCACTGGCCTTGCCCGATGCCCTTGCCGAAGGTCGTTTCGCCAACGAAGGGAATGCCCCCCTGTTCTGTGATGGCTGCGATGAAGATTTCGGCGCAGGATGCTGTTGCTCGATTAGCGAGAACCACAAACTTGCCGTTTTCACCGGAATCGCCCGGCTTGGCAAATGAGGTTGTGGTTTGATGGGTCCTTTGCCCGTCAGCGGAGAATGCCACAATTTTTCGGGTGGACATAAGTCCGTCTTTTATGAACAGGTCTGCTGCAGGCAGGCACTGGTCTATCAATCCGCCAGGGTTGCTCCGCAGGTCTAGCACGCGGGGATTTTTTTCGGTGGTTGTAGAATCCAGGTATGCCTTTAGTTCGCCAAAGGTCCCGTTTTCGCGGTCTGCCGTTGATAACCTGAATTCGGTAATGGTTACGAATGTTATTCCTGAAACGGTGTCCAAGAAGACTGTGGGGGCGTAAACGGTTTCCTTGACTAGGTCGTAACGATGCAGGCTGTCGTCAGAAAAGATGGTAAGGGATATGTCGGTACTGTAGTCTACAATGGAGTCGTATACAGCCTTGGCGTTGTAACCATCAAGGGATATTCCGTTTGCCTCTATGATACGTCCGTAACGGGGGATTTTTGCCCTGCCGGCCGGGCTGTCGGCATAAACCCTGGAAATCATAATGGGGTAAAATTTTGATTCGGCCTCCGTGTAGAGGACCATGTATTCCATACCCAGGTCTCCTTCCACGATAGAGGTATTCATCTGGTTTTCGGCAGCTTCGCTTTTTGAAGGAGGGTAGTATCGGCTGTATTTGTCGCTCAGCGAATTATACAATAGAGGAACGCTGTCCCCTTCTGGGGGCAAATTCTTAAGTTCGTCCTCGTAAAGGTATACACGGTTTAGGAGCCAATAATTGAACTCGTACTCGGTGGGACTAGGCGTGCTTTCCACCGGCTCCATAAAGTCGCCACAGGCGGCTAGCAGGAAGAGGGCGAGAAAGGCTATGTGGAGTGTGGAATGTGGAATCACATTGCGCCTCGGCGCACTACTGGTCTATCTTTAGTCCCTTCTTGTCGGTGAGTGCCCGGGGCAGACCGTCTTCCATGGGGTTCTCGTTGATGGAGATGGTCTCTAGGGAGGTGCAGTCGGCCAGAGTTTCAGGGAGTGTTTCCAGCTGGTTTGCATCAAGCACCAGTTCGCGGAGCTTGGAAAGCTTGCCGAATTCCTGGGGGATAACGCTCAGCTGGTTTCCAGAAATCATGAGAATTTCGAGATTCTCGAGGTTCCCTAGGGTGGCGGGAATCTCGGTCAGGTCGTTGTTGTCCAGGTAGAGTTTCACCAAGCTTTTCAGCTTGCCGATAGATGCCGGAATGGACGAAAGCATGTTGTCATGGAGGGAAAGCTTTACCACCTTGCCCCAGTTGCCTATTTCCACAGGCAGTTCCAGAAGCTGGTTTTTGGCAATGTTCACCGTGTGGAGGTTTGTGAGGTTCCCGACAGTGGCGGGGAGCTCCGAGAGGCTGTTGTAACCCAGGTAGAGGTTTTCGAGCTTGGTAAGCTTGCCGATGGTATCGGGGAGCTCCATCAGGTCGTTTTCGCTGACGGAAAGGCTTTTCAGGTTTTTGAGCAGCCCGATGTCGTCGGGGAGTTCTACCAGTTTGTTACGGTCCAGGTTCAGTTCTTCTAGAGACTGGATTTCGAAAAGTTCAGGGGGTAACAGGCGGAGTCCCTGCTGGGAAAGGTCCAGGGTTTTGGCTTTTTCGGCCTTGGCTTTATTAATAATATCGAGCAGGTTCATAACGACTCTCCTATTTATACACCATAAATCATAGCATTTTTGTGAAAAAAAAGGGTTTGGGCCAGTAAAATATAGTTAAAAACGTAAAATTTTGCTCTTTTGTTCACTACTTTTGGTGCTGAGTGGAATTTTTTTTTAAGATTTACTATTTTTTATGTCCAAAGTAGGGCTTTTGAAACTATTTTTAATGGCAAAATATGGCAGAAGCCTAAATTGAGGAAAAAATGGAACTGACAAAATCCCAGGAACGACGCTTAGCATTTGTGGCTAGCCTCTTGAGTTTGAACCCCAATGACCCTAATGACCGTATCAAGGCTCTACGGCACTTGAATCTGGACGAGAACGGATGCTTTCATGGTTTCCAGTACTCCCAGGGCTTCATGGAATTCTTCATATTCCTGGACGAGGATACCCCTCTTGAAAAGGTTGTCTCTCACCTGAATGCCGACCTAAAACAGCTCCAGATTGCCGTTTTCCGTACTAGCGACCCCACCAACCCCTTCTTCATGTCTCTCCGTGAAGAAGCCGACCCCTGGGCTGTCAATAAGATTAGTGACGACGACGAGGAAGAGGACGACGACGCACCCGCCAGCCGCCCCTACATGGAGACCCTCGAAATCACCGTGCTCCGCACCCGTGCTACTCGCGACATTACCGATAGCGAACTGGAACGTACCCTCAAGGATATGCGTCGTAAGCTCACTATTTGGAAGAACGAGGTCAAGGCCAAGCTAGATATCATTGCTGAACACGACGACCTGACCCGCGATTTCCGCAGCGCCGATGACAAGCTGGAAATCGTAATGGATTCCGATCCGCTCCACCTCACTAGCGATCATGGCGAACTTTTCCTCGGTTTCTGCCCGATCCGCACCATTTTTGACTACCATGTAAACCTTGGGAAGCGCCTCAAGACCAAGCACAACATGGCCATTGTTTCTAGTAACATCCGTACTTACCTGGGTAACCTGACCCATACCAACGCGGCCCTGATCGATGCCTTCCAGACCATGGAACGTAACGACGACCAGAACGTGAATGTGGATGACTTCCCGTTCCTGCACAACGGTATGACCCTTACGGGCGATGACCTGCGTCTTAAGGAACGCGATGGCAAGAAGGTGCTCTACATTGAACGCCCGAAGATCATTAACGGTGCCCAGTCCCTGTTTACCTACGAACATTACGCCAAGAAGAGCAAGAAGCCGGTGAACCCCAAGGTGCTGGTGAAGGTGGTGGTGCCGTACCCCGGTGCCGACAACTTCTTGAACCAGGTGACCATGGCCAACAACCGTCAGAACCCGGTGTTCAGCTATCACCTGCGTGCCGCTGACGACCTGCAGTTCTTTATTTGGCAGCGTTATCAGGAAGAAGGCTTTACCTACGTTTATAAGGACGGCGTGCGCCTCAAGGCTCGTACCCGTAAGCTCGAAGTTCGTATGCGCCCCGAACTGGCCAAGACCCTGTTCATGATGGACGGCAAGCTCTCTGAATGCCGCTCCAGCGACTGCATTTTCGACAAAGAAACCCTGTACCAGCGTTGCTTCGGTGCCTTTGTGCGCGTAGCCCCTGAAAAGGAAAAGGATTTTGTGCGTAAGACCATCGCCTTTACCAAGGCCTGGCAGCTCCTTAGCCGTTTGCCCATCAAGATCCGCCGCGTTACCCCGGGTAAGGGCGTGTCTATCGAGGCTAACGATGATAACCCGCTGACCAAGATTACCTTCAATGGCCGCTTGGAAGACAAGTTTATCTTCCGTAGTGCAGTGAAGGACCTGGTGGTGGCTCTCGCCCTCAAGCATTGGCTTGTTTATGGCGACCCCATTCAGGATTTCGAATGGCTGGTGGAAAACGAGCTGAACTTCAACGATTCTATCCTCAAGTATGCTTCCCGTATCTATACGGAAGACCTGAAGGGAATCTTGATTTCTGAGTTCAAGGACAATCCGGCTTACTACGACACCATCACCACCATCGACAAGGATAGTGGCGAATCGGTGGAACGCCGCCTGTGGAAGGGCTTTGCCAACACGGCTACTTACGACAAGATGATGGATCTTCTGTGCAAGAAGAGCCGCACTTGGGAAAAGTGCCGCGGCGGCATCGAGGCCTTTATCTAGGTTTAGTCCTCAAACCCACGCTATTGAAAGTCCGGGGCCCTATGCCCTGGGCTTTTTTTTCTAATTTCCCCAAAAATCTTGAAAAAATAGTGGATTTGGGCCCCCCGAATTCAGTATTTTGTGACAGAATATTTTGAAAAGGTTCTTGCATAGAACCCCTTTGGGGTTGTTCTCTTTTGGCTTGTCCATCCTGTGGGCAAGTGTCTCCCTGTGGGCGCAGGCAGACTCTAGTGGCTATGGGCCCCAGACAAAGGAGCCCGACCCGGCGGAAACGGAGTGGCAGCCTACCTACCAGTACATGCCTTTGCCTCCTTCGGCCACTCCCTTGAACGGTATGCTTCCTTTTGGAGGGGTCGGTGCGTCGCCTAGCCTTATGCAGACCAACCGGGGCCAGGTGTACAGTCATGACATCGATATCGCTACCCGCGAAATGGATGTGAGCGAAAAACGGGTCAATAGCATCTCCCGCGATACCACCACCCTTTGGACGGCGCACTATCCCGAACTTACGGATTACGTGGCCGACATGTACGACATCGGCCGCAAGAACCTGTGGTTGAACGGCCTGGTGGGGCAGAAAGACGGTGGCTATGATACCCCCGAGACGGGGTCCGTGTTCGATATTACGGTGCCGGTGACCATGCCTGCCTGGATGAAGGATTTTGGCCTGGACAAGCCTAAGCTGATGCTGCAGGGAACCATGGACATTCGTCTAAAGGGCTATGGTGAAAAGGATGACGCTCAGGGGAGTACCAATACGAGCCTAGTGCCCTCCCTTTCTTTGCACTACGACCCGAGCTTCATGGTCAAGGGAAAGATTGGACCCTACATTACGGTGGAAATCAACAACGTAGAGACAGGGCTCGGTATCCAGAACCAGGTGAGGGTTGTGTACGAGGAATCGTACAAAGATGAATTTGAGGACTACATACTCCAAAGGGTGGAAGCCGGTACCACGTCTCTTTCTCTTTCTGGTACGGAGCTGACGGGTTATTCCGAGAACCACCAGGGACTTTTCGGTATCAAGGCCGACTGGAAGCTGGGCGACTGGCGCCTGACCACCATTGCCTCCCAGGATGGAGGTTCCCAGGAAGAATATACCATCAACGCCAACGAGTCCACGACAGAATTCCAAATCCTGGATAAGCAGTTTGTTGCCTACCGGTACTATTTCTTGAATCACGATGCCAGGAACAACTACATTAGCTCTGCCATCGCCGGCCGTTCGACTGCCAACTATCCTGCTACGAACCTGAAACTGTTCAAGCGTAGTAACCTGAATAACTCCAAGGATGTGGTGGATAACATTACGGTGGTCTACAAGACCCCCTCGGGCAAGACCGTCGAAAAGTTGGTGGAACGCATGGTGGAAATCCCTTCTAACGATTACACTTACGATTCCAAGACGGGTATCTTGAAAATCAATGGGGTGAACCGCAACACGCTGGTGGCCGCCAGCTGGAGTAACGACGGCACCGGACGTACGGGAACCACCATCAGGCATGGTTCCAGGATGGTGCTGATCCAGTGGGACGCTACCCTTTCGGAATTGACCGACATTGAAAAGTTGATGCTCCGCAACGTGTACTCCGTGGGAATTTCGGATGGAAGTTCCAGTAGCTTTGTGCTTCGCCTAAAGAACAAGTCCGGCATGACCGGTACCTACCTCAAGACTCTTGGGGTGGCGGACACGAGTACCGGAAGCCCGCTGGTGAATGACGCTACCATCTTCAAGAAGGACGCCTCTGGAAACTACACCGGTGAAATGTGGCTCCCTTGTAAGCCGCTCTCCCAGTATTCCGGTGCCGGTGCTACGGAACGTGCCCGCGAGAACTGCCTGGAACCGCTTCGCCTGCTGGATTCCACGGGAGCCATGGCCCAGCTTTATACGCTGCCGGTTTACAAGCTTAACCGCTTTACCAGCCGGTTCTATTTTGAGTCTGTGGGTAAGAGGCGCAATTCGATTATCAGCGTTCGCGACCCGAACTCCAGCTATTCTGTAAGTGCTGGCTCTTGTATGGATATCTCTCCGGGTACCGAAAAGTTGACCGCCGGTTCTACTACCCTTATCCGTGGTACGGACTACGAGGTGAACTATGAACTGGGCCAGATTGAACTTTTGAGTGAACGTGCCCTGGACCCCAACAAGGAAATTAAGGTCACCTTTGAATGTGAACCGCTTTTCGAGATAGACAACAAGCTGTTGTTGGGCGCCCGTGCGGAACTTCCGCTGGATCGTTACGGATTCGGTGCGGGATCTCTGTTCGGTGTGACGGCGCTGTACAAGAGCCAGAGCACCACGGCCAAGACTCCGACCCTTGGCAACGAGCCTTTCTCCAGCGTGCTGTGGGGCATGAACCTGCGACTGCAAGATACTGTGCAAGTGCTGACCGACCTTGTAAACATGATTCCCGGAATCGAGACGGATGCAAAGTCTAGCTGGAGGTTCGAAGCGGAATTTGCGGCCAGCCGTCATAACGCCAATACCAGCGGAGATAACGAAGCCTTGGTGGAAGACTTTGAATCCACGGTGTCCGGTTTGACTTATCCCTTGACTAGGCTTTCTTGGTACCCGGCATCGCCTCCGGGCGGTATCGCAAGCCAGCCTTCTACCTACATCGAGAATCAGGACTATCGTCACAAGGGCGAGTTTATTTGGCATAGTAACACTACGGAGCTGTACAAGTACATCTACCCGAGTGTGGGTAACTCCGATGTGGACAACCAGCATCTGACGGTGCTCAAGATGACGCTCCGCGCTAACGACAACCTGGTGGGGAATTCTTGGGGCGGTATTATGCGGCCCAACAGTTCTTACTATCAGGATCTGAGTGAAATGAAATACCTGGAAGTGGTGGCTCGCGGTAACGTGGGTTCCATCTACTTGGACTTGGGCTTGATCAGTGAAGACATTTCGATTAACGGTTACGAGCCTAACGGAAACTACGATGGTGAAAATGACCTGGGAACTACGACGGCGCTTCATGACAAGGGTATAGACGGTCTTAGCGGTTCCGATGAAACCAGGCTTGTGTGGGACTGCCGCATTTCGGGCTGTATTTCTTCTGAAATCACCATGGCCAATTCGGATGCCTCTGCTACGGATATCGCTCAGGATGACTACGATGAGGACCTGGAAGACGAAAGTGACCCGTCGGTACACATCAACGGTACCGAAGATAACTCTGGCGAGCGCCTCTACGATACGGAAGATATCAACAAGAACGGCTCCCTGGACACGGACATTAGTTTTGTTCGCTACCGTATTGACCTGTCCAAGACAGACCACATGGATTACGAGGATCTGAAGAACGGCTGGCGTAAGTGGCGTATTCCCTTGAACCAGTACGATACCATTGTATCGCCTTCGGGAAGCGACTACAAGACCATCTTGGCAGAAGCCCTTTATTCCAGGGTCTGGCTTGGAAGTTTGAATCCGGGTGTCGCCGAGTCCAAGGTGCAGATTGTAAGCCTGGCCGTGGTAGGAAACTCCTGGGAAGAGACGACGGTGGCGGACCTTTACAAGACCAGCTCCACGGAAAACTCCCAGGTGGTGGAAGTGAACGGCATGCCGACCCAGGTACAGGAATCTATGGATACCCGCGACACGAGCCGCATCAAGGTCACCACCATCAACAACCGCGAAGATTCCAATATTTATACCAAGTCTCCCAACACCAAGACAGAGCGGGACTCTGAAACCAACGCCCCCATGAAGGAAACGGCCTTGGTGCTGGATTACCAGAATATGAGCCCTGGCCAAGAAGTTGGGGTGACCCGTATATTTGAAAACGACATTAAGGATCTGTCGAGCTACAAGTCCATTAAGATGGAAATCCATTACGAAACGGAAGCGGACAAGGTTCCGGTGCGTTTTGCTATCCAGTTTGGTGAAGGTTCCCTGGAAGGTTCCAGCGACTACTACGAATGGAGCTTCCGTCCGACCAAGTACAACTGTACTTCTGGCGACCGTCCCCAGGACTGTCATGAGGAAAACTGGCTTTCCAATGCTTTTGCCATGGACCTGTCTGATTTCTCGGATATGAAGCGTGGCCGTAAGCCGCCCTTCTTGGAACCTACGGTGAAAAAGATTGACGGTAGCGCCAGAGAAGAACAGATTCGCTTGGTGGGTAACCCCTCTGTGACCCGCATTGACTGGATCCGCTTTGTTATTATCGCCGATGCGGATGCTTCTGCTGCTGACCTGAAGGGTACATTCTGGATTGATGACTTGCGTCTGTCTGACATGGATACAGAGTGGGGCTATGCGGCTAGAACTTCTGCCCAGGTTGAATTTGCTGACTTTATTTCTCTGTCTGGTGCGGTGCGTTACCAGGATGGAAACTTTGCCACCCTCTCTACTACGGGAGGCTCGCCGAAACCGAAACTCTCTGATGCGGCTTCGCAGTTGGATGTTGCCGGAGACCTGAATATCAGCCTGAACAAGTTCTTGCATGACAGCCTCGGGTTCCATATTCCCATGAACTTCGGTTACAACAGCACTACCAAACGCCCCTACATGAAGCCCACCGATGACCTGCTTCTTAAGAAGAGCAGTTTTTCGAACTTGACCAAGGACATGTTCCAGAATGAACTTGCGGTGACCTCTAATTCTAAGGAACAGAAACTGCGTGACGAGGCTAAATCTAAGGGCTATGAATCTTATGTGCGCGAAAAGAGTTTCAGTGTAAGCTATAGCAAGGATTACAAGGCTGCCGATACAAAGATAGGGGAGGCTCTTTCGCAAATCCTTTTGGAACGCCCTGCGGCCAGTTACTCCTATGCGGAATCCGAAGGCCGGGCTACCACCAGTGCCGATTCCACCTATTCTTACAGGACCATTTTGGAATATAAGTTGGGCACATTCACCTTGTTCAAGATGAAACCTTTCGAGGGCCTTAACAAGTATGACAATGCTTTCAGCAAGGTACTGGCCAAGACGGAATTTGAACCCTGGCCCCAGACTTTTGACTTGACCCTGTTTGACTTTAACTACGTGCGTTATGTGGACCAGGATAGGGACCCGGATTTTGTGGAGCCGCAGGTAGACAAGGTGGTGACCTACACGGCAGACTTGAATCACAAATTGAATATGCGGTGGAATATCCTGAGCTGGTTGAACACTTCTTATTCCTTGAATATTTCTCGTGACATGCAGGGTGGCGGTGACCGTGAAGGGTTCGTGAAAGAAAACTTCTTTACCACGAAAGAGGGCGGCCTCTTTGCCAGCGATTATGTGTTCGACTATGACCATACGGACCGCAAGGTCTATGTGTCCAGGGATAGCGTGGTGATTGTTCCTAGGGATACGGTGGCCAAAACTATGGCCGACGGATCGGAGTGGGCGATTGACATGCAGAACCCGGATTCGTACGAGATTCTCTACGACACCTCTTCGTTCTATCGGGTAGATAGCGTGGGTACCCGTGAATATGGTAGGTCCTATGGTATTCTGCGTAATGAACGTGCTCGTACCCAGCAGTTCAAGATAGGTTTCAACCCGAGGCTTATACCCTTTATCCCGTTCAATACCACCTTTACTTCGGACTTTAACCAGCAAAAGACTATTCCCGACGAATATGATATTCTGGATGCT
The DNA here is from genome assembly GCA_017475045.1 of Fibrobacter sp. Lineage (GTDB taxonomy): Bacteria > Fibrobacterota > Fibrobacteria > Fibrobacterales > Fibrobacteraceae > Fibrobacter. The sequence goes on along the minus strand of JAFVGH010000068.1, from coordinate 23,574 downwards.
ACGGACATAGAGAAAAATTATTGGACTATTTCCCAGACAAACCGTTTCGAATTTAGCCCCACGTTTAGGATTATCGATTTCTTCCAGAATTTCGGGAAAGACAATGTGGTCGCCACGTCTTTGGATAAGATTAAGTGGAGCGAAATTCGGATGAGCTGGCAGACCTCTACCAATACGGTAGGTGAGAACTTTACCCTTTCGCAGTTGTACGAAGAACAGGGCGTGACCCCCATGGAGTACTACCTGTATGGCCTTGGCTTAGGAAATGGTTACCGCAATCGGGGTTTCTGGAATATTGTTACCGGCGATATGGGGCTAGACCATCGTGATGACTTTACACGATTTGCCCAGTACCGCAACCACCATGTAGACACCCTTGTCTACCAGGGTAATTTCCGCCATTCTGTTTCTCGCCAGTTCCAGGTTGGTACGGGCATTACGCTGCCCTTCTGGGATATCGGCGTTACCGGAGACCTGATGTGGCGTGAAGAGTTCAACCAGTCCCGTGAATACCCGCTATACCTGGATACCACCACGGTTTGGCCGAAGATTGGTATTGGCGTGACTGTGCCGAATTTCTCTCAGCGCGTGTCTTTCTTGAACGGTTTCAAGAGTGTCAGTACGTCGCACCGCTTTGACTATACCAGGACCGTCGTGGTGCGGCCGTTCCAGAGTGCCGAAGATTCTTGGGCCCATCAGTGGAACTTTAACCCGCTGGTCCGTGTGTCCTTCTTGACCCAGAGCAACATGAGAATTGACAATGCCGTGCGCCTGAAGATTGAATCTACGGACAGGCGGCCCAAGGAAGAGGTGATCAATAGCCCCTGCTGGCCAGACCAGGATGGCGATATTAGGGATACCACGGATTATTTCTGGGATACCCCCTGGATCCATACGTCGCTGTACAATGATTTTGCCATCAATATCGGAAACGACCTGACTATTTCTTACCCGCTAAAGACCAAACGCGGGTTCCAGCTTTGGAAATGGTATTTCAAGCTGGATAACGATATTGACCTGAAGTTTACGGCGGGTTACGACTACAACAAGACCATCCGTAAGGAATACGACCCGGATCCGGGTTACGACATGTGGAACAAGGCTAGCGGTACCGACGGCGTGTTCAGACAGTGGAGTATCGATGGTTACGACTATGTGGTCTACAAGCCGGAGCTCCACAAGACGGACCGCACGGTGCCTTCGAGAACCCACGAATGGTTCGTGCGGCCTAGCGCAGGCTACCAGTTCAACCGCATCGCCTCTATGAGCAGCTACATCGAGTATCGCCAGATTCACGAGAAGCTGGACGACGAGACCCCGCACCTGCGGCAGATACTGCAGTTCGAAATAGCGTTGATGCTACGGTTTGATTAATAGATCGGAATTACTCCACGATCCCTACGTCAGAAAGCCGGACAAAGCCCTTGATTTTTTCGCCCAACTTGATTTCGGCGTAGTTCCCTTGGGTGGAAAGCACTTGGAAGGATGTTCCTTCGGAAAGGGTGTTTAATGTTTGGGACTTTTCGTCGGGAGCGCTGGTTACATCGGCATTTGCGGCTGTGACAACGCCTGTAATGTCGGTTTCCATCACAAAAATCTTGTAGCCGGCACTGGCACCGAAAACGCACAACACAATTGTCAGCGCAAAGATGATTCCGGTGAAGATGTTTTTCAGCTTCTCACGCAGAGAGAACATGATGGCGACAGCGGCAAAGGCGATGGTCCAGAAAATGCCAAGCATGATCCAGAGCTGAGCCTTTAGAGGAATCGCGTGGTGCAGGCGGAAAAGGGTAGTCAGGATCGGGTTCTCTTCTTCGTCTTCGTCTACCTTGTCACGGGTCATGGCCTGGGCGTATTTCAGGTTGTGCAGTATGTCTTCGTCGTTTGCCCGAAGACGCAGGGCCTTCTTGTAATAGAAGATGGCAAACCCGAGCTTGCCGTTTCTGAAATAGGCGTTGCCAAGATTGTAGAAAAGGTCTGCGTCGGAAAGGCCGTTGTCGGCGCAGGAACGCCATTCGTCGATGGAACGCTCGTAGTCGCCCTGTTTATAGGCCTTTGTGCCCGCTTCGAGACCTGTGCAAGGTTCTGCCGCATTAGAAGTCGTGAATGCCGTTATAATAGCGACCAAAACAAATAAAAAGTTTTTCATGTTCACGAGCTACCTCAACTTTTCGCAAAGCTTTTCTACGTCAGCGAGCATCAGCTTTTGTTCTTCTGGCGTGGCCGTTACAGGCGCATAGCGCACGAAGGCGCACTTTTCGAGCCAACTGTCGATGGCGACGATTGTTTCTTCGTTCACGCCGATTTTTGCAAGTTCCGTTTTCATTTGCGCCCGGGTCATGCCCTTGAATTCCAGGTTGGTCTGGTCGCTGAGGTAATTCACGAGCCCGTTTTCGAGGGCGGCGAAGAATCCCTTGCCGTCGCCCTTTTCGAGAGCAGCCCTGGCCTGGGCGAATCTTTCGCGCAATTGCTTGTTCGCTTGGCCTTTGCGGACCAGTGCCGCATTGCTGCTGCGCTTGCGGCGGATTCTGATGGCGAGGGTGGCGATGAAGTAGAAGGGAATGGCTGCGATAAACAGGACCCAGAACAAAATGTTCCTGTAGGGTGCGCTGGATTGCGCCTTGCCCATGTCCGGGTGGATGAACCGGATGTCGGAACCGAGAGATTCGATTTCTTGCTTTTGCACGGCGCTGGGGCCTGTTGCTCCAGCCACGGGGCCCTGGAATGCGGCCTCGGCACCGGCGTCGCCCTTTTCTACCTCGATGGTCCAGGGGCCTGCCGTTGCTGTTTCGTACTTTTTCTTGGCGGGGTTGAACCAGGAATAACTAATGGCCGGGATTTCGAAGGTTCCTTTCTTTTTGGGGTAGAGGAAAACCTTGATGTCCTTGGTGGTGATGACCTTGTTTCCGGAAACCTTTTTTGAGATGTTGTTCTCCGGTGGTACGGAACGGAACTCGCTGAAGTCAGGGAGCTTGGGGTCTGTAATGGTGCCCGGGGTTCCGTCGCCCTTGATGTTTACGGAAAGGGTCAGGGCTTCGCCCACCTTCAGGTTTGTGCGGTCGAATTCGGCGGTAAACTTGTAGTCGCCCACCATGCCGCTGAAGTCGGTGGGCTTGCCCTGGGCGGGGAGAGGCTTTACGTTGATGGTGACGGTGGGCGTCTGGGTTTCGGCTTCGACGGATTCCTGCTTTATAGACTGGGAATGGAAGGACATGCCGCCCATCTGCTTCTTTTCTTCGACAATCTTCGGTTCGCCCCGCTTGGTGTACTTGAATTTGAAGGGCGGAATCTGTAGGTTGCCGTTCTTGGTGGGGGAAAGCCAGGCGAACTTGGCGCTGGCCTGCATTTCGCGGCGGGCGCCTTCGACAGGCTTGAATTCCATGGTAGAAAGGTCGCCGCGGTGCACGATAAAGTCGTTACCTGTGCTCATGTCGGTAGCCTGCAGGCCGCCTTCAAAATGCTCGTAAGTGTGGAACCCTAGGGTGACGTAGAACTGTTCCCCTTCGTAGATGGTCTTTTTACTGGGGGTGAGGCTTACGGATACCGCCTCGTCGCTATAGGATCGCTGGATATTTATGGGAATGTTTCCGCTGATGGTGTGGACACTGCCGTTGATGTTCCATTCGATTTGCCCTACGTCTAGGGTGCCTGTCTTTTTCGGGGCGCGGATGTTGAAGCTGTAGACCCGGGCCTTGTAGGCCCTGCCGCCGCCTCCGAAGAAGGAATTGAACATGTCCTCGAAATCGGGACGTATGACCTGTTCTGCGCTATCTAGGCTGAGGAAGGTAAACCCGTTGCGGGTTTCTAGCTGCGGGACGCCCCTTTCTCCAGGGAGTTCCTGCAGGGGAACGATGAGCATCAGCTTGAATGTCTTGCCGGCTTCTACGCGGTCCTTGTCCACCTGGAGCGACATGCGGGCCATGGCGCAGGCGGCAAGGCAGAGAAGGATCAACAACAGTCTTTTCATGGCCCCAAATTTACAAAATTGAAGGGCGAGGATGACCCCGGGTCAAGCCCGGGGCAGGCTCAAGGGAGGGGCGATGCGATGAATGAAAGTGGGGCGAGAATTGTAAGAAAAATAACGTTAAAAATATTTAACAAGACCCTTGTCATAAGGGTAAAATTTTGTTATCATTGGGTCGCTCGATTAGGAAAACGGGCAAAAAACGCCAAAAAAAGGAAAAAAATGTACTGCATTCTCGCCGCCCTGTTGGTCAAGAGCTTCAGAAAGCGCACCAAGCGCGCCTAATAAGCCCAAGATTTTTCAACTCTCTCTTTATCCGGTTCCGCTGAAAATGCGGGCCGGCTTTTTTTTAGTGTGGGATGTGGAATGTGACGTGAGGAGTGTGGGATTTTTAGTCAAAGTTTAAAGAACGGCGGTATGGTATAAACCCTGCATTCCTGATGAAGGCTTCCGCCTCTTCGATGGTGGTGAGGCCGTGGTTCTTGAGCACGTTCTCTTCGATGACGATGCTGTTGATGTCGTCGGCACCGGCGTGAAGCCCAAGCTCGCCCAGGGAAAGTCCCATGCCTAGAAGCGAGACTTCGATATGGGGGATGTTGTCGAGGAACAGGCGTGAAAGGGCGAGAAGTTTAAGGTATTCGTCGCCACGCACATGCCTAATGGGGAACTTGTCCGTTTGCGGCTGGAAGGTCCACACCACGAAACTCTTGAAACCCTGTGCAACGTCTTGTGTTTTGCGGACGTAGTTCAGGTGCTCGATAATTTCTTCGGGCGTTTCCACGCTGCCGAACACGATGTTCGCGCTTCCGGGCAGCCCCTTCTTGTGGCAGGCGGCCAGCGTGTCGCACCATTGCTGTGCGGGGAGTTTTTTGGGGCTCAGCATTTGGCGCATGCGGTCGCTGAGGATTTCGGCACCGGCGCCGGGAACGGATGATAGTCCGGCGTCTTTCAAAATGTCAAGCAGTTGTTCCAGGGGCATGCCGTTGAATTCGGCGATACGCGCAAGCTCTACCGGCGAGAAACCGCGGACCTTTACGCCCAGCTCCAGGGTGAGCATTTTCAAGACATCGGTGTAGTAGCTAAGCGGAATGTCCCTGTTCACGCCACCCTGCAAAAAGATCTGGTCTGCGCCCCTCGCCTTTGCCTCTAAAGTTTTCTGCCGGATTTCGTCCAAGCTGAGCACGTAGGCTTCGGGGCTCTTGGCGGGCCTGCAAAAGCTACAGAAGCTGCAGGTGACTTCGCACACGTTGGTGTAGTTCACGATGCGGAATGCCGTGTAGCCTACCTTGTTGCCGGGGTTTATGCGGTGGCGCACGGTGTTGGCGGCCTCTGCCACTTGGGTCCACGGGAGATTCCTTAGGATATCCAGCGCTTCGGTGGGGGAGAGGCGGTTGCCGTCTATTACCTTTTGCAATAAGGGGCTCATGGGACGAAAAGATAGAAAAGAGGATTGTTGAGTGTGGGGTGTGTAATGTGTAGTGTGGGTATATAGTGACTAGTGATGAATGTTTTTTACGCAATAAATGCGTAAAACTTAAACGCGGTGCAGGACGCCAAAGTAGGATTCTTGTTTGTATTTGGCCCTCATTATACCGAAACGCATGTGGAAATGGCTTGTAAATTGGACATTTTACTATTATCTACGCAAATATAGCGTTAAAATTAAAGAAAAATAATCAAAGTTTGCGCGGCCCGTTGAATTGGAGTTTTCCTTATTCTAAATTCCCCTGCGAACAAAAAACAACCCCTAACCCCTAATTTATCATGTACTACGAAAGCATCAAAGTTCTCGACTGCACCATCCGCGACGGCGGGCTGGTCAACAAGCACGACTTCTCCCTGGAATTTGTGCGCCGCCTTTACACCCTCCTCTCTGCCGCAGGCATCGACTACATGGAAATGGGTTACAAGAATTCCCCTGACCTGTTCGACCCCAAGGAGTATGGCCCGTGGAAGTTCTGCGATGACGATCTGCTCTGGAAGGTGAAGGACGGTATCGAGTCCAATATAAAGATGGCCGTGATGGCCGACGTGGGCCGCGTGAACATGGATGCCGTGAAGCCCGCCAGCGAAAGCCCCTACCAGATGTTCCGCGTGGCAAGCTACGTGAAGAATATCGACAAGGGTATTGACATGGTGAACACCTTCCACGAAATGGGCTATGAGACTACCCTGAACATCATGGCGGTGAGCCGTGACCGTGGCCCGGAACTGGACGAGGCGCTCCACCAGGTGCAAGAAGAATGCAAGGCCGACGTGCTTTACCTGGTTGATAGTTTCGGTGCGTTCTATCAAGAAGACATCGACAAGGAACTGGCTCGCTACAAGAGTATCGTGAAGAACAAGAAGTTCGGTTTCCATGGTCATAACAACCAGCAGCTGGCCTTCAGTAACACCATCCAGGCTATCATCAACCATGTGGATTACCTGGACGGTTCTGTTTCTGGCATGGGTCGCGGCGCGGGTAACTGCACCACGGAACTGCTGCTCAGCTTCCTCAAGAATCCGAAGTATGACCTGCGTCCGGTGCTGGATGCTATCCAGGAACTGTTCTTGCCGCTCCGCGACAAGTACGAGTGGGGTTACATTATTCCGCAGATGATTACGGGTATGCTGAACCGCCATCCGCAAGATGCCATCGCTGTTCGCAAGACTCCGGAAAAGGATATGTATCGTAAGTTCTACGACCATATGATGAATGACTAACGACCGGGCGGGCTAGAGTTAAAAAAACTTGTAGGGCTGGCCCGCCCTCTCGCCACCGCCCCAGCTTAACGCCTGGGGCTACGTGGCTCACGGGGAGGCGAGTGTCGCAGGAACTTGAGCCCGAAGGACGAAAGTCCCACGGCTAATGACCTGGAAAAATTTATATTAAGGTCTGTTGGCAAGTATAATTGACATTTTCCGCAGGGCGGCGAGCTTAAGGGTTCCTCTAGAAGAGGTGACCGACGCTTGCCGCCTTTTTAATGGCGTTGGGGACGGCCTTGCGGGCGTCACCCTGGATCGCTTTGGCGAACGTTACCAGCTGCAATTTTTCTCTGCAGATGCGTTGAAGGGTTACGAACAAATTAAGTCTGCAGTTCAAGAACTGTTCCAGCCAGAATTTTTGGTAGCGAAATTCCGCACCGATCCTTCGGGCCGCTCTCTGGAACACCCCCGCATGGATGTGCTGGTTGGTACGCCGGAGCAGGCCGTAGGTATTGTCCGCGAGGGCAAGGCCCGTTTTCGGGTGGACCTTTTGGACACGGTAAACCCGGGGCTGTTCCTGGACATGCGGGACGTGCGCCTGGAGGTGGGTGAGCGTACTGGACTGAGGTTTTTGAACCTGTTCAGCTACACTTGCTCTTTTTCTGTACACGCTCGCCTAGGCGGAGCCGAAATTGCGACCAACGCTGACATTAGCGGAAAGATACTGGATAAGGGTCGCGAGAATTATGCGTTGAACGGTCTGGACTTGCGGCCCGGAGAGTTCTTTAGGGGCTCGGCCCTAGAATACGTGCAGTGGGCTTTAAAGAAAGGCTTGAAATTCGACGGTGTCGTATTGGATCCGCCTAGCTTTGCGCGGTTCAAGGGCGGCAACTTCAATGTTCGCGAGCATTTGATGCCCTTGGTAAAACAGTGCGCCGGATTGCTGAATGCTGGAGCCTTTTTTATGGTGAGTTCCAACTACAGCGAATTCGTATTGGAAAAGTTCTCGGCAGATGTTCTTGCAGCTGTCCGCCAGGTCTGTCCCGGTGCCAAAACGGCCTGGAGCCGTTCTCAGGGAATTGACTTTGCCGGTTCCGGCCTTAGCAAAGAGAGCGCTCTGGTGGCCACCCTTGTAGAAGTTTAGTCTTCTACGGCGATTTGCAGTTCCTTGAGTTTGCGCCATAGGGTGGCGCGGCTGATTCCCAGCTTTTTGCAGACTTCGGTCTTGTTGTTCTTGCAAACGCTTAGGGCGTGGAGAATGTGCCTGCGTTCCATTTCTTCTAGGGAAAGAATCTCGTGGTCGGATTCGTCGGAGTCGGCTTTTTCGCGGCTGGTTTCGGGCATCGGAATGGCTGCCACTTCGGACGTTTCCGATTTCTGGTGGGGAATGGCTAGGGTCTTTTCGCGGGCCTCTTCTTGCACGTTTTCGGGTAGGTCTTCGAGCCGGATAACTCCGCCTTCGGAAAGCACAATGGCATGCTCCACGATGTTTTCCAGTTCGCGGATGTTTCCGGGGTAGGCGTACTTGGAAAGGGCGTACTGTGCAGCGGGTTCCAGCTCGGTAATTTCTTTCCCGGTTATTTCCTTGTTCTTTAAGACAAAGTAATGGACCAGGGTCGGAATGACGGGGCGGCGTTCCCTGAGTGGCGGAAGGTGCAGGTGGAACGTGTTCAACCTATAGTAAAGGTCTTCGCGGAACCGTCCGTCCTCCATAGCCAGTTGCAAGTCGCGGTTGGTGGCCGCCACGATCCGCACATCCAGATAGCGGGCCTCGGTTTCGCCCACCCTGCGGATTTCGTGGCTCTGTAGAAAACGCAGAAGCTTGACCTGGGTGGAGGGGGAAAGTTCACCGACTTCGTCCAGGAAGAGGGTGCCGCCGTTGGCCGATTCGAAAAGCCCTTTCTTGTCGGCGGTGGAACCCGTATAAGAACCCTTCTTGCTTCCGAAAAGTTCGCTTTCAATAAGGTTTTCGGGAATGGCTCCGCAGTTTACGGCTACAAAGGGAGAATTGGCTCGCTTGCTGTAGCGGTGAATCACGTTGGCCAAGAATTCCTTGCCGGAGCCGGATTCGCCGGTAATCAAGACGGTACTCGTGGTAGGGGCAATCTTGTAGACCGTCTTGAGGATTTTCCGCATCTCGGGGGTGTCTCCCAGGAGGCTGTCCAAGACCTGGGATTCCATAAGCTGGTGGGTGGACTGGTTCTGCTGCTGGGCCTGGATTTTCTTGGCAATGTCTTCCAGCTGCTCCACCGTAGCGGGTTTCATCAAGAAACTGTTGGCGCCCCTTGCGATAGCGCTGGTGGCGCCGGGCCAGTTCTTGTTGTCGCAGAGTACAAAAATCTCGATGCCCGGATTTTTCTCTTTCAAGAAGCTGACCATGTCCATGTTGGAATGCGTCAGCAAGGGAACCTCTATAAACGCTAGGTCTATAGAGTCCTTCTTGATGAGGGGCATTAAGGATTCCCGATCACTACAGAGGATAAGCTCCGTGTCGTTTAGAGACCAGGAACGTCGGATGTCGCTGATAAAGGAATCGTCTAAATCGGCGATCAGGATATTCATAGATTAGCTGTGGCTCTTGATGATTTCGTCTACCTTGTCGCGGAGGGCCTGCAAATCTATGGGCTTGTTGAAAGTGGCGGCAACATCAAAATGCTGGGCGGTCACCAGGTAGTCGTCGGCAGCGGTACGTCCACCACCGCTCACGGCGATGGTCCTGTCGCTCATACCCATACGGCGCAGGTCCAGAATAACCTCGTAACCATCGACGTCGGGCATGATGATATCGGTAATGATAACATCGAATTTCTTGTTTTGATAAAGAGCCTTGCCTTCTTTTCCGTTGGCGGCAGTGGACACCTCGTAACCCTTGATTTCCAGTGCGGACTTGAGCATCAGATTGAATTGGGTGTCGTCATCAATGATCAGAACTGTGGACATTTGTTTCCCCCTGAGATTCGTTATACAATGACCAATATAGATTAAAAATGGTTCCTTCGCCAAGTCTTGTTTGTACAGTTAAATAGCCATTGCCCTCTTTTAGGAGTCTAAGGGCTGACGATAGGCCAAGACCAAGCCCCTCGCCGGGGGCTTTTGTGGTAAAGAACGGAGAGAAAATACGCTCCAGCGTGTTGGAATCCATGCCTGTTCCGGTGTCGGCTATGGTGATTTTTGCGTATTTTCCGGGTGGAATTGGAGGCGCGTACGGGGTAATCCGTTGTTGGGTGAGGGTCTCCTGTTCCAAACTAAAGGTAAGGGTGCCTCCCATCTCCTTCATGGCGAAAAGGGCGTTGTTGGACAGGTTGCTTATGATCCTATCCAATGCGGCCGGAATTCCGGAAATGCGGAGGGTTTTGTCTATGGTATCGGAGGCTATAGAAATATTGGGCGGTAATGTCAGGGAAAGTTTTTTCTTGACATCGTCAATAATCATGTAAGGGGCGAATACGATGATGTCGCCGGAGCTCTTTGCCTGGCCACGGATTGTGTTCAGCAGTTCTTCAAGGGAGACTTTTCCACGTTGGGCGGCCTTGGTGGCTTCGGATACGAAGCCACCTGCTGTGGAGATCTTTTTCTTGATGTCGTCGTTTGTTGTTTCTGATTGTACTGCGCCGAGCATTTCTTCTGCCAACTGGCAGAAGCCGATCTGGGATCCAAGAATGTTGTTGTAGTCGTGGGCGAAGGCACCACAGAGAGTACCCAATTCTTCTAGGCGGGAATGAATGTTTTTTTGCTCCTGGAGAATATTCTTTTCTCTCTCCAAACGCTTCTGGTCGGTCATGTCGATCTTGATACCGATGACCTTGTAGGGCGAATGTTTTGAGAGGATGGGGATAAACATGTTTTCAAAGATGGCGACGAACTTTCCGGAGTTGATCTGTACGTTGGCTTCGTCTTCTGAAATTTCTTCGCCGCCAGGCAGCTCATAGCTAGTATGGGTGTTGGGATTTCCCTTTTCCCTGGCGTCAAGTTCGTAACTTGAAATGTTCTCGTTCTCGTCGGTTGTATGGAACAGGTTTCCGCGTTGGCTCAAATCCTTCTGGTTTTGTGCCATGTAGACGCCATGCTCGTTCTTTGCCCAGAACTGGAAGGGAAGTGCATTGATGAGGGTGTTGAGGAAGGTCTCGTTTTCGTTAGATTTTTTCTGGGAACTTTCTAGGCGGTCTTGGTAGCGTAAAAGATCCTGCTTGTATTCGGCGAACTGCGAGTTCAGGGATTCGATACGCTGCTTGTAAAGCAGGGAGTTGCTCTGGTCGCTGAGCAGAAGCACGTTGGTGAAGGTGGTCAAGGACTTTTGAATACGGTAGACACTCATGTTGAAGGAGTGCCGCTCGTTCAAAATCTTGACATTGACATTGCTTTTTGTGCCTTCGCGTTTGATATCCAGTTCGGGAAGCAGATCCTGGATTTTCTTTTTTTGCATGTCGCTTTCGGTCATGCGGAAAAGGGTTTCTGCCGCAGGGTTTGCCGAGAGGATGTTTCCATCGTTGTCGAAGGAAAAGTAACAGTCGCCAACGTCTTTCCTCAACTTGTCCAAGAACCAAGAGGCACTCTTGTTCCTGAAAGATATGGAGGTGTAGTATTGCCCGCAGATAATGGTAAGGAATAGGTACGAGAACTGGTACCACAGCATAAAGTGGCTAGTCTGTCCGCGCTGGACGAAGGGAATAAAAAAGTCGAAGAGCAGAGGGATGATGACGAAGAAGGCGAGGGCGCCTGTCATGTAGATGCTGATCTGGCTTTGGGCCTGGTCGCTAGTGCGCAGGGCATTCCGCAGCAACACAAAGATGCTGCGGAGCAGTTCCGGGAAAACGAAGATGAAAAAGAAGATGCTGAACAGTACGAAATTCGTCCGGTGAGCAAAGGGTTGGTGCCCGAACAGCGAAAAGTCGGTAATGAGGGCTGGGTGCAGGCATAAAATTGCTGTTGAAACGGCTGCCAAAACGACGCCGAAAATATTGAAAATATTCCAGAGAAGGTTGGATTTTGAATGGAGGTTCAATAGGGCCACCTTGTAGATGGTATTGCCCGCCTGTATCCAGATCATGGCCTGTAGGCCGAATACGATTTGCCCGCCAAGACCGGGGTGGTTCCCGCTAAAGAACAGGGTGCCTACAAAGGCAAGTATGTTCCAGGCGATGATGGTGATTACCAGGTAGCGGACAGCAAAAGGGAGCGATGAAACTTTGATTTTTTGTCCCATCATGGTGGAATACGAGGCGGCAAGGATAATTGCGACCAGGGAGAGCACCAGGGTGATGGGCGATTGGATAAAAAGGGTCTCGTTCATGTCAACATAAAATATAATTCCATTTTGCAAAATGTGACGCAAATCGCACTGTGTTTTTCACAACATTGAAAAATGGGTAAATCTTTCTATTATTGGAACACGATGGGATTGAGGAATATGGGACCGGATTTTGTGAAAAATCTCGCCACAAATGCGTTTTTTGCAAATTTTATGGTGGTTTTTACGGGCTTAATGCTCTGCCTGATTGCGCTCTAGGGATTTTACCCGAAACGCTTGCAAAAAGTGCACTTTTGACATAACGGGTGGCGTAACTCCCGTTTTTGGAACCCCTCTTGCAGAGATATGGCGAGAGGGCTTTTTAGTATTTCGTCCAGGGACTGGTTCAAGATGTTCCCCATGGCGATTTTGCCCTGGTAATCCAGGCAGCAGGGGACTACCCGCCCGTCGTGAAGGATTCCCACATGGGTTTCCAGGGCGTGGCACGTGCCGACATTGCTGTTTTCGCCATTGCCTGGCCATTCGAAGCGGGAATCCTGGTGCAGGTAGAGCCTGCCCTTGACGGGGAAGCTCTTGTGACGGCTGCAAAAGTGGTCTATGTCTGGTGCCGCGTTTCCGTCGAGGTCGAATGTCTGGGCGACCTGCGCGATCAAGAACTGGTTCCATTCTTTTTGGCGGTTGGCGTCGGGGAAGTCCCCCGCGTTCCAGAGCCGAAGATTGATGTACAGGTCAGGCCTTGCGGCAAGTGCCATTTGGCAAAAGTCCAGCACGTCTTGCAGGTGTTTTTCGGCGTGTGCGGCTTCTAGTTCCCCGTAAGCATGGGTGGAAAAATTGACCTGGCGGAGAGCCGGGCTTTGTAGCAAGTGCATGCCGACCCGGGCAATGGTGGTGCCGTTGGTGGTCAAATTCAGCTTTAAGGGAGTCGTTTCGAGGACCTTTAGGTAATGGACAAATCCGGGGTGGAGTGTGGGTTCCCCTAGAATGTGGAAATAGACGTTTTGGGCATGGAGTTCCGCCTGCTGGAGGCATCGCTCAAAGAGGGCGGAGTCCATGAAGGAGCGCTTTTTTGCGGGGGAGGTGGCTTGTGGCTGTTTCCCGCAGGGGCAGAAACTGCAATTCAGGTTGCAGGTGTCGGTAATCTCGATGTAGATGGAGTTGAGCAAGACCGGGCCCGGCTGGTGGTTACTGCAAATCCCGTTGTAGAATCTCGCACTGCTCCTTTTTCCATTCCTCGAAGGTGTCGTCGGCGATATGTTTTTTTGCCTCGCGCATCAGGTGCAGGTAGAAGTGCAGGTTGTGGATGCTTGCCAGCGTGAACCCCAGGGATTCTCCGGCGTGGTGCAGGTGGCGCAGGTACGCACGGCTAAAGTTACGGCAGCAGTAGCAGTCGCAGTTGGGGTCTACCGGTTTGTCGAATTCTTCGGCATGGCGGGCTGCCTTGTAGCGGAGCACGCCTTCGCTGGTAAAGAGCATGCCGTTGCGTGCATTGCGGGTGGGCATCACGCAGTCGCACATGTCCACGCCCCGCTCGATGAGTTCCAGCAGGTTCCACGGCGTGCCAACACCCATCACGTAACGGGCGTGGTCTTGCGGTAGAATGTCGGTGCAGAAATCCGCAATCTCGTACATGGTCTCGGTGGGTTCGCCTACGGAGAGGCCTCCCATGGCAAATCCGTCGGGGCCCAGTTCCGCGATGCGTTCGATGGCCTGCTGGCGCAGGTTCTTGTGCATGCCGCCCTGGATGATCCCGAAGAACTGCTGGTCGTAACCGTGGATGGGCGGGTGCTCCTTGAGCCACTGCATGGCCTCCGCGGTCCACTTGAGGGTGTAATTCAGGCTGTGTTCCGCCTCTTTCGCGGTACTCGGGAAGGGTGTGCACTCGTCCAGCGCCATGATGATGTCGGCGCCGATTTCCCGCTGGGCGTTCATGACGCTTGCCGGGCTAAAGAAATGTTTTGAACCGTCAAGTATGCTCCTGAACTCGACGCCCTCCGGTGTAATCTTGCGGAGGTCCTTCAGGCTCCATACCTGGAATCCACCGCTATCCGTGAGCACCGGGCCATCCCAAGCCATGAACTTGTGGATGCCGCCCGCCTTCGCGATGCGGGGCGTGGTGGGGCGCAGGTACAGGTGGTACGTGTTCGCGAGGATGATTTCCGCCTTGATGTCCTTGAGCTGGGCGGGCGTGACCGCCTTGACGGTCGCCTCGGTGCCCACCGGCATAAAGATGGGGGTGGTTACGTCACCATGGTCTGTGTGGACCACGCCTAGGCGGGCCTTGGATTTTTTGGAAGTCTTTAAAAGTTCAAAGCGGTTCACTTTTGCAAATTTAGAAAAAAGAAAACCCGGCGGTTAAGCCGGGTCTCTTCTGCGGTCGGACAGACTTGAACTGTCATGAGATTGCTCCCACTAGCACCTCAAGCTAGCGTGTCTACCAATTCCACCACGACCGCGTGGTCCTTAGCAGAACGGGTCAAATTTAGATTAAAGTGACCCGCTTGTAAAGGGGGAATGGGGGCTTTTTTTGTGAAAAAACGGGGTTAAACCGCCTCTACCAGCTTGTCGAAGGCTTTTCCGCGCTCCTTGTAGTTCTTGAACAGCCCAAAGCTTGCGCAGGCGGGGCTCATGATGACGATGCCGCCCTTGCCGATGGAAAGGCTGTCCTGGAAGGCTTCTTCTAGGGTGGGGAAGATCTTGGCGGCGATCTTTGCCGTATCAAGCCCGGCCTGCGCGAGGGATTCCAGCATGCGCTCCGCGGTGGCTCCGATAAGGGCTATGCGCTTGAGGTTCGGACGCTCCGTCACGAGAATCTTGGAAAGCTCGGTAAAGTCGGCGTTCTTTTCGGAGCCGCCGAGGATCAGGGCGAAGGGACGGTCCATGCTGGCCGTGGCGGCGATGGTTGCGTCGGGGCGGGTGGCGTAGCTGTCGTTGAAGAACTCGATGCCGCCCTTTTCGCCCTTGAATTCCATGCGGAAGGGAAGGGTGTCGTAGGTCTTGAGGGCGGCAAAGGCGTCGGCCACCCGTATGCCTAGGGCTTTGCAAGCAAGCGTCGCCGCCGCCATGTTCTCCAGCTGGTAGATTCCCCGGACCTTGCAGTCCGAAAGGAACAGCTTTTCGCCATCGATGGTAAGCGTGGCTCCATCGATGACGGCGTCGCCCTCTCCGTTGCTCTGGCCGTCGGCGAGGGCGACGGCGTACTTGGTCTTGGCGGGGCTTTCAGAGGCAATCTTTGCGGTGGGGGCTGCGTCTTTCAGGAATACGCAGGCCCCGTCACGCTTTTGCCAGCGGACCAGGTTGGCCTTGGCGTCACGGTATTCCTCTACGGACTTGTGCCAGTCCAGGTGCTCGGTAGAAACCCGGAGCACTACGGCCACGTCAGGGGAAACTGAAAGGGTCATGAGCTGGAAGCTGGAAAGCTCCAGGATGCTTATGCGGTCGGGAGTTTCTGTTTGCAGAAGGTCCAGGGCAGGCACGCCGAAGTTTCCACCGATTTCGTTGGCGACCCCTACGGCGTTCAAAATGTGGCTTATCATGCTGACGGTGGAGCCCTTGCCGAGAGTTCCGGTGACACCTACCGTCTTCTTGGATTTAGTTTGTTCTAAAAACAGCTGGATCTGGCTGGTCATGAGCCCACCGTTCATCTGGAACTGGAACAGCTCCTTGCTCATGGGGTAGACCCCGGCGGAGCGCACTACGGTGACGCAGTCCTTGAGACCGTCCAGGTAGCCCTCGCCGTCAAAAGTCCTGACGTTCACGCCGGCGGGTACGGCCGGCAAGGTCACCGGGTTCTTGTCCATGACCACGATGTCCTTGATGCCCGTGCGTACAAGATAGTTGAAGGTGCTCTGGCCCTCGACGCCAAAGCCGAGAATGCCTACAGGTGCGACTAGAGAATTCTGCATGATAAAACCTCGTGACAAAATTAAGAATTAAGAGCGGGAACGAAAAAAGTCCGCGCTTGTTTCCAAGAGCGGACTTCCATAAGCGGTTGGATTTCTTTACTCGGCGGCCGGGGCAGCAGGCGCTTCAGCCGGAGCAGCCGGGGCTTCTGCAGCAGGCGCGTCAGCGGCGGGAGCGGCAAAGTCACCGGGAAGGGCCGGGATAGTCGGAGCCTGCTGGGCGGCGCTTTCGCGGTTAGCCTTCTGCATGGCGGACTCTTCCACGGCCTGGTCCTGCTTGGCCGTAATGAGGCCGAGAGCGAAAACCACGATGAAGAACAGCACTGCGACACCACGGGTCAGCTTCTGGATGAAGGTGGCCGCACCTGCGGTGGAGAATGCAGACTGGGAAGTCATTCCGCCGAGGCCAGCGAGGCCGCCCATCTTGTCGTTCTGCACGAGCACGAGCAACATGAGGAACAGGCAGAGGAACACGTGGAGGACGATTCCAATCCAAAAGAGTGTTGTCATAGTCTATTACCTTAGGTTAAATGGTTGTGACTTGCCGATTAGCGGGCTTCGGCAGCGTCGATGATACCCTTGAAGGTGTCGGCCTTGAGGGCTGCACCACCGATGAGACCACCGTCGATGTCCTTCTGGGCCAGGAGGCCGGCTGCGTTACCCGGCTTCATGGAACCACCGTACTGGATGCGCATGCCTTCGGCAACGGCTTCGCCGTAGATTTCCTTGACCACGGAGCGGACGAAAGCCTGGGTGTCCTGAGCCTGTTCGTCGGTAGCGACAACGCCGGTGCCGATTGCCCAGACGGGTTCGTAGGCCAGCACGCACTTGGCAGCGTCTTCGGCGGAAACGTCCTTGAAGGCGCCCTTGACCTGGGTGCTGAGAACGGCTTCGAGCTTGCCGCCATTGCGTTCGTCGAGGGTTTCACCGATGCAGATGATGGGCTTGATGCCGGCGGCGAGTGTCTTCTTGACCTTCAGGTTCACGGTTTCGTCAGTTTCATGGAAGTACTGGCGCTGTTCGGAGTGACCGATGATGATGTAGTCGGCACCGATTTCCTTGACCATGTCCACGGAAACCTTACCGGTGAATGCGCCCTGGTCCTGCCAGTGGATGTCCTGGATGGCGAGCTTCACGTTAGAGCCCTTGATGACGTCGGCAACCTTGGCGGCGGCGAGGTAGGTGGGGCCGATGACCACTTCGGTCTTCTTCACGTCCTTGACGGCTTCGACGATGGCCTTGGCGAGTTCCACGGATTCGCTCACGGTCTTGTTCATTTTCCAGTTACCAGCGATGATATACTGACGCATAGAATACTCCTTAGAGGGTTTAAATTTAACGGGCGTAAATGTAGAAAAAAACAACCGCAATCGGTAGTCCGGCGTGGCATTTGGCTGTAAAAAAGGCGATGCCCGCTCAAGGCGGGCATGACAAAGGTCGCCGGTGGGTGCAAAAAGCCCCGGCCTCTAGGCCGGGACGATTGCACAAATTAGTAGTTGCTGGACTTGCTGGAGGTGGGGGCCGGGGAGCCACCGTAGCGGTCACCCTCGATCTTCACGAGAATCCATTCCTCTTCGTAACCCTTGAGACGGGCTTCGTCGGGGTGCTTCCAGAAAAGGCGGGTGATGAGCTCCCCTTCGCGGGTGTAGTATTCCCACACGCTGGTAGAATCGTCGGTCTTTTCATGGTCAGGAGGGCCCCACAGCAGGTTCACCATGTCGTTGGTCATGCCCTCTTCGATGTAGCCCTGCTTGAACACGTCCTTGAGGCGCTTGTCGATGCCCATGCTCTCCTTGATGGCGAAATATTCACGTTCGTATTCCTTGCGGCCTTCACCACGTTCGATAAGAACCGGAGAGGAATAGCGGCTGGCGCAGCTCCAGAACATCATGGCCGAAAGCCCCAGGAGGCACAAATAAGAAAATTTCATAGATTCTCCTATAAAGATTTATTTGCCGATAAAAATAAGAATTTGTGATTGAAAAGGAACAAAAATTTTTAATTTTTTACGTAAATGACAGCGATTCGCATGACATTGGCGCGATTTCTGGTTGTGTTCTTGTTGATGGCTGCATCGGCTATTGCCGGTGACTTTAACCAGAGTGCCCAGAATGGCTTCCGCTATGGCCCCAACCTATCGTGGCGGCTCATGGGGAATACACCCTTTGTATGGGGGCAGTGGTTGCCCCAGGCCGAGGGCTCCTTGCGGTATACCTGGCTCGAACCACTGGACAGCTTGAATTATGGCGCTGCTCTTGGAATGAATCCCACCTACCTGAGGATGGAGGCTTCTCTAGAGGTGTCGCCCTTCTATGGTGGATATACGGCTGGTCTCGGTTTACGTCCCATAAAAACGAACCCCCAATTGGAGGTGTCTTTCATGTACGAGAGTTACCTCTACTTCAATTCCAACCTGGAAATGGTGACATCGGATGTTTCGGGGTCCGGCAAAATTGCGGAAACCTGGAATGCCGACTACATCTCCGACAATGTGCGGCAAAACGATTCTGCGGCCTGGGACTACTCCCAGCTGTTCGACTTTGGCGCTTCGGTGGAATACTTCTTCAAGGCGGGATCGCTGCTGGGTGTTGGCGTCCATTACGTGCTGTCGGACATCACTACGGACTTTGAAGCCAAGAGCTACGACTACAAAAGGAACATGCCCATATTCAACAGGGATTTCTTGATGGAACTGCAGTTCTACGGTCGCCTGGCCTTCAACGAATACTTTGCGGGCGTTTTCGAGACGAACTACCTACGCACCGGTTACTTGCGCAAGGGCGGCTCCGTAGAAAAGGAATCCCTGGGTTACGGGATAATCAAGGCTGGCCCGCAATTTTCCTGGAATAAAGGTCTGAACAGCGTCACGCTGCAGTTCGGCGGTTGGAAACGGCACAAGTCCAGGTTCTACGACGGCTCAGTTGCGCAGGAGTTCCTGGTTCAACTTGAGTATGAGGGGTATTTTCCGTTTCCCCTCTCCCGGGACCTTTCGGAATAGGCCGTTGAACCCGTTCTTGTAGCGGGACTTTATGGGGTCTTCTTTCAGGGCCTCGGCGGTGTAGGCGGAACGCACCCAGATTTCACCCTGGTACTTGTCGCTTGACAGCTTTACCAATGTGGGGAGCCTTGTTCCCGAGAAGTCTTTCCATTGTCTGACCCTGAAAGTTCTTGATTCCTTGAAGGCCCCGCGCATGGCGATGGAGTCGGGCTCTTCTAGGCGGTTTGTAGACATGGACCACCACATGTTGGAAAAAGCCGTAGAAAGGATAGTGGCGGGCTGTTCGGTGGTGTCCTTGCAGAGAAAACTTCCGTTGGCGAGTAGTTCCAGGTCGTCTAGCTTGAGCGGGGTCTGCCCGATGGTTTCCCGCAGGTGGTGCAGCCCCAGCTGGCGCTTGACCCTGGGGTTCTCGAATTCCATATAGCGGTATTCGCCAGCGGTGACAAAATGGAAGGGCTTTTCGTTAGGAAATGTCACGAAGAAGGTGTCCAGTGCCTGCGGGTGGTGGCGCCACTGGACGTCTAGGCTGGTGCGTGACTTGGTCTCGTTTACGAAACGTCCCTCGATATTTACCACCAGGTCCTTTTCCAAAAGAAAATGGGGGCACAGATCCTGGGCAAAGACCCCGGAGCATGCAAGGGCTACTGTAAAGATGATTTTTGTAAACGACAAACGCATTATTTTTCCTTCTTCGGAACAACCACGTCGTATTCCGCCTTGTTGTGGGCTTCGTCCTCTAGCTGGATGTGCAGCTTGTCGCCCTTCTTGAGGCGGCTGCCTTCCAGCACGATTTCCCGGGGTTCGGAATCGTATTCGGTGGCTATCCAGTTGCCGTTCACGGTGGTCACGATAGAGTTGCCGTTCTCGAATCCGTCGTAGCGGAACAGGGTGGGAATGCGGAGCACGTCTTGCTCCTTGCCCATGATGAATGACTTGCCCCAGTAGGGGGTACCCAGGGTGGGGGCGTTCTTGTTCAAAATGTTGGCCAGGTCCCTGAGTTCGTTCATCTGGGCGCAACGCTTGCCTGTGCCCTCTTGCTTGCTGAAGATGAACCACCGGCGGCTAGTTTCGCCCAGCCAGTATAGCGGGGCGGATTCTTTGCCTGGGTCTAGGCAGACTTCCCACGTTCCGGTAAAATGAAGGCCCTTGGGGTGGAACTCGTAAAAGTCCAGGCTGTCGGTGTGTGTCCTGGTGACGGCCAGCACCTGGGTCTCGTTTCCGAAGGAACCGCGGAGCTTGGTGACCTTCTGGGAAATGGCCATGCTGTCTAGGGAGGTTTCCCACCGGACTGTCTTTTCGTCTTTGTGGACGGGGTGCATGGCGATGAGTCCGCCGCTATGCTTGATGAACCTTGCCTTGGAATGCTTGTCGATGATGCTTCCGAGGGTGATGCCCTTGTGGGGGAATACTTTGCAGAGGTCTTCTTCGAGAATCTTTTGCGAGTCGTCCAAAACGCTGAAAGCCCCTCCCTTGTCGCAGAGGGTAAGGTTTAGCATGCTCCGGCTCAAGAAGCTGTAGACGGGAGCCTCCTGCACCTGCATCTGCGGAATGGGGGAGTTCCCTGCGCAGGAATCCTGGAAGGTGAAATCCCGGGTGACCTTGCGGCCTACCATGTCTTCTACCTCGATGCGGTATTTGGAGCCCGCTTTCAGGGCGGCGTCTACGAAGTGCCAGTCCCCGGCGGTGTCAGCTTCTTCAGCCCAGAGCAGTTCTGTGCGGATCTTGAGCATGTTGCCGTAGCTCAGGGTGTCCTGGACCTTGTTGTAGACCTTTTTCTTGCCGTCCCACAGGGTGAGCCTGCGGATGGACATGGGGTTTTCTTTGGGGTGGCGGCTGTAGTCGGCGATCTTTACCGCGAGATAGGCCTTCTCCTTTTTCCAGCCCGGGTACTCTACGCATCCCTTGTCCAGAGCTTCGGGGCTTGTGACGGAAAGGTCGTCTTTCTGCCAGACGGCCATGCCGAAAATCTGGGGGTCCAGGGTGTCGCCGCAGTAGACGCCTATGCCGCAGGGCGAAATCACGTTGTTCTTGCCCTGGCGGATTTCAAGATGCAGGTGGGGGTTGCCGATTCCGGTACTCCCGGAGAATGTCAGGGTGTCGCCCTTCTTATAGGAAACGCCCGGTTTCAAGATGACGTCATTGCTCTTTTTGCTGTACTGTTCCGCGAAAACGAGACTGTCCAGCTTGCCGAAGCTGCTCTGGTGGGCAAAAACCCAGGTCTTGCCGCTTTCGCCCTTGTAGAACATGACCTTGCCGTAAAAGAAGGGGGAAACCCGCACTTCTTCTACCTTGCCGTCTTCGGGCGCGTAGATGACCCAGCCTTCTTCCATGAGGGTGGAGTAGTCCACGCCGGCGTGGTAGCGGGTGCCGCGGTTCTCGCCGAAAGAGGAGGTGAGGTAGGCGTCTTTCTGGAAGGGGGAATAGACGGGCTCTGCGGCAGTTGCGAGGCTTGCAGAAGTGGCAACCGCAAGGCACAGGGCGGGGAAAATGTTCTTGGATAAGCGCATATTGTAAAAATAGTAAAACACTTTTCCCGTTGACATAATGTCCATAGTAAATCTTTTTTAGGGGTTCTTTTCTTGCCCTCCATAAGGTAATTTGTATCTGGATGGATTTAATGGGATTGAAGGTGTCCAATGATGTTCAAACTAAACATTAGGCGGGTTGCCTGTTCCGTTTTGGCGGCAACGGCTATTTCGACAGTGAATTCTTTTGCGGTGACGAGTCAGTTCCGCGGGGTCAACTGGGCCGACAAGCGCGACAATTTCGTGTCTGACGTGCTGGTGCTTTCGGGCATGAGCCTTTCGGACAATTACCAGTCGGCCTCCGTAGTGGCGGACCGCGTTATCGGGCAGTTCCAGGAACTGTTCGGCACCAACAGCGTACGCATCCCGGTAAACGAACCCACGGTTTCCAAGTTTTGGGGTACCTACACGGGCGTTATCGACATGGCTCTTTCTAAGGGGCGCGTGGTGATGGGCTACTGGGGCCCGGCACAACCTGCAGGCCCCAAGAACATGAATGACTGGTGGAGCATGTGGGCAAAGGTTGTCGAAAAGTACGGCGACCACCCGAATGCGTATTTTGAAGTCTTTAACGAACCGCACATGTACAGCAAAACGGAACTGCGCGACCTTTATGCCGAATGGCTGGGAAAATTCCCGAATGTGCCCCGCGACCATATTCTGCTAGATGGTTCTGGCCTTGCCTGGAACGTGCCCGACGTTGCCGACGACCCCCGCTTCGAAGGTTGTCTTTTCGCGGTACACGAATACACATTCTGGAACATGAGCATCACTACCGAACAGGGCTGGAAAGACAGCTTCAAGGGCAAGGTGGGCAAGTACATTGACCGTACGGTGTGTACGGAGTGGGGCGGCGCCATGAGCCCCGGTGACAAGAACGGTGTGCATTACGACTACATGGACTACAATTCCACTCCGACCAACTACTTTATGGCCTATATCCGCGGCATGTCGGACCAGCTGCGCGAATGGGAAATGGGCAGCTTTTACTGGCCGGGGCTTCGCGATGGTGACTGGTACAGCATGACCAAGCGCACCGGCGAAGGGGCGAACATCAAGCTCGAAATCGTGAACCAGTCGGGTGTTGACCGGATGAAAATGGCCTGGGCCGATACGGTCGAGACGACTCCGCCGGTGCGGGAGGCTTTTGGCGGTGAACCCGCTGCGATTCCGGGGGTCATAGAAGCCGAAAACTATGACAAGGGCGGAAACCGTTTCACTTTTTACGATAGGGACGCCGCAAACAAGGGCAAGTCCTATCGCGAAGATGCCGTGGATGTGGTTTCCCTTGAAGATGCGACTTGCGGCAGTGTTGCCTGCAAGGGCTATGCGGTTGGCTATACCGAGGTGGACGAGTGGCTGGAATACAGCGTGAAGGTCGCTTCCGATGGTCAATACAACGTTTCCGTAAACGTGGCCACGGCTTCTGAAACCTCGAAAATCCTGCTCCTTGTCGATGACGAGGCAATTGGCGATACGGTTGCTTTCGAAAAGATCGACACGACCTGGGATGTGTACAAAGAAATCGATATTGGCACGGTGGACCTTGCTGCAGGCGAACATGTTTTGAAACTTGCCATTGCCGGTAGCTATGTGAATGTGGACTGGATCAGGTTCGGCGAAAAAGAAAAGAGTGGCTCTACTCCGAATCTTAACGAAGATGAAAAGAAGGACTCGGCAAAGGTTTTTTACGAAGACAAAAAGGATGCAACGGCGGGTATCCGTGAAATTTTACCTGCTGTTTCACCCGAGGCGGTGGCTCCGCGACTCCGCAAACAGGGCGGCATGCTCTTTGTCGAAAAGAACGGAAAGCGTTTCGATTTGACGGGCCACCGTATTAGGTGAACAGACGGGTGAATAAGGGCTAACGTGATTTTTTATCACCCCCGCGAGTTCTTCCTTTTTGCCCTGTATTCGATCTTGCGTTCGCCAACGCAGTTCAAGGCTAGCGTTTTGTTCATGCAGTTCGCGCGTTCTAGCTCTATTGCGTTGCGCAGAATGCTTGTAAGAAAATCGTTAGGACTTGAGCCAGCCTCGGTCGCCAACTTTCGTACTGTTTCTTGCAAGTCGTAAGGAACCTGGACGGTCATGCTCTTCATCGGAGTTATGTGCAGTTCGCCACCGACGGCCTCCGACATCTTCAGCAACTGCTTGTACGAAGGGTTCGTTTTCAAGGATGCAATACGCGAGATAGCGCTTTGCGTCGTGCCCATCTTGTCGGCGACATCTTGCTGCGTGAGCCCCAAGGAATC
>JAFVGH010000067.1 GCA_017475045.1 Fibrobacter sp. | reverse complement strand
GGTAGTGGAGATCTCGCGGTGTCCCAGGAGCTTCGAGACGGTGTAGATGTCGGTACCTGAGCTGAGAAGGATGACCGCGAACGTATGCCGACTGCAGTGGAAGGTGAAATCCTTCGTGATGCCAGCGGAGAGGGCCCAGCGGCGCAATTCTACGGAGGTGTAGGCATCATACCTAAAATGCGGGAAGACCTTGTCCGTCTGCGCAGCGTCGCCTTGGACGCCCAGATACCTCTCGGCTGCTTTGGGGATGTCGAGGTACTCCTGTCCGCCGGTCTTCTTCTGCTTGAAGACCAGCCGCGTGTACTTGTCGAACTTGCGAACCTCGCTCCAGGTCAGTTTCTGGATGTCGCTCTTGCGCAACCCCGTGAAGCAGGCGAACATAAAGGCGCGTTTAAGGTAGGGGTCGCAGCACTCCGTCTCGGAGAGTTTCTTTACCTCTTCCATAGTAAGATACTGGCGTTCCGCCTCAGAAGCCTTGAATCCCTGTACCGCATCGGCAGGATTGGAATTGATGATCCCGTCCTTGAAGGCCTGGTTCAGGCAGGCTTTCAACTTGTTGAAGTACGATACCTTAGAGTTCTGGGACAGTCCGTTGAATTCCCCGTTCCTCGGTGTGTTGGATACCTTGAACGTATCTTTCTCCACAGTATCGAGGAAGCTTTTGAATCCCTGCACCCAGCGGGGCGTAATATCGCCGAAGGTGGTTGACTCCTTGCAGTAGATCTCCAGATACTTGAGGCAGCTGCGCCAGTTGCCCCAGTTGCCTACGCTGGCTTTTCTGTCCTCAAGGAGGAGCCTGTAGTAGGGGAGAAAGAGAGTCTTGCTGCCTTGATTCGTTCGGTCACGATTCCCGTGAAGCAGCTGCTTCTCCTTTTCAAGCCGGATGGCCTGCGCCTTAGACATGGTAAGGCGGTTCTTTTCCTTGATGGCAAGGGTGCTTCCGGGAAGGAGGGTCAAACCAATGCTTTCCCGGACCCTTTCGCCGAACTGGACATAATCCAGGAACAGGATCGTGTTCCCGCTGGCGCTCGTCCTCTTGCGTAACTTCACCAGCTGTTCGGCATTCACTGTGGTTCCATTAGCCATAGTCAAAACTATTATATGAATTAAACCCCAAAGACCGTGCATAGACCTTTCCTGCACGCATCCAATCCCACTGCAAATATACGCACTTTGGGTCAATTACACAAATTTGAAAAGGAATTTTGAATGGAACTTTAGTATTTTCTTAAACCATTGTTTTACAATAGTTTATAACGAAATTTAAATCAATGATTTTTGGTTATGATTAAACTATTTTACCCAAACAAAAATGTATTCAAAAATCCTCCGGAAACATCTTAACATTTGCGAAATTCAAATCCGCCGAATTCGTCGATTTTGGCACACGAGAGCGGTAAATGTCACACGGCTGGCACACAATGTTGATTACACCTCTGGAAGAGTTGTAAATCAATATCTTGATGGTAAAAAGAAAGAGATCCAGGGGGCTTGTCCGGAGTCATCAAGAACTATGACATAGCAGTGTTTATCGACGACAAAACACTTTATCTGCGCCCCCGTATCGGTAAGTTTTTGTGCCAAACGGCCTTTTTCTTGGCACACGCTGGCACACGTGTGCCACCCCGTGTGCCAAAGTGCTCACTAGCTCAAACTAGGTCAAACTTAACTGACCTCAAGTCAAACTAGCAATAACCCCTTTCCGGATTTTGAATTTCAGCTAGTTTCAGTTGCAATCAGTTAAAGTTGAGCTTTAGACAGAAAGACGTAACTAATTGATTTACTTGCCGATGCAGAACTTTTTAAAAATGTTGCCGAGGACTTCTTCAGTGGAGACCTCGCCGGTGATGGTGCCTAGGTGGTAGATGGCTTCGCGGATAT
>JAFVGH010000066.1 GCA_017475045.1 Fibrobacter sp. | reverse complement strand
GTCCATGGGGTTCACCACGTTGCCTGCGGACTTGCTCATCTTTTCGCCGCCGTTCACGAGCCACCAGCCGTGGGCCAGAATGTGCTGCGGGAGCGGAATGTCGAGAGCCATGAGCATGGTAGGCCAGTACACGCTATGCGTGGTGAGAATGTCCTTGCCGATGAGGTGGTAAGTGGCAGGCCAGATCGGCGTGCCGTCGGCATAAGTCTTGTGGAAGGCGGTGGAGGCGCTCACGTAGTTCAGGAGGGCGTCGAACCACACGTAGGTCACGTAGTCGGTGTCGAACGGCAGCGGGATGCCCCAGCTGAGGCGTGCCTTCGGGCGGCTGATGCAGAGGTCGTTCAGCGGCTGGCGTAAGAATCCGCGGATTTCGTTCCAGCGGTAGTCCGGCACGATCCAGTCCTTGTGGCTTTCGAGGAAGTCAATGAGCTTTTGCTGGTAAGAACCCATCTTGAAGAAGTAGTTCTTTTCCTTGAGCCATTCCACCGGGCGGTGGCTGATGGGGTCGCACTTGTTCTCGTCCAGTTCGTCTTCGCTGAAGAAGCGTTCTTCGCCGACGGAGTACCAACCTTCGTATTCCTTCGAATAAATTTCACCCTTGTCCCAGAGCTTCTGCAGGCATTCCTGCACAAAGGCCTTGTGTTCGGGCATCGTGGTGCGGATAAAGAAGTCGTTACCGATTCCCATCTTCTTCCACAGGTCCTCGAAGCGGTGGTAGTACTCGTCCACGTGTTCCTGCGGGGTCACGCCGCGCTTTTCGGCGGCGCGCTGCACCTTCTGGCCGTGTTCGTCGGTACCGGTCAAGAAGAAAGTCTGGTAGCCTAGAATCTTGTGGAAACGGGTGAGAATATCGGCCAAGACCGTGGTGTAGGAATGCCCAATATGCGGGGCGTCATTCACGTAATAAATCGGAGTAGTAACGTAAAAATTTTTCATGTCCGCAAATTTAACAAAATTTGTTGGGTGTGGAACGTCATGGCGGGCTTGACCCGCCATCTAGATTTTATATTTCATCAAAAAAGAGGTATTTATGTCTTTCATGGATTTGGCAAAGAATCGCTATAGTTGCCGGGCCTTTACCGCCCAGGCGGTAGAACCTGAAAAGCTCGCTCTGGTTCTGGAAGCAGGCCGCATTTCCCCGACGGCAGTGAACGCTCAGCCCGTGACTGTGAAGGTCATCAAATCTCCCGAAAAACTGGAAAAAATTCGCAGCATTACCCGCATGGCTTACAACGCCCCCGTGGTGCTCATGGTCTGCTATGACGAACCCAAGTGCTACACCGCCGAAAAGTACAACGACACTTTCAACAGCGGCGTGATGGATGCGAGCATCGTTACCACCTCGATGATGATGCAGGCCACCGACCTAGGCCTAGCCACCCTCTGGGCCCGGGGTTTCAACGCTTCGGAAATCGAGAAGGCTTTTGCTTTTCCTGACAACCTAAAGCTTGCTTGTCTCCTGGACATCGGCTACGCCGACCCCGAAAACGGCGGCCCTTCGCCCAGGCACCCCGTGCGCAAGAGCATGGAAGAATTTGCCAGCGAAGTTCAATAGCGAAGCGCAATCTTTTGTGACCCGTACAAAAAAAAGCCCCGGATTTAAATCCGGGGCCTTTCATATTCATTGCTTTGAATTAGCCTTCCACTTTCGGGAGCTGGGCGAGGCTCTTGGCGATGTCTTCATCCGTCGGGATGTAGTCGCTCATTTCGCCATCGTTGAACTTCTGGTAGGCAACCATGTCGAAGTAACCCGTGCCGGTGAGGCCGAACACGATGTTCTTGGCCTGGCCAGATTCCTTGCACTTGAGAGCTTCGTCGATGGTGGCGCGGATGGCGTGGCTGGATTCCGGAGCCGGGAGGATACCTTCGGTCTGTGCGAAGAGCTTGGCTGCTTCGAACACCTTGGTCTGTTCCACAGACGTTGCACGCATAAGGCCCTGATCGTAAAGTTCAGAGAGAATGCTGCTCATGCCGTGGTAGCGGAGACCGCCAGCGTGGTTGGCAGACGGGATGAAGCTGGAGCCCAGCGTGTACATCTTGGCGAGCGGGCAAACCTTACCGGTATCGCAGAAGTCGTAGGCGTACTTACCGCGAGTGAAGCTCGGGCAGCTTGCCGGTTCCACAGCGAGAATATCGTAGTCGGCTTCGCCACGGAGCTTTTCGCCAATGAACGGGCTCACGAGACCGCCGAGGTTAGAACCACCGCCAGCGCAACCGATGATAAGGTCGGCCTTCACGCCGAGCTTGTCGAGAGCGGCCTTGGTTTCGAGACCGATCACAGACTGGTGGAGGAGCACCTGGTTCAGCACGGAACCGAGAACGTAACGGTAACCCGGCTGCTTCACGGCGGCTTCAACGGCTTCGGAAATAGCGCAGCCGAGGCTGCCGGTGGTGCCCGGGAATTCGGCGTTGATCTTCTTACCGATTTCGGTGTTCATGGAAGGAGACGGCGTCACAGAGGCACCGTAGGTACGCATGACTTCGCGGCGGAACGGCTTCTGTTCGTAAGAAACCTTCACCATGTAAACCTGGCAATCCAGTCCGAAGAAGGCGCTGGACATAGAAAGGGCGGTGCCCCACTGGCCAGCACCCGTTTCAGTCGTCACGCCCTTGAGGCCCTGCTTCTTGGCGTAGTAGGCCTGAGCAATAGCGGAGTTGAGCTTGTGAGACCCCGATGTGTTGTTGCCTTCGAACTTGTAGTAGATGTGTGCTGGAGTGCCGAGAGCCTGTTCGAGGAAGTAGGCGCGAACCAGCGGAGACGGACGGTACATCTTGTAGAATGTGCGGATGTCTTCAGGAATTTCGATGTACGGGGTGTCGTTATCGAGTTCCTGCTTGATGAGTTCGTCGCAGAAAACCGGCTGCAGGTCTTCGAACGTCACCGGCTTACCGGTACCCGGATTCAGGAGCGGAGCGGGCTTCTTCTTCATGTCGGCACGGACGTTGTACCATGCCTTCGGGAGTTCGTCTTCTTTAAGGTAAGTCTTGACTTGGCCGTCGAGCTTGAGCGAGTTTCTCATATTTATTTGTCCTTTATTGGAATTTTAGCCCGCATAATATATCTAAACAAAAAAACATTGGCAACAGCGCATTTGGGGAGATGTATAAAAAAAGCCCCTGCCATTGAACAGCAGGGGAGATCTTTACAAAATTTGAACAAATTAGTTGTGGCTGAACATGTATTTGCTCTTGTAGTAGGTCTTCATCTCGTTGATGCTCTGGAAAGCTCCATTGCGGAGGGCTGCCCGGACCTCGGGGTCAGAACGGACCATTTTGTTGATTTCGGCGTCAATGTCCTTGAAGAAAAGGTCATTGCTAGCCATGTCCACGTGATCCTGGCTATAGTCAGCGTGATAGCGACGTTCCAGAAGCTGGAACAGCTCAGTCTGGCAGGCGTTTTCAGGAGGTTCACGCTTGGCCACCGGCATGTAGCACTTCTGGATGTATTCCTTTTTCATGGAAATAATCATCTCATCGATGGCGGGAATATTGTGGTCTTCGTCATGGTCGGCAAGGCTTGCCTTAGGGGCCTTGACAGAGGAGCAGCCCATCAAAATGGCTGCGATAAGCATGAACACGACCAACGAGATTTTCTTCATTTGTTCTCCTTTTTTTCCCGCTTAAATTATGTACCAAAAGATATCTTTATATCGATCCAATTTGTAGCCCAAAGTTGTAATAAAATATCAACAAAACCCTAAAAAAGAAAAATAAAAGTTTTGCAAGTGCTTTTTAACAACTCTTGCCGTGACGTTCATCACAAATACTAGAATAACGTCGGTTTGAACCGGTAGTACCATTTCATCGGATCAATGACTTTGTATTTCACATTTCCGATTCGCTTGTCTCCGTTGGGGTCAATGAGTCCTGTAACAATATGGGCATGAGGCCCCGTCGTGTGTCCCGTAACGCCCACTGTAGCAATGGGATCACCTTGCATCACATCCTGACCATCTAGATACAATAACTGATCACAGTGCATGAACAAGATTACATCTTTTTCACGGATGAGACCGATGATGATTCCACCTCGTTCATCCCTGCTGGTCCAGGCCTTTGCAGCAAAGGGAGCGAGAATACGTGCGCCCTGTCTACTAGCCAGGTCTATACCATTGTGTTGTCGGAATTCCTTGGTTTGTTTTTCGTGATAGAACTCTGTAATGTAAGAGATGGAATCGGATACGATGGAAGTCCAATATCGCCATGCGTTTCCAATAGTATCAGAAGCATTGTTTTCAATATACTCAGGCTTTGAAAATTTGATAACGGTCCCTTCAGGAGGATAATTTCTTTCATTTGCCAGGCCGAAATCTTCGGGATATCCGTTTTCCTTTAAGGTTTCTTGCACATACTGCTTAACCATTTTTTCATCGGTTATCACAGACATAAATCGACCAATGGCATAACGGGAAAGCCTCTGCATGGACTCTTTTCCATCAAAGGTGTATTCAAAGGAAGGTGCTAAGGATAGCCTATCCCGTTCCATATTGCGTTCCCGAACGTGGGATATTCCCACGTCCACGTTAGAAGGAATCAAGAATGGGATGGCGACAACAGCAAGCACAAACAGCAGGAAAAAATTCCTGAATATCCTGAAAAATCCATCCAGAGGATTCTTTTTTAGAATTTCCGCTTTGAACAGCAGTGTCAACGCCTTCGCAAAACGGTCAGGTCTTTTTTTCCAATCTAATTTTCGAATTTCGCGACAAACGGAGTAAGACTTTTTGACCGATTCATAGGCATCTCTGTATTTCCGCCTATCAGGAAGAGTCTTCATAAGCCATGCCAGTGATCGTTTCCGTAAGAACGGATAATCCTGTAAATAAGCGGAAGCGGCTTCAATGTTATCACCGGTAACAACAATAACCTTGGCTATATCGGCGATTCGCTTGAACTGGGCGTTAGAAAGCTCATCTGGTAAAATGGCAAAAATGTAGGGAACTACTGCACGAACAGCTTCTAGATTGTGATAGAAAATCCTGAAGTTCGTTTCCGCATCCAAGCCCATTTCTTTACTGAGCCTAAAAGTCAACCCTTCCTTGGAATTCCTGATGAATTCAATTTCTTCGTCAGTAAGATTTCTTTTAAAGAAAGTCCTTAGATGGTTGCCCGGTAAAAGGGACTTATGGGAAAAGTCCATAATAACGAAAGGAGCGCCAGCGTTTAGGGCTAGCGCTACTTTGTCAATGGATTCAAAATCTACCTGGTCGCCAGGGAAGGCAAATAAGCCCAGCCCGCCTTGTTTACACAGGTAGTCCAGGACTTTTCTCTGCATGGGGAATTATGCCTTAGCGGTGCCCCTGGGATAAGAAAAGCCTGCCGGAGGAGCGGCGATAAACTTATCAATCTGGATGTGCAACTCTTCGGAGGTTGCAGCAGGATTGAAGAAAATTTCTTGATTGCGGTTAGCGTTACGTCCCTTCAGGGATTCGTTGCGACGGCCACGGGCAACAAAAGCCGTGGGCAAGACCTCGAGGGAGGGGAGAAGACCAAAATAACGGAAGAGGCTGAAGTTCTTCTGCCAAGTGGACTTTTCTGCCAAAAGGGCAAAAGCTCCGTCAAGAATGTTCTTAGACTGCAGCAAATCGTCAGAAGAAATGGTCAAAAGTTCATGACCGGAGGGGAAATTGTTGACGAAATTGGCATAGTCGCCTTTCAGATAGTTGGCATCGCAAAGAAATACGAATTTCATATACCTTACCGGTTGTGATGGATTGAATTCAAAATTTGGGTGAAATTTAGCAAACTAATCAATATTTGTCATTCTTCGGAACGTTTTTGGCCATACCTAAGAGTTTTTATCTAACTCATTGATAATCAACAAGTTACAAAAATACAGACTCGTCATTCTTTCAAAAACGGCTTTTTTTTGCAAAAAAAAGCGTTTTTCGTTAAAAAATGACCTAAAAAACTTTATATTTGGTCTCTGTTATCACATTGGAAAGCAGGATTTTCATGGGAAACATCTTGCAGATGGAATTATGGGAGAACATAGATGAAACGTAAAAATTGGCCTATTACAGCTCTGTTTGCTTCGGCGGGTATTCTCGCCTCTGTGGTTATTGCACAAGAAGCCGGAGCTGATGCGGCAGCTGTAGAGAACAACGCTCCGTCCGTGAACGGGATTCCGGGTGAATCCATTCAAGAGGGTGGAAAGTTCGCAACAATCAAGCTTGACCAGTTCGTGTCCGACGACATGGACAAGCCTGCACAGATCAAGTGGGCCGTATCCGGTAACAAGAGCTTGAAGGTGACTATTTCCGGCGACCGCGTAGCCACAATCGCGGTTCCGGACCAGTACTGGAACGGTTCCGAAGACATTACTTTCGCGGCAACCGACACCAAAGGAGCTGTCGGTTCCGAGACGGTGAACTTCTCCGTCGAGTCCGTAAACAACCCGCCTGTAGTGAAGGCCATTGCCGACCAG
Source organism: Fibrobacter sp. (assembly GCA_017475045.1). Lineage (GTDB taxonomy): Bacteria > Fibrobacterota > Fibrobacteria > Fibrobacterales > Fibrobacteraceae > Fibrobacter. The sequence goes on along the minus strand of JAFVGH010000066.1, from coordinate 12,208 downwards.
ACCATCGACGAAGGTAAGCAGTTCACCAAAATCAAGCTCGATGATTTCGTCGAAGATCCGGACCATCCGAAAAACCAGATTCTTTGGGAAACGGACATCCAACCGGCAGGCAAGGACCAAGCTGAAGGTGACCTGAACGTGGAGATCGACAACAACCGAATCGCCACCATCCTGATTCCGGATTCCAACTGGTACGGTGCGGCCAAGATCAAGTTCACGGCTACCGACGGCGAATACGCCAGCGATTCCAAGACGGCCACCTTCACGGTGAAGGCCATCAACGACGCTCCGGTGCTCCAGAAGATTCCCGACCAGACCATCGAAGAAAAGAATGAATTCGAACAGATTTCCCTGACCGATTTCATTTCCGATGTGGATAACGATGTTTCCACCATCAAGTGGGCTGCCTCTGGCAACAAGGACTTGAAGGTGAAGATCGACAAGTCCGGTTCTGCCACAATTTCTACTCCCAACGAATTGTGGAACGGTGCCGAGACCATCACCTGGACGGCGACCGACCCCGCCGGTGCGTCCGTCAACACCAGTTCCAAGTTCACAGTCAAGTCCATCAACGATCCTCCGGAGTTTGTGAAGGACGTTCCCGAACAAACTATCGAAGAAAAGCAGGAATTCAAGCCTATTGACCTGAGCGTTTTGGTCAAGGACCTGGACCACAAGTTCGAGGAACTGAAGTGGACAGTTTCTGGCACTAAGGACCTGAAGGTAACGGTCAACGGCAAGCAGGCGACTATCGCCATTCCCAACAAGTATTGGAACGGCTCTGAAACCGCCAAGTTCAAGGTCTGCGACCCCGAAAAGGCATGCGCAGAATCCGAAGCCTCCTTTACGGTTAACTCCGTCAATGACAAGCCCGAGTTCGTAAAAGACATCGAAGGCCAGACCATCGAAGAGAAGAAGACCTTCGGCAAGATCAAGCTGGACGAATTTGTTAAGGATGCCGACCACAAGAATTCCGAACTCTCCTGGGAAGCAAACGTGAAGCACGACGGCAAGGAACCGGAAACGGGTACGCTGCAGGTGAACATCGACGAAAACCACGTGGCCTCCGTCGAAATTCCGGACAAGTACTGGAACGGTTCTGCAACCATCACGTTCGTTTGTACTGACCCTGAAGGCGCTTCTATCAAGAAGGACGCCAAGTTTACGGTGAAGTCCATCAACGACGTGCCCGTGTTCAAGAAAATTCCTGACCAGACCATCGAAGAAAAGAGCGAACTCTCTTCTATCGTTCTCGACGAATTTGTCAGCGATGCTGACCATGACCTGTCCAAGCTCAAGTTCGAAGTGGCTGGCAACAAGGACATCAAGGTGAACATCAACGCCAAGACTCGCGAAGTGTCCTTCAAGACTCCGAACGAACTCTGGAACGGTTCTGAAACCCTGACCTTCACGGCTACCGACCCCGAAGGCGGCAAGGCTTCTTCTACCATGAAGCTCACGGTCAAGTCCATCAACGATCCTCCTGTAATGAAGGATATTCCGGAACAGACCATCAAGGAAAAGCAGGATTTCAAGCCTGTCGAACTGAGCAAGTTCGTGGAAGACCTGGATCACCCCGCCGACAAGCTCAAGTGGACCGTCAGCGGAAACCGCGAGCTGAAGGTCAATGTGGACCCGAAGCATGTGATGACCATTACGCCGCCTTCCAAGCAGTGGAACGGTTCTGAAACTCTGACCATCAAGGTGACCGACCCCGAAGGTGCAACGGACGAACGCTCCGTGGCCTACACTGTGGAATCTGTAAACGACGTGCCTGAATTTACCAAGCAGGTCGTTGCCCAGACCATCAAAGAAAAGGAACAGTTCCAGCCCATCAAGCTTGGCGAAATGATTAAGGACGCCGACCACAAGATGAGCGAACTTACCATCACAACCGACGTAAAGCCCGCTCCCGGCTCCAAGAAGAAAGAAGCCGGCCTCACCGTCGAAGTGGACGCCCAGATGGTGGCCAAGATTATTATTCCTAACAAGCTCTGGAACGGTTCTGACGAGATTACCTTCACGGTTGCCGACCCCGAAGGAGCTACGGCTACCTCTAAGGCTGTGTTTACAGTGAACTCTGTCAACGATGTTCCTGTACTCAAGAAGATTCCTGACCAGATGATCGACGAAAAGGGTGAATTTGTGGCTATCAATCTTGCTGAACTTGCAAGCGATGCCGACCACGAGTTCTCCCAGCTCAAATGGGCTGTCACTGGCAACAAGGACCTGAAGATTTCTATCGACAAGGCCGGCGTGGTGACTATCAAGACCCCGAACCCGCTGTGGAACGGTTCTGAAAAGGTGACCTTCACGGTGACTGACCCCGAGGGCGCATCTGCCAAGTCCGACGCCGTATTCACGGTCAAGTCCATCAACGATCCTCCGGTCATGAAGGATATCGCAAGCCAGACCATCAAGGAAAAGGCTGAATTCAAGCCTATCGAGCTGAACAACTTTGTAGAAGACAAGGACCACGACAAGGCCAACCTCAAGTGGACCTTCAGCGGCCAGAAGGACTTGAAGGTCAACATCGACAACAAGCATGTGGCCACTGTCAAGGCTCCGTCCAAGTTCTGGAACGGTTCTGAATCCATCAAGTTCACGGTGACCGACCCCGAAGGGGCTACAGATAACCGCGTGGTGACCTTCACGGCCGAATCCGTGAACGACCTGCCGGTGTTCACCAAGCCTATCAAGGACCAGAGCATCCAGGAAAAGCGTGAATTCGCCATCATCAGCCTGAACGACATCGTGAATGACCCGGACCACAAGCCTGAACAGCTTTCCTGGGCCTTTGACGTGAAGCCCGGTAAGGGTTCTCCGAAGGGTTATGCCCCGCAGCTTTCCGTGACTGTCGACGACAAGCGCATGGCAAAGATTGTCATTCCTGAAAAGAACTGGCATGGTGAAGAAGTCATCACCTTCACGGTGACCGACCCCGAAGGCGGCAAGGCCAGCTGCACAGCCACCTTTACGGTGACATCTGTGAACGACGCTCCGACAATCGGCAAGATTAAGGACCAGACCATCGTTGAAAAGGCTTCCTTTGCCTCCATCAATCTGGCCGAACTGGTGAAGGACCCCGATCATCCCTTCGAGAAGCTCAAGATCGAAGTGACCGGCAACAAAGACCTGAAGGTCAACGTTTCCAAGACGGGCGAAGTGACCATCAATACGCCGAATCCGCTGTGGAACGGCTCTGAAAAGCTCACCTTCACGGTGACCGACCCCGAAGGAGCCAAGGCCTCCACGACGGCCGGCTTCACGGTGACCTCCGTGAACGATCCTCCGGTCATGAAGGACATTGCTGACCAGACCATCAAGGAAAAGGGTCAGTTCAAGCCTATCGAACTCGACAACTTCGTTGAAGACCTGGATCACCCGAAGAACAAGCTGAAATGGAAGATCGAAGGTGCAAAGGAACTGAAGGTCGCCATCGATGGCTCTCACAAGGTGACCGTCAATACGCCGAACCCCAACTGGCACGGCGAAGAAAAGGTCAAGTTCACGGTGACCGACCCCGAAGGCGCTTCTGACAGCCGTACCGTCAAGTTTACGGTGGAGTCCGTCAATGACGCTCCCGTGTTCGTAAAGGAACTGAAGGGTCAGTCCATCGACGAAAAGAAGCAGTTCGCCACTATCAAGCTGGACGATCTGGTTAACGATCCCGACCACAAGAAGTCTGAACTCGCCTGGTCCTTCGATGTGAAGTCTGCAAACGCTAAGGCAGCTCCGAAGAAGGGCAAGAAGGGTGCTAAGGAAGAAGCCGCTCCTCAGGGTGCTGGCCTCGAAGTGAAGGTGGACAACAACCGTGTCGCCACCATCGCTATCCCGAACAAACAGTGGAACGGTTCTGCCAACATTACCTTTACGGTTACCGACCCCGATGGCGCAAAGGCCAGCAAGACCGCTACCTTCGAAGTCAAGTCCATCAACGACGTGCCCAAGATTTCTGACAAGGCCCCGAAGGGCGAAACCATCCGCGAGGGTGGCAAATTCAAGCCTATTGATCTTTCTTCCATGGCTTCTGACCCAGATCACCCGGCCGCAAGCCTCAAGTGGACCGTTTCCGGCAATAAGCAGCTGAAGGTCAACCAGAAGAAGGACAACACTGTCGAAATCACCACACCCGATGCCCAGTGGCATGGCAAGGAAACTCTGACCTTCACAGTCACTGACCCCGAAGGTGCTTCTGCCAGCCACAAGATGGACTTCGAGGCGACCCGCGTGAACGACGCTCCGGTCATTGCCAAGCAGATTCCCAACCAGAAGATCAAGGAGAAGGAATCCTTCCAGTTGATCAAACTGGACGAATTCGTGAAGGATCCGGACAACAAGCCTAATGAGCTGACCTGGACCATCGCCGGCAACAAGAAGCTGAAAGCCGATATTTCTCCGAGCCGTATCCTCACGGTGTCTGCTCCGGACAAGTATTTCTGGTGCGCTCCCGAAACCATGACCCTTATGGTGAAGGACCCCGACGGTGCCGCTGCCAGCCAGACCATTACCTTTGAAATCACCTCCGTCAACGACGCTCCGGTCATGAAGGACATTCCTGGCCAGAAGATCAAGGAAAAGGGCGAATTCAAGGATATCGAACTCTCCAAGTTCGTCTCCGATCCTGACCACAAGATTGAACAGCTCAGCTGGACGGTGAAGGTGGAAAAGATTGGCGGTGCCAAGGCCGCTCCTGCCAAGAAAGCTCCTGCCAAGAAGGGCAAGGGTGCCAAGGAAGAACCCGCTGCCGAAGAAAAAGCTGCCCCGCAAGACGAATTCGTTGTGGAAGTGGACAAAAAGGCAATCGCCCACATCAAGCTTCCCAACAAGTACTGGAACGGCGAACGCAACGTGACCTTTATTGCCAAGGACCCCGAAGGTGCCGAAGCCTCCAAGACGGTGAACTTCAAGGTTGAATCTGTCAACGATGCTCCTGAAATCAAGCAGATTCCCACCCAGTCCATCAAGGAAAAGGAATCCTTCAAGCCTATCGATCTTGCCCAGTATGTGTCTGATCCTGACCACAAGATCGAACAGCTCAAGTTCGAAATCGGCAATACCCGTTTCTTGAAGGCCTCTGTCAACGCCAAGCACCAGCTGGTGGTGACTACTCCGGATAAGTTCTGGAACGGCAACGAGAAGGTTACCCTGAATGTCATTGACCCCGAAGGAGCCAAGGCTTCTCAGCAGATTCTCTTCGAAGTGTCTCCTGTGAACGACGCTCCTGTGGTGACCAAGATTTCTGGTCAGAAGATCAAGGAACGCGAAAAATTCGAACCGGTTGACCTGTCCAAGGTCGCTACCGACCCGGATAACAAGCCTGCCGAACTCAAGTGGAGCGTTTCTGGTAACAAGGACCTGAAGGTTGAAGTGAAGGGCTCTCGCGCTATGGTGGTGACCCCGAACCCCAACTGGAACGGTAAGGAAACTCTGAAGTTCACCGTAGCCGACCCGGCCGGTGCAAAGGCTTCTACCGAAGCCACCTTCGAGGTGACTCCGGTGAACGATCCTCCTGTTTTGAAGCCTGTCCAGCCCTTCGTTATCGACGAAAAGAAGAGCTTCGCTCCTGTGGACTTCTCCAAGTTTGTAAGCGATCCGGACAACAAGGTGGAAGAACTGACCTGGACTCTGGACGATGCCGAACCTGCTTCCAAGGCCGCTCCTGCCAAGGGCAAGAAGGGCAAGGCTGCTAAGGCTGGCAAGGCCAAGGCCTCAACCGTCAAGCATGACCTGATTTTCAACATCGACAGCAAGGGCGTCCTTACCGTCGAAGTCCCGAACAAGTACTGGAACGGTACTGAAACTGTGGCCGTGAACGCCTTTGACCCCTCCGGTGAAAAGGCTACCGTGAATGTGAAGTTCACCGTAAAGCCCGTGAACGACGCTCCCATGGTTAAGGAAATCCCGGGTCAGGAAATTGAAGAAGGCAAGCCCTTCAAGGCTATCAAGCTTGACCAGTACGTGGAAGATCCCGACAACAAACCCCACGAAATCAAGTGGAAGGTTGCCGGAGCCAAGAACCTGGATGTGAAGATTTCTGGCGGTCGCGAAGCCGTGATCAAGCCCAAGAAGCAAGATTGGTCTGGTGAAGAAACTCTTATCTTCACCGCTACTGACCCGGCCGGTGCTTCTGACAAGGCTATGGCCAAGTTCGTGGTGAAGCACGTAAACAAGGCTCCCATTATGCGCGACATTCCTGATTTCACTATCAAGGAAGACGACAACAAGGGTGTCGTGGCCACTATCAAGCTTGACCAGTACGCTCGCGACCCGGATCACCGCTTCGACGAACTGAAGTGGACCTTCACCGGCAACAAGTATCTGGATGTGAAGTACGACAAGTTCAAGAAGACCGTCACTGTTTCTCAGCCTCATGAAGACTGGGCTGGCAAGCCGGAACGTATCACCTTCGCAGTGGTAGACCCTGATGGCGCCAAGGCTTCCAAGACGGCAACCTTTACTGTAATTGCAGTAAACGATCCGCCGAAGGCTCGCGCTCAGACCTACGTGACCAGGGAAGGGGAAACCTTGAAGGTCTCTGCCTCTGAAGGTCTGTTGTCTGGTGTTACTGACCCGGATAACGAAAAGCCGGTCTCTGCACAGCTCGTGCAGAAGCCCCATAACGGCAAGATTGAGCTGAATGAACGCGATGGTTCCTTCACTTACATTCCGAATAAGGGCTTCTCCGGTCTCGATGAATTCACCTACAAGGTGAAGGATCCGGGTGGACTCTACTCCAAGCCTGAAACGGCAGAAGTCAACGTGACCTTCAAGATGAAGGATCTGCGTGGCTCCGAAGAACCTGCCGCTAAGAAGAAGGACGAGCCTAAGAACGACGATGACAAGAAGTCCAAGAAGGACAAGAAGAAGGATAAGAAGAAAGGCAAGAAGGGCAAGAAGCGTTAATCGCACTCGAGCCTGCCCCGGACTTGTTCCGGGGTCATCCCCGCGAAGGCGGGGATCCGCTAGCAAAAAAATCCCGCAGAAATGCGGGATTTTTTCGTTATACGGTCGTCGTTATGCAGTTGTCATTACGACCCTGAACTTGTTTAGGGGTTGGCAATCTCAGTATGCGTTTTACTGTACTACTGACTGAATGGTTCCGTCGGCAAGGCGGGTAGTAATAAGCTCTCCGGCTTTCACCTGGTTCTTGCTTTTAATGAACTTTCCATTGCTATCTAAGGTAAATGAGTAGCCCTTTGCAAGTGCTGTTTCGGGGCTTGCATTTTTGACTTTCAGCTCGGTAATCTCGAACTTGGCTTTTTCCAGTTCGATAATCTTGCGGGAACCTTGTTTTAGGCCTTCCTCGTTCCGGGCGACCCGCTGGGATTCGTTCCTTAAGATAAACTGGGCTTCTTTAGCGAGGGATGTCCCCTTGACGGCGATTTCAGATTTTTCGCGCTGGATACGCCCCATGACCGTCCCTTGCAGGGAGTGGGCCAGGTTGAATAGCTCTTCCCTGGATTCAGAGAGAAGGTTCATAGAGCCTTTCTGGATATCTTCGACTGTCGAGAGCATGGCCTGCCAGCTTTCACCTATGCGCTCTACCAGACGTTTTGCGCAATCTGTAGGAGTAATGCAGGACTGGTAGGCAACCTCGTCCAGAAGGCTCTTGTCAATTTCGTGGCCGATGCCAGTGAAAACGGGCACCGGATAGTTTGCTACTGCCCGACATAGGGCTTCGCTATCGAAATAGTTCAGGTCCGTCTTGGAACCGCCTCCGCGGACAATGCAGACCACATCAATTTCGGGGTTCTGTTGCAGGCGCTCTAGAGCCGCAAGAATAGTAGATTCTGTCTCGTTTCCCTGCATCTTGGCATATTCTGTGTGTACCTTGAAGGCAAAGGGGGAGGCTTCCAGACGTGTGGTGAAATCCTTGAATGCCGCTGTGGATTCGCCCGTAATGAGACCCACTTGGAGCGGGGTAGGAGGCATTTCCAGTTCGGCATTTTTGCGGAGTAGCCCCTCTTGGGTCAGTTTTTTAAGGATAGCCTGCTTGGTGATGGCCAGCTCACCGATGGTGTAGACCGGGTCAATGTCCAGAATTTGGGCCTGAAACTTTCCCAAGTTGATGTACAGGTCAGCCTGGACCTGGAAACAGACTTTTATCTGTTCACGCAGGGCGAAAGGCTTGGCAGCTGTTTCCGCTTTTTGGCAGATGGCGGCGTATTTGGGAATAAAGCAGGTTAAGGGAAGAGTGGCTACGGGCTTGACGTTGCCTTCTTCATATTCGGCAATGCTCAGGTAAACAACCCGTTCCTTGACGGTCAACTGTGTAATGACGCCGTGGACCCATACCGCAGGCGTTCCTGTCAAGGTTTTCTTGACGGATTGCAGGTATTTACCTACGGAAAAGGATTTTATCGGCTGATCCATATTTTTTTCAAATTCCTACATCGCAAAAGATAATTTTTTTTATTTTATCAAGGTTAAGATATTATAAAGTCTTAGGAGAAACGATGAAATCATTATTTTTCGTATCTGGCATCGCCATGCTCACCTTGGTGGGCTGTGCTAATAAGCATGCCTTGACTCGTTCCATGGAACAGACCGAAGGGACCCGCGCTGTCGCTACCGAAATCAAGGCGGACTCTGCCACGATGGAAAGCGCCAATGTCCATCTTGATTCCGCCAAGGCCTACATGGAGCAGAAGAAGAATCAAGAAGCCATGAACGCTCTTGAAACCAGCCGTTTGGAATACCGCCTGGCCATGCTCCGTGCGGAACGGGACTCACTGAAAACCGAAGATGAACGGGTAGAAGGGGAACTCCGTGCCGATGTGGAACGCAAGCTCCTTTACCAGAACATTCTTGAAAACGAAAACAAGGAGGCCAAGTAATGAAGACTCTTAAGTATCTGGCCGCCGCCTCGTTCATTGCATCCGTTTCTTTTGCCGCCGATGCCGCACCTGCTGCAGAAAAGGCTGCTCCTGCCGACACGACCAAGAAGGCCGAACCTTCCGTTTACGATGTCTGCATGGATTCCCTGAACGCCATTGAGGCTAAGATTCCTGCTAACGCCTGGAATACTAAGCTTACCCTGCTTGAAGCCAAGGCAATGGCTTCTGACATCCAGAATGAACTGAAGAACAATCCCAAGGCCGATGTGAAGGCCAAAGGCGAGAATTGCCTCCTCTATGCCGAAATAATCAAGACGGAGGTGGAAGTTCAGGAACACCGTACCCGCATTGCAGAAAACTGGGAAAAGCGTAATGCCACGAACCGCTCTATCGAAGCCATCCAGGAAGAAATCGCCAATGCCCGTAGCGGTAAGGTCTCCAACCTGGCCGCCGACCTTGAAGCGGAACGCCTGAGGCTTGCCCAGACCAAGGATGCCATGAAGGACCAGGAAGAAAAGCTTCAGGCCGAAATGCAGCAGAACCGTGAAAAGTTCTTGGCCGAGGCCGCTGAACGCGAAGCCGCCCTGAAGGCCGCCGGCGAGCGTGAAGCCGATCTTCAGAAGAAGCTAGAAGCAGAACACGCGGCACTGGAAGCCGAAAAGAAGGCCCTGGCCGAAGAACGGGCCAAGGCAGAAGCCCGCCAGAAAGAGGCCATGAACAAACTGAACGAACTCCAGTCCAAGCTGATCCAGGTCTCCCAGGATGCCCGCGGAATCATCCTTTCCATGAGCGACATCCTTTTCGACGTGGACAAGGCCACCCTCAAGCAGGATTTGAAGACCAGCCTTGCCAAGGTGGCGGGAATCCTCACTGTCTACCAGCAGTTCAATGTTTCCATCGAGGGCAACACGGACAATACCGGTTCCGCCGATCACAACATGAAGCTTTCCCAGCAGCGCGCCGACAATGTGAAGAACTTCCTGGTGGAACAGGGAATTGATGCTGGCCGCCTGAGCGCCAAGGGCCTTGGCATGACTATGCCCATCGCCGACAACAATACCAAGGAAGGCCGCCAGAAGAACCGTCGTGTAGACCTGGTGATCCAGGACAAGGTCCTTCAGGAATCCGCCGAACCCGAAAAAGCTCCGGAACAGAAGTAATGTCTAAGGTCGTTACCGCCATGGAGGCAAGGCAGAACTTCGGTTCTCTATTGAACCAGGTTGCCTTGCAGAAAGAAGAGGTCGTCATCGAGCGTGCAGGCAAGCCTCTCGCAAAGCTCGTAGACGTAGACTCCGGCGTTTCCGGAAAACTGGACTTCCGGGACATCGGGAAACTCCCCAACGGCATCTGGGAAAAGTGATTCCGTTCAAGTCTCCAGAACTAAATGACAGGGAGGCCGCGGCAAAAGCCGTGGCCGACTCTGGCTATAAAGGGAGCGATGCCGGCTTTGCAAACATATACCTGCTCCGCAAGAAATACGGGACTCAAATCGCCTTTCAAGACGACTTTCTGTTCCGTTATTATAATGGGATAGGGAGTCGTAGGGGATACGCCTTTCCGTTAGGAACTGGCGACCCTCAGGCTGCCCTAGCGCTTATTGCAGAAGACGCCCGTGAATCGGGCCGTCCGCTGGAATTTTGCCTGGTGGACGAGCCTCGGGCACAGATTTTGCGGGATTTTTTTTGCAGGGACTCTGTAGCAGATAGTGCCGAACCCGCCATATATTTCGAAGAGAACCGTGGCGACAGTGATTATATCTATTCAGCCCAAAGCCTAGCAACTCTGGCCGGGAACCTGTACCGCAAAAAGCGCAACCACATTTCACGCTTTACACGCAGTTACGAGCAGTTTGAACTGCGCCATATCACCCCCGAAAATGCCTGTGTGGCACTGGACATCGAAAAACAGTGGCTCAAGTCTGTTGCAGGCGAAACCGCCTGTGAACCGACCTGCGAATGCGAAGAAGCCGCCCGTGCCGAATGTTCCGAAGACGAAAAGTCCCGCATGGCGGAGTACTGCGCCATCGTGGAGGCGCTGGAAAACTTTGATGCGCTCGGCATGAAGGGCGTAATTCTGTATGTAGGGGAGGTCCCCGTAGGCATGACCATGGCCTCTGAAATTATTCCTAGCGTCTGGGACATCCATTTCGAGAAAGTCATCGGGGAATATGCTGACAACGGCGGGTATGCCGTCATCAACAAACTGTTCGCAGAAAAACTCTTTACCGCAGGCGTGTCCCTCATCAACCGCGAAGAGGACATCGGGCTCGAAGGTCTCCGCAAGGCAAAACTTTCCTACTACCCGCTGACCATACTTGATAAGTATCATGTAACAAGCCAACCTGTACACTAAAACGTCATTCTGGAGGGGCGAAGCCCCGACGGAATCCATACATTATATACCGTAATTTGGGAATAAAGTTTTAATGCTTTCTGCCATACTTTCAAAATCTTCCTGCGCCGCCTGTAAGTTCTGCTGTTCCTTTAGGCGACAAAGCCTCTGGGAAGCTCCGCTTTTCCCTCCCGAGGTCGTTGAAAAGCTGAGTAAGCCCAACGAATACGGCGTGGTGGGGGAGTTTTGCAACGGGAAAATTGCCCTTGGCCCCTATCATACCGAAAATCCGGAAGAAGAGGTTCAGTGTACCTTCCTGGATCCGCGCAAGGGCTGTATCCTGAAAGGCGAGGACAAACCCTTCGATTGCTCCATCTGGCCATTACGCATAATGGACAAGGAAGGTGAGCTGGTCATCGCACTCACGCCCACATGCCCGTCTATCGGCAAAGTCCCGACCCAGGAACTTATAAAGCTTTTACAGAAAGGGCTTGGTGAAAAGATTTTCCGCTATGCTCAGGCACACCGTTATATTATCAAGGAATATCGCGAAGGCTTTCCGATTATTTATCTTTAACCTGTGAACCAGAATCCCTTCGAACTCGTCAAGACAAGCGACAAGAGCAAGGCCCGCCGCGGTCGGCTCCACACGGCGCATGGCGTCGTGGAAACACCGATTTTTATGCCGGTGGGCACTCTTGCGAGCGTGAAGGGGCTTTCGTCGCGGGACCTGCGCGAAATGCAAGCGCAGATCATTCTCGCGAACACGTACCACCTGTACCTACGCCCGGGCACGGAACTCGTGGCCAAGATGGGCGGCGTGCAGAAGTTTATGGGCTGGAATGGCCCGATGCTCACGGACAGCGGCGGATTCCAGGTCTGGAGCCTCAAGGACCTGCGCCACATTACCGAAGAGGGCGTGGAATTCCATAGCCATCTGGACGGCTCGCGCCACATGTTCACTCCGGAATCGGTGATGAAGGCCCAGCGCGAAATCGGGGCCGATATCATCATGGCCTTTGACGAATGCACGCCTT
>JAFVGH010000065.1 GCA_017475045.1 Fibrobacter sp. | reverse complement strand
TTCCACCATACCAATAACCAGGTCTCTTCCCGGCTTTCTTGGCTCTCTTCAATGCTTCTTCGAGGGTATGGCAGTAGTAAGTGGTCATCTCGGCGGTAAAGGTAGGCCGTCGATGTGCTAAGGTGAGGTACGATTCCCTGAAACCCTATATCGCCATAATAGACAAGACCAGGAAGAATCTGATGACGACGATGTTCAGCAAGTAGAAAGATAGACTTGGTGGTGATTTCTATCAGGGAAGAGAGGCCTGGGTCTCTCTTCTCGTTTTGAGGAATGGGAGAATGTGAGTAATTTTGTGTATTATTTGGCCATTATGACGAAGAAAACTGATTCTGATAAGACTTGGCGACGTAAGCCTGTATGGGAGGGAACTTGGAGATTTGCGTTGAGCCTACTCTTGCTGTTCTTGATCGTGCGTTTCATGATCTATCCGGAGCGTGCCAAAATCAAAGAGTATCGGGAGGAATTGTCGATAGACCATCAGGTGGCAAGAGGATACATCGACCGGATCGTCCATAAGGATAATACGTTTTATTACGTCTTCACTGTCGATGGTGTTGAATACTCCGGAGTTTCCAGATACTCTCTTTCAGATAAACCGTATCCACAAAAGGGCGACTCGATCGATGTCTATTACAGCGAAGCCGATCCTCATGTGAATTTATGGCGAGGAGAATTCCCGAAGTAGATAGATTGTTCTATTTGGTGCGACAACGGTGCGATGAAATTGCACAAAAATGGGCTCCCAGATGCCAGAGAGCCACTTTCGTGCGGAGAGGACGAGAGTCTCACGGCAGCGAAAAGAAAAAGGTCACACATATAACCCTTTTTCCATAGCGTTACTTCACAATCTCATATTCATCGACAGCGGGGAGGAGTGCGATGCCGGTTTTATTGCGATGGGATTCTCCTGAGGCCGTGACGATGCGGACCTCGGTGTCATTGGACTCACGTAGGCGATCTTTCCGAGCAGTCTCATTTCAAGACAAAAATAGGCAAAAACCCTTGTGTAAACAAGTTGAAAAGCCTTGCAGTGAGATTTGACGGGTCTGGAGAAGGTTTCAACTTTGGAGAAATCCGGCGGGGAGCCGTACCTTTGCATCACCCCCCCCAAAAAAAACACCATTTGTCATGAAAGAAGTAATTATCTATGTCACGGACTCCCTGGGAGTCGCGCATCCGGAAACCATCGAACGGGCCAGCATTTTCTTCCTCTCCCTGGTCTTCCGCGTGATCCAGAAGCCGAGAATCTGATTGCTTGCACTATTTTTGCAGGAAGTCGCGCTTGAAGATTAAACGTTATGTTGAAGAGAGTTGTAGCGATTTGCGCCGCATTGGCGGTATTTTGCGGATGCATTCCTTCCGTCGCACCGGAAGAGACCTATAGCGTCACGGGAGAGATCATCGACCCGGACGCCTGTCTGGCCCGTTCGGTCGACGGCATGAGCGTGAGCGCCACGGACAAATCGACCGGGAAGAGCTATGCGGGGGCTGTCGGCACGGACGACGCGGTAACCTGCCGATATGCATTGGACGGACTTCCTTCCGGGGAGTATGTGCTCCGGTTTTCAAGTCCTTATTATGAGCCTGCGGAGTATTCGCTGGTCCTGCAAGGGAACAAGACGCTGGATGTGACCTTGACGCCGATTCCCTTGTTCAGCCTGGACGTCGAGAAGCTCTATTTCGCCCCCAGGGTGAAAACTCGGCAGTTCTCGATTACGAATGTCACGGAGAAACCGGTTTCCCTGAGTCTGTATCCCAATGATGTCATCGCTTTACTGGTGCGGAGCATTCCCGGCTTTCAGAAAATGAACGGAACCATCGGATGGCGTGGCCAGCTCGATGCGGGCGAGACCAAAACCGTCACCGTCGAAATCAAGCATGATGACGAAGAAAGTCTCTTGGAAGGAGCGCTGGCCTTGGAAATTGATGGGATGCGCCTGTCCGCCCTCCCGCTCGTCATCGAAACGACCAGCCGGGATTTCTATGCCAATCTTGTGGGCCGGGTCACCGACGAGCAGGGGCGCCCGCTCAAAGACGTCCCCATCTATTGCAATTGCACGGACACGATCGTCCTTTCCGATGAAGACGGACGCTACAGCTTTGACGATCTTCCCTACATGAGCCAGGTCCAGGTCATCGCCCTGTCCGAGTTCTACAATTGGAAAACGTCCGAATTCAAGGAATACGTACGGGACGAAATCGAGATCAACCTCTCGCTGGAACGATGCCGGAACCACCTGACCCTCGACCGGCAGGAAATCGATTTCGGAACCGGCTCCGTTTCCCGGCCCGGCGATCCGGTGTCTTTCGAAATCAATGTGACCGCCGAAACGGACGCCCCCGTCATGTTCCGGGTCCAGACGAAGGTTCTTGGAGGAGACGTGTACCCCGGCCTGCATTATATCGCCAACGGCTCGTTCCAATCCACCCAAAGGCTGTGGTTCCAATTGGACCGCAGCGTCGGCAACGTGGGTGATTTCCAATTCACGGCCATCTTGTGGACGGACTGCGCCGGTGTCTATCTGATTCCGGTCAAGTTCTCGAATACGGAGTAGGCTGCGTTCGGCCATCCCCCCAAAAAACCGTATCTTTGAGGCCGGTAAATGTGCTGATCACGGTCGAGGACGGGAAACTGTCCCTCAAGCCCGAGCCCGGCCGGTATCCCGGTGATTCTCCGCCCGAAAAAGGATTGGGCTGGGCGGCATTATTCTTCTTGCCGGGGTTGGAGAGACCGATAAAATCGAATTTGAGTCCTGCTCAGAACTCTAACGCCACACGCATCCCGACCTGCTTAAACAGACCATCCGTGCAAGGGGGCACATCCGTGACAATTCCGGGATCGTAAAGTATCTTGCCGAACACATTTGCCGAGATAGCGATAACATGATACAAGCGTATCCTGATGCCGGCTCCTGGTTCTACGAAGGGTCCGAACACCTCCCCGAAGGATACTCCGACCCTGAGATCGAACATGGGCATCACCGCATGTCTGTCCCACATGCTGCGGAAATCAAAGAAAACAGGAACAGAAGTCGTTGAAACCGTCTTGAGACCGATATAGGGGAATTCATTCAGAAGCT
>JAFVGH010000064.1 GCA_017475045.1 Fibrobacter sp. | reverse complement strand
CGGGCTGCCAGTAAGGACCGTACGCCAGTGTCAGACCGTCAACGCGTGTAACGCGTTGCTAGTATCCTAGGGCTATGCCCGTATATGAAGAACCGCCGGCTATGCCGGCGGGTCACTTTTTAATGCTCGCAAAAGGAGATTCCCGACCAAGTCGGGGATGACACCTGAAATTACATCTTCAGAAGAATTTCTCCGATCTGTACGGCGTTGAGAGCAGCGCCCTTGCGGATCTGGTCACCGGTGAGCCACAGCGTGTTGCTGTTCTCGTCGGCCAGGTCCTTGCGGATACGGCCCACGAATATGTTGTCCTTGCCGGCGCTTTCCAGCGGCATGGGGTACACATAGTTCTGCGGATCGTCCTTGAGGGTCACGCCCGGAGCGTTCTTGAGAGCGCCCCGGATTTCTTCGACAGAAACCGGACGTTCGGTTTCGAACCACACGGATTCGGAGTGAGAACGGAGCGAGCTCACGCGCACGCAGGTGGCGCTCGTACGAACGTCAGAGTGCATGATCTTGCGTGTTTCGTTGAACATCTTCATTTCTTCCTTCGTGTAGTCGTTTTCCGTCATCTTGTCGATCTGCGGAATCACGTTGTACGCGAGCTGGAAGGGGAACTTGTTGATGTGGGTGGTAGAACCAGTTTCAAGGATATCCTTGTACTGCTGCTTGAGTTCTTCCATAGCCACGGCACCAGCACCGCTAGCGCTCTGGTAAGAAGAAATGTGGATCTTCTTGATGTGAGAAATCTTTTCGATGGGGTTCAGCACCACAACCATCATGATGGTCGTGCAGTTCGGGTTGGCGATAATGCCCTTGTGAAGCTTGATATCTTCCGGGTTCACTTCAGGAACGACCAGCGGAACGTTCGGGTCCATGCGGAAGAAGCTCGTGTTGTCCACGACTACGGCTCCGTTTTCGACGGCGATGGGAGCAAATTCCTGAGAAATGGCTGCGCCGGCGGAGCTGAGCACCAGGTCGATACCCTTGAAGGAATCCTTGTTCAGGACTTCGCACTTGAGGGTTTCGCCCTTGAACTTGAATTCCTTGCCTGCGCTACGTTCGGAGGCGAGGAGTTTCAGGCTCTGCAGCGGGAAGTTGCGTTCCTCGAGGATGGAGAGGATTTCTTGGCCTACGGCGCCGGTTGCGCCCATGATGGCAACGTTGCGAATCATAATTAACCTTTAGTTTTCTTCTGGTTGTTCTTTGTAGTTTGTAAGGAGTCCCTGAACGGCCGCGATAAAGCGGTCCAGGAAAATCTTGGACTGACTCAGCTGTTCTCTAGTCTGCTGCAGTTGCCCTTTTTGATCAGCCGCATTCTCTTGCAGCGTGTAGGTATAAAGGGAGTAGGCGGCAAGGCGCAGGCTTTCTGTTGCTTGAATCAGTTCTGCGTGGGCTTCACTAGATTCGTGGGGGTGGAAAAGTCCCAGGGCTTTTTTATTGATGGCCATGGCATTGTTGCTGATGGCAAGCGCCTTGCGGCTCCATTCTTCACGATCAGCTTCGGATATGTTTGGGGGAAGCGTTCCAAAACCATTGATAGAATTCTCCACCTCTTGCATACGCTTCATAACCAAGCGGGATTCGTCCATATAGCTTTCTAGTCGAGCCTTTGCCCCTTCGGAAAGCGTTACGGGTTTGGACCTCTGTTCCTGACCATTTCCATTAACTGCCGGCACGTTGACCTGGGTTCCCGAGACCCTGGCCTTTTTAGCCTTGGTCGGAGTTCCGTTCTGGAAAGAGGTGATGTAATCCTGGTACAGCGCGTTCTGGGCGGCGATATCTGCAGCGGAATACTGCGACGAGATAATCAGAGTGGGCCTTTCCCAGTAAGAGATTCCTACGATTCCCGCAAGCATCAACACGGCAAAGAGGATGTTCGCCACTTTTGCCGGAGTCACATCGCTCTTGACCACGTAGAGAATGGCAAAGAAGAACAAGCTTCCGAAGGCAAGTAAGAGTCCGCCGTCGTTGTTGTAGGCGATAAAGGAATTCTTGGTAAAGTAGAACAGGCAGTCCAGGATTACAATGATAAGCGACAGGAGTGCCCCTGCCAACTTTTGACTACGGTATTCTGAGGCTGCCGTCTGCAATATGGTGATGAACGTGACTCCCAGGGGGAGCACGTACATCAATGAAATTTGAGCTACGTCTGAGTTCATGGGCTAGAAGGGGAGG
Organism: Fibrobacter sp.; assembly: GCA_017475045.1. Classification (GTDB taxonomy): domain Bacteria; phylum Fibrobacterota; class Fibrobacteria; order Fibrobacterales; family Fibrobacteraceae; genus Fibrobacter. The sequence continues at coordinate 8,497 of JAFVGH010000064.1, read as the reverse complement.
TCGGAACCGTCATCTTCGGGCATGGGGGCGTCGTAGGCGGAAGCACTACCCTGAGATTGACTGTAGTTGTTGGATGCGCTTGACTGGTTGTAGGCGGGGCTGCCACCTTGGGTGCGGGGTCCCAGCAGCTGGAATGTGTCCATGTTGACTTCGGTAGCGTAGCGTTTTTGACCATTCTGGTCGGTCCAGCTACGGTTGGTGAGGGTGCCTTCTACGTAGAGGCTCATGCCCTTGTGTACGCCAAGCTGCTCGATGATGTCGGCAGTCTTGCCCCAACCAACAATATTGTGCCAGTCGGTCTGTTCTTTCTGTTCGCCGTTGTTGTCGCGGTAGCGACGGCTTGTGGCGAGGGAGAAAGAGACACGCTTGCGTCCACCAGTCTGGCTCATGCGGAATTCGGGGTCCTTGCCAATATTACCAATAAGCATCACTTTGTTCAAATAAGCCATATATTATCCTTTGTTTTTTTTTTGATCGGGCAAAAAATAAAAAAATCCACATGTCAATTTGTGCCAATTGGTGTTTTTTTCTCATAATGCCACAATATTTGACAGTTCTTGGTGCAAAAGAATGCCGTTCCCTGCATTTGGTCCGTATTTCATCTATATTTTGACCAGATTTTTTGGATACATTTCGCACCTCTCATTCCACATTTCATACTATGGTCACTCTCGCTCTCTCCCGTTTTGAAAAGGTTTTTCCTGCAAATCTCAAGGGCAAACGCCTTGGCGCGGTCCTCCACCCGGCATCGGTTCTCCCTGACCTGCATTACACTCTCGACCTGCTCAAGGAATGCGACGGCAAGCTCTTCAAGCTTTCTGCGCTTTTTGGCCCGCAGCACGGCATCAAGGGCCACACCCAGGACAACATGATCGAGTGGGAAGGCTACACCGACCCCGAACTGGGAATTCCTGTCTATAGCCTGTATGGCGAACACCGGGAACCCACTGCCGAGATGCTTTCCCATGTGGACATGATGCTTGTGGACTTGCAAGATGTGGGTGCCCGCTACTACACGTTCATCTGGACGCTGTTCCTGTGCATGAAGGCCTGCGAAAAGGCCGGTATCCCCGTCATTGTGGTGGACCGCCCGAACCCCATCAACTGCATTGACGAAGAAGGCCCGGTGCTAGACCTGAATTACACTAGTTTTGTGGGCCTGCACAGCATCCGCACCCGTCATGCAAAGACCATCGGTGAATTGGCCGTACAGTTCAAGGAAGAACGTTTCCCCAAGTGCGAACTTTACGTGCTTGGCATGGAAGGTTACGACAAAAAGATGTGGTACGACCAGACGGGACTCCCGTGGATTTTGCCGAGCCCGAATATGCCGACTCTTGATACCGCCATCGTTTACCCGGGTATGTGCCTGTTCGAGGCGACCAACGTGAGCGAAGGTCGCGGCACTACGCGCCCCTTCGAAATTTTTGGTGCCCCGTTTATCGATGCTGTCAAGCTTTGCAAGTACATGAACGATCTTAAACTTCCCGGTGTGTATTTCCGCGAGAACTACTTCCAGCCCACATTCCACAAGGGCGCAGGCCAGATTTGTGGTGGTGCGCAGATCCATGTGCTGGATCGCGACAAGTTCCGCAGTTTCGACATGGCCGTAAAGCTGTTGCAGTACATCTTCAACGAGTACCCGAAAGATTTCGCCTGGAAACAGCCACCTTACGAATACGAATTCAAGAAGTTGCCCATCGACATTCTGCTGGGTAACGGTACATTCCGTAAGGAATTTATCGAGAGCAGTATTTAGCCTTTCGCAATCAGCTTTTCAAATTCGTCCAACGGCATGGGCTTTGCAAAGTAGTAGCCCTGGAATAGGTTACAGCCCATTTCGTTCAGCATGTCGTATTGTTCCTTGGTTTCTACGCCTTCGGTAAGCGAGAACAGGCCCAATTCTTGGGACATCCTGAGAACATAACGCAGAATAGTTTCGGAACGCTTGTCGTTTATAGCACTGCTCAAGAACTTCATGTCGATTTTCAGTCCGTCTAGGGGCATGTCCTTGAGCTGGTTTAGTGAAGAGTAGCCGCTTCCGAAGTCATCCATCTCTACGATAAAGCCGGATTCTCGGAATTTGTTCAGAATGCCAATGCGGTTCTCGATATCCGTCATCATGACGCTTTCGGTAATCTCCACACGGAGCCTAGAAGGATCAATCCTGTATTCCTTCACAAGGGCCATGATTTCAGAATACACGTCCATGAAATAGAAATCCTTGGGCGAGATGTTGATGGATATAAATAACTTGGAATTGTCTCCGCCCCAAGAGGCGAGAGCTTCGCAGGCGCAACGCCACATGTACTTGTCCACGTCGGCAATCATGCCGTTTCGCTCAAAGACGGGAACGAACTTGATGGGAGGCAGGAATCCGTCTTGGGGGTGAATCCAACGTACAAGTATTTCGGAGCCGATGATTTTTCCGCTGTTGTCCACGATGGGCTGCAGGTAGGGCTGCAACTGCCTCTCCTTGATGGCTTTTTCCAATTGGGCGGATATTTTCTGGTCCCAAAGAACCTGGTCGCGCATCTTGTCGTCGTAAATGGCGACGTGGTGGCTGAATTCTCCCTTGACTGTGTTAAGGGCCACCTTGGCTCGGTCGAACATGATAGGGACGTTTATATTCGGGTCGGTTATTTTGTAGAGGCCCACATGGATTAAGATGTTGTGGTCAACAGTTCCGTTGGTAATGCTGAACTTTGAAATCTGCTGCTCTACCATTTTTACATTGGGATTGTCTGAAGCGAAGCAGATGCCAAAGGCATCTCCAGTAAGCCGGCCGAAAATCCACTCTGAGGAGGAGTGAACCCGGAGCCATTTGGCTATTTTCTGCAAGACGAAGTCGCCCATGGTGTTTCCGAAAATGTCGTTGACAAGCTTGAAATCCTTGATGTCGAAATAAGCTACCCAATAAGGCATGTCGGATTTTTGAGAGACTTTTTCTTTGACGCTTTGGAATAGGGCGTCCCTATTGAGTAGGCCTGTCAGTTTGTCATGGGTGGCTTCGTACATTTCACGCTGGTGCCTGTGGACATCGGCGGTATGGTCTTGAATATTCAGGAATGAACCGATTTTTCTTTCTTTGGCGTCGGTCACTACATGCCTTTCGAGCGAGAAATAACGTGTGTTGTCGCCGAAACCGGTTGACTGCCTTGAGAACCAGTTGTCTTGCCCCTCTCCTAAATCCTTAAACATTGAGGACAAACGTCTTGGAATATCGTCAAGCGTATCGCTGTTGACTCCCAGAAGCTTGCTGCCGTTGTCGTTGAACCATATACAGCGTTCACTTGCGTCAAAAAAGAATAAGGCTTCTGGCATTTGGGAGGCTATGTTTGCAAGCATCCTGTCTAGAAGCTTGAGAGGCCTAAAGAGAATAGAGAAGTAAAAGAACAGGAGGGCACAAATGGCAAACCCAATCATAGAACGATCAATGGGGCCACCGAAGAATATGGAATAACTCTGCCAGATTCCGGCAAGAATCATGGTGATCAAAATGATGTAGTATTTTTCTTTGTAGACTCGAGGAACGCGGATTGTCTTGACGACAAAAATAATGAGTGATGTTAGGAATGCAAGGTAGACAACTATGCGGTGGTACGCCTGTCCCCAATGGGGAACAAGCCTGTAGTAAAGTTCACCATCAACGGTGATGTCGGTCATGTTGAATGCGTGGCCAAAGAACGGGTTGAATAGATATTGGACGATATCTAGGACGAGTAATGCGTAGATGGCGTAGCACTTTTTCTTGTGATTTTTCCAAGAGATGCCGCAGTAAGCAAGGGTGAAATCAAATAGGCTAAACGCCATGAGGGTCATGCCGATAAAATAGGTGTAGCTGCCTATGGTCGAAAGTAATTTGTCCTGGGACAGTGTCAAAATCATGTTTCCCGTAATGGGCACAATGAATGTGACAAGTAGGTACGATACGGGCTTGGCGACGCTTTTGGAAGAGCGCCTGGCCATAATGCTACAAATACCGAGAATAACGATCAGCAGCACGAATACGAGTGTGAAAATGTCTCTCATAAAAAACACCTCGTAACGCGTTGCCTAAAGGACTTTGGGCCTTCCGCTTTGGAGTCTCATCAACAGGTCGACAATTTCGTCCCAATGGTCTAGGACTGTCTTGCCGATGGTTGGGTCGTACATGGAGCCCAGGTTCTTCTCAATTTCGGCTCGACATTGGGGGAGCGACAGGGCGTCGCGATAGACCCTCTTGCTGGTCATGGCGTCAATGGAATCCGCTATGGCAAGGACTCTTGAGCTTACGGGAATCTTTTCGCCGGCGAGGCCCTCTGGGTATCCCTTGCCGTCGAATCGCTCATGGTGGTGCAATACGGCTTGCACCAGGTCATGTTCATAGTTAGATCGCATGAGTATCTTTGCCCCGATGACGGAATGCTGCTTGACAGCGGAACGTTCCTCGTCGGTAAGCTTGCCCGGCTTGCTGATGATGGCATCGCTTACGCCAATCTTTCCGATGTCGTGCAATTGGGCTGCCTGTCCAATCATCTGTACGGAACTTTCGGTAAGTCCGTGCAGTTTGGCAATCAGCTGCGCATAGGCCTTCACGTGTTCGGAGTGATGAATCATGTAAGATTCCTTCGACTCCTCTGCCGATATCATGCTGTTGACCAAATCCTTCAGGTTCTGGATGGCGTCGGTTTTTTGCGGCTTGTGGAAACTGACCTTATCGCGGTACATGTTCAGGTCTGCTTCCATCTTCCAGTCACTGATGGACTTGCGGCTTTGGGGGCCGTTGGCAAGCCCGCTTTCGCCTACGGCAATGGATAGTGGATAGCTGGCCTCCTTGTTGTATTCCTCGATGTACTTTTGCATGTTGGAATACTGCTTGAACAGCGCGTCTGTGGGGGTCTTGGTAATGACAGCGAATTCGTCGCCGCCGATACGGAAACAGTTGCCCTGTTCACCGTAGGCCTTCTTGATAACATTGCCGGCGGCGATAATCAGGGTGTCTCCGGCCTGATGGCCGAAGGTGTCGTTGGCATATTTCAGACCGTTCACGTCCATCAGCACCATGGTCCAGTTGTCCGCTTCAGGGTCTTCCATGGCAATATTGCTCAGCATTTCATCGAAGGCGAGCCTGTTTTCCAGGCCTGTCAGGCTGTCGGTAGTGGCTACGTCTTGCAGGTGCTCGTTCATGACCCTAAGCTTGCTATTCATCTGCTCAAGCTCAAAGGATGTCTCCCTAATGAAGGTGGCCATGCGGGCCGCAAGGGGGAGGCGGGTGGTCATGCTTTCGCGGATGTCTTCGCCTTTGGCACGCTCACGCCTGACGGCGGGGCCCTCACGCATAGAGGCAATGACCAGCGTGATGTTGTGCTGGTTCATGTGGCCCTTTTCACGCAGGAATTCGCCGTGGGAGAAAAAGCCGGTGCTGGCCGCTAGGCCCTTGAGAGGGGCGATTTCGTAGGTGGGCTCGTGCTCGTGCCAGAAGGCCTTTCGGGCCGCGCAAGAGAACAGGTGCTGTACCTCGGGGCCGAAATCTTCGCACTTGGTACTTTCTTCCCTGATTTTTTCCACGATTAACCGAGGTTCGCCATAAGACAGTCGGACGATGGAGCCTTCGTCAATGTCAGAAGACATGGAAAGGGAGCCGTCGGGATTGCTGGCCCCTGCGGCACGGACGATAGAGACCCCGTTGTGCTCGTAGAGCATGGGGAATTCTAGGGCGTTGTAGAAGAAGTTCCCGTCGTTCTTGATGCTCAGGTACTTGTTGTAGACATCGTAGGCGGGAATTCCCTCTAGTTCATATAGAACGTTACCTACGGAACGGGTCACGTGGAAGTTACGCCCGATGGGTTTCCAACCGCTGATTTTGCGGGAGTCTACAAAGAAGTCTTCGCCACCGTAGAACACCACCAGGATGCTGGTCCTAGAAAAACCGCCTACCGAGGAGAATACGCAGGAATGGGGGCTTGTGATGTCGGGAGAGCAGACGATACCACCGAACACCTGGATGTCGCTAGGCAGGTCGTCTAATCCCTCGCAAAGGGCCGTGGTGGAAAAGGGAGAGATGCAGTGGTAGATTTCTACGGCCTTGACCCAGGGGTTCTTGGAAACCTCTTGGAGGATGTTGCCGGCAATGCCGCTGATGGAGTCCTTGGTAAAATCATATTGCTGAACCAGGAACTTGGTGGAGGGCTTTTCGAAAATTACTGCCGATACGGAAATATCTGCGGCAAGGTCGCAGTCTACAATGTTACCGCTAGTGGAGTTGCCGAACCAGGGAACGCTAGGGAAATGCTTCTCTAGAATGTCCCAGACGGGTTTCAGCTTTTCGGGTTCCAGGATAGTGGAATGAATCTGGAAAAACATGGCAGGAGTCCCATGCTCCTTGTGCCACTTGCTGAATATGGCCAGTTCATTATCAAAAGCTACAGCGTCCTTGAATGCGAAAATCCTGTTTTTCATACTCTATCCTGACAGACCCTACAAAACCTATTACGCCTCTGTCGTTCGACGAGGCTTCTCTTTTTAACGTGAAAATATATTTCTAAATGGTAATAGGCTACCTAAGGTGAAAAAAGATGCCGTTTTTTATACTCCAAATTGGAATGTTTTGGGGTGAAAAAGCCAAAAAATGTATAATTACTTAGAATGTAAACCTGGAGGTTCAATATGATTCAGCCTGTCAACGGAAAATTTGAAATGCCTGCCCTCCCGTATGCGGGGGCAGACCTGGCCCCGGCACTGAGTGCCGAAACCATCGAATTTCACTACGGAAAGCACCTGCAGACCTATGTGAACAACCTGAATGCGGCCCTCCCAGGCAGCACCTTCGAAGGTAAGTCTCTTGAGGATATCGTGAAAACGGCCGAAGGGGGTGTTTTCAACAATGCGGGCCAGATTTTGAACCACGCCATGTATTTTTTGCAGTTTGCCGCCCCGAAGGCGAACAATGTTCCGACTGGCAAGATTGCAGAAGCCATCGCTCGCGACTTTGGTTCCTTCGAAAAGTTCCAGGAAGAATTCCAGACAAAGGGTGCAGGCCTCTTCGGTTCCGGCTGGGTCTGGCTCTCTGCCGATGCTTCGGGCAAGCTCGTGATTACGCAAGAGGGCAACGCCCAGAACCCGCTTACCAAGGGCTTAAAGCCGCTGCTCACGTTTGATGTGTGGGAACACGCCTACTACATCGACTACCGAAATCGCCGTCCTGACTACCTAAAGGCTTTGTGGAGCGTCGTCAACTGGGATGAGATCAACAAGCGGCTTGGTTGATTTCTAAAACTTATGGCTTGATGTTTATCGGAGTTCCGTCCTTGACGGCGGCGTAGATTTCTTCGATTTCGTCGTTGGTGACGGCGATGCAGCCGGCGGTCCAGTCTTTCCACTTGTGCCAGAATTTAAAGAGAAATGCCGGAACCTTGTTCGGGTAGCCGTGGATCATGATGTCGCCGCCGGGTTCGTAGTTGCCGGCTTTTGCAGCATTGATTTGCTCCGCGTTCGGGTACGAAATTCGGAGCGATAAGTGAAACTTGCTTTTGGGGTTGTGAAGCACGATGGTGTAGTCGCCTTCGGGCGTCTTGTTGTCGCCAGATTTGACCTTCGATCCCACAGGATCTTTGCCCAAAGAAATTCTGTACGTTTTGACAATACTCTCGCCGTAGCGCAAGTGCATTTGGCGCTTCGCCTTTTCTACGAGAATGTTGTCGATGGGTGAGGTGAGCATGGGTTGAAATGTTATTTCATCCTTAAATAAAAGGCTGCACCGACGATGAGTGCAAGGATAATCCACCATTTTATATTGCTTGGTTCGTTGGCAATGGCGTTGCCTACGGATTCAGTCATTTTTGATTGAGCCAATCCGAGGGAAATGCAAGAAAGTATAGAGAAACAAATTTTTGACATTGAATCTTACCTCACTTGAGTAAAAATATAAAAAACGCCCAGGCTTTTAACCTGGACGCTTTTGAATTGCTTGTGGATCCTATCGCCGCACCCTTCGGCAAGCTCAGGGACCTGCGGCTCCAGGATGACGATTAGGGTTGGATTGCTTCGCTACGCTCGCAATGACACCTCATACAGACGATGCTGAAATATATCTCTCGTCTCTCGTCTGTAGGCCCGTAGGGCCGTCCTCTCGTCTACTTCAAGAACTGCATATACGGGAGCTTAGCAGCGAGTTCCTGCACCTTGTCGGCGTTGGCCATGAGGGCGGAACGTGCGTGCCAAGAACCGTCGAGGAACTGACCGCGCGGGCCGTCAGCAAGCGTGAGCTCGATGGTTTCGTTACCCATCTTGAGCGTGCGGCTTTCGGTGCTCGTCACGAGTTCTTCGCTCGGGTGAGCTTCGATCCAGGAGAGGATCTTGTCAGCCACTTCGTGGCTCACCTTGTAGCAAGGAACGCCAATGGCCACACAGTTACCGAAGAAGATTTCGGAGTAGCTTTCGGCGATGATGGCGCGGATGCCCCAGCGCTTGAGTGCCTGCGGAGCGTGTTCACGGCTGGAACCGCAACCGAAGTTCT
>JAFVGH010000063.1 GCA_017475045.1 Fibrobacter sp. | reverse complement strand
TCGACATACCAGGGCCGAAATTGGTATAAGACAATCCCTTAGTGGCAAGGCTCTGCATCAAGGTACGGACGATGGAATCCGAACCTGGATCCCAGCCTGCGGCAATCACGCTGACAGTCTTGGTTTCCTTATTGATAGGCATGAGTTCGCGACGATAGTCCACGATGGAGGTATGGATGTCGAAGGAATCCACCGTATTGATACCCAAAGGCAGAATCTGCCGGGCATATTCGGGACAGCTGCGCGTAGGACAGGCCAAGATGGCCGCGTCCACGTCTTCCAGTTCCTTAATATCTTTCACTACCTCGTATTGCGACAGTTCCAATGGTTTGTTTTCAGCTCCATTGCGGCGCACGATGCCTGCTATTTCAAAATCGGGGGCGGCTTCAAGGGCTTCCAGGGCGAAACGGCCCACATTGCCGTAACCCACTACGGCGGCTCTAATTGTTTTCATGTTTTTCAGAATTAAAGGGCAAAAGTAGGAAAAAAAAAACATACTGGAGGGAAGTGCATACGAAATAAGCCGTTTCTCTGCCAGAGAAAGGCCGTTTCTCTGCCAGAGAAAAGCCGTTTCTCTCAAGGACGCAAAACAAATGGCTTTTGTTACTCCCATATCGGCAACCATCCTGTTTTCCGCAATGGGACACCCAATTTTTAGCTTTTGTGGCGGTAAGTGACTATGTCATACAGTTCCTGCTGTTCCTCATCCATTCGCAGAAGTGTGGTCTTGGTGTATCCAGACTGGGGAAGCACATAGGTCAGTTGATACATGCTCCTTGTAATCTGTTGAGCCCTGGCGAGTGTGATGGCTGACTTGCTTGCCTTGAGCAGCCTCTCGAGTTCAAGCATGATTGTGTATGCCGTGAAGCAGATGCAGATGTGCCCCTCTATCCTGTTCCTGAGCCTGTGGAAGATGGGTCTGACCTGCAAGTCGGTCTTGTTCATGCGGAACGCCCGCTCGATGCGCCACAGGTCGGAATACCGGGCTATGACCTCCTCGTTCGAGAGGCTGGTGTTCGTGACATAGCCCTTGATGCCGTCCCAAGCCTCGTCTGCGCCGAACTTGGCGTAGTCGATGGAGATTTTCACGTCCCCTTCCATCTTCAGGTACTTGTTGTAGCCCTTGTTGTTGATGTTGGCCTTGGTCAGCCGTCCGCTCCCCAGCCTTTTCTCCAGCCGGTCCAAGCCGCGCTGTCGGGTCTTCTTGTCCTTGGCGGTACGGCTTTCCGTCTTGGACACGACCATCCTTGTCCCGTCGGGACGGCTGATGACCCGTACATCGCCGTTTTTCAGGCCGAGGTCGAGGATGGCCTTTTTCACCTCCTCGCTTTCGTTTCTTGGCCTGGCCCCGACGATGAACTCGTAGCCTTCCTCCTTCAGGCCGGCTATGTTCCTTTTCGACAGCAGGCCGGCATCCGCCACGACGATGGGCTTTCCGAAGCCGAACTTGGCGGACATCCTGCCGATGAACTCCATCAGCGTGTGCCCCTCGAAGATGTTGCCTTCGTAGATGTCGTATCCGATGGGGTTGCCGCCAGCGGCCACCAGCAGGCCGAGGAATATCTGCGGGTTGCTGTGCCTCCCGTCCTTCGAGAACCCGCACTTGCGAAGGTCGTCCTCGTCCGAGGCCTCGAAGTAGAGCGTCGTCATGTCGTAGAACACCACCTCGATGCGCCCTTCGCACTCCCGCCTCGTCTTCTCGAAGCTGATGCGCTCGACAAGGCTCTTGATGTCGGGCTCGTCCGAGGCCTTTCCCTTGCGATGGCAGAGGTTGTCCAGGAAACGGTAGATCTGGTCAGGGCTGTAGCTCTCCCCCAGGTAACGGGCAAGGTAGTCGATGGTCTTGAGCTTGCTCCCCGGATTGAACAGACGGCAGACGACCAGATGCCTGAACATCTTGCTGCCGACGGCACCGTATCCTATCTCGTCGTATAGCTTCCCGTAGATTACCTCAGGACCGATTACCTGCACTTGGCTGTTGCCCAAACCGGAGACCAACTCCTCAAGCCTCTCGTCAATGCCTTGGCCGAAAAGGGGAAGCTCGGGGTGGCTGTGTTCCTTGACATATTGCCTCCCCCTGGCCTCAAGACGCTGAATCTCCCATTCCTCGCTCGCCGCCCCAAGGCTGCACACGACACGGTATCCGCCGCCGCTCTTGTCCACCACTTGGACGCTGGTGCTGCCCGACTTGTTGACCTTACGACGTACAAACATGCCGCAAAGATAGCACGGGACACCCAAAAACGCAAATTTTTGAAAGAGATTCTACTGGAATTTAAGCACTTATAAAATCCCAACTGAAAATCGCGGAAAACAGGA
>JAFVGH010000062.1 GCA_017475045.1 Fibrobacter sp. | reverse complement strand
CCGGGTCTTCTCGGCATTGAGTTTGTTGATTTCATCCTGCAGAGCTTTCAGTTCTGCTTCAACATCTTTGGTTTTATTTTTTTTATCCTGCTTCAGCTTCGCTTCTTGCTCCTTCAGTTCCTCTTCACGAATCTTCAGCTTCTGTGCCCACTTGTAGAGCGAGGTCGGCCCCTGGTAGACCTTGCCGGAATTTTTCTCGCCACGGCCAAGGCCGTACTTCTGCGAAACATGCTCCCACCACATATCCTGCGTAGCAGAGAGGACGGCCCGGCCGCCGCAATATTTCTGGGCGTTCAGCTTGTTCTCGGTTCGGACGAAACCGAGCTTTTTCATGTACGGTTTGATGTCTTTTTTGAAGGCGTCATAAGCCTTCACATCCTTCTTGTATTTATCCCAAACCTTTTTGTTTTTCTCTTCCTTGTCCGGCTTTTTTGGAACGGTCAGAAACTTCTTGTTGTCAGCTTCGAGGGCGGCTTTCAGCTGTTCCTGCTCGGCCGCCGTAAGGCGTGTCTTCTCCACTTCCTTCGTTTCGAGAGGAACGATAAGGGAGTGGACATGAACTTCTTTTTCATCCCGGTGTATGTATGCACCGATGAAATTTTCTTCGCCGTAAAAGCTCTTCAGCTCGGCGATCACATCGTCAATCCACTCCTGCTCTTCTCCCTTCGGGAGACCGTTGGTTGTGGTTGCAAGGCAATCCAGGACACCAACGGCATCGGACCGTAAGCCATCGACAAGGTCCCACCGGCCACGGATTGCGTCATAAATTTCCTTGGGTGTAGAAGCACCGATGAAGGAATCTTTCTCCACTCTGGTCTTGTCCACATTGTCAGCAATATCAAGGCGGAGAAAATGCCTAATCAGACGATACAGCTTTCCGCCGGCAGACATTTTCACCTTGTCCATACGGAAAACGCCAAAGCTTTCAACAGGTTCTTCAGACATAATAACCCCCAAAAAAAAATAAAAATCTTAAAGTAAAAAAGAGTAAATGAGGCGGAGTGTTTAATCGGGGGCATCCCGATTAAACCGTAGCCGGTTACGGATTAATCGCACGAGAAATCCGTACATTTTCAGCATACGCCAGGATGCGGAAAATGGCAAGCAGGGGGCGGCATGGGGGAGTATTCCCCATGGGAAGGGGTTTCGGGGAAGGTTCCCCCCGGAATCAGCAGAAGCTGCAGGAGCCGTTTTTGACGGCCCTGCAGAGCCTTCTGGTTGGCGATGGTTGGTTTCTGCACGTAGGTCTGTACGCAGATATCGCAATCTAGAAGGCTTTGCAAATGCAAATATTGCAATCTAGAAGGCTTTACGAATTTCGAGAAGCGGAGCTTCTTCGGGATAGTCATCGTATTCAAAATCCGGCGGAAGCGGTTCTTCAGCAACGGCTTTGATTTTGTCGGCCATGTCTTTGTGTCCGGCATTTTCGAGGGCTTGCAGAATCACGTCTACTTCATCTTTTTCCAAAATCATTTTTTCTTTTTCTCCTGGGCAAACAGGTCGCCCTTGTAATTCTTGTCCGTGTAATCCCGGATGAGCTTCCTCACCAACTGACTTGTAGACAAATCTAAATCCTGGGCACAACTGTCCAGGGCTAACTTCAAACCTTTCGGCATTTTCAAGAGTAACTGGGCATCATTTTCCATGGCTCACCTCGTATATATCTAGTATATATAAATTATATACTCAGTATATACTCATGTCAAACGGAAAATTTCGTGTTTAAATTTAAATTTAAATTTGGTTGAAGTGTCATGGGTAACACTTCCTAAGAAATCAAATGGACACAGTTAGCCCAATCCCCCTCACCCAAAAAAAGATGAAGGGGCGTGGACGTAACACTTCCTGAAGGTTCCCATTTTTGTGCCTTGCCCTCTCAACGCTCTGTAGAAGCGTCTACAGTCTGATTATGCCAATCAAATCTACAGTGTGCATCCGTCTCAATCAGATTATCCCTCGACGATAGCTTATGATGCTTCTCCCGCCACGCTATTCACGAAACACGCTGCAGCCGGCAATGGTTCACGTTTCACTTCCCCGTGGGTTTTCAGCTTTTGGAAGAGGGTGGTATGCCATGTCTTCCGCCTGGGCCATCGGTTTCGGTGTATCTCCAATACTGCAGGAGTGCAAGGGCAAAAAAAAAGGACTTTCAGAAATGGTCTAACATCTTTCATGCACTTGCCGCCAAGCACTCTAATCAAGCCCATGCAACCAAAACTTAATTAAAGTTGTGCAATCAGAAGAGCCTTTTCGGTCTTTCGACCATTTCTGAAAATCCTCTTTTCGCTTGTTACATGTCTAAAAAAAACGGCTTGGCGTCCGTAGCTATAATATCGACCTAAAAAGAGATTTATGCAATAGAAATATTGCTTAAACCCCCCGAAAAACGCAAAATTCGGGGGGGTTTTGGGGTCAGACGACTAATTGTTCGACCGGCCCTGCCCGATGCCCATAGCGGCGTTTCTAGCCCTGTTTGCGGCCCTTTCCCGGAGTTCGTCCGGCGAGCATTTGGTCCAGAAGTCGAGCTGTTTGGTTTTAGTGGCAAGTTCATTCTGCAGACCTGGCACGAGGGCCGCCGTTTTTCTCAGCTCGGAGAGCTGAGTTTCATACTTCTTTGCGGCAGCATTTTCAGCATTTGTTTTCGCTTCAGCAAGCTTCGATTCGTAATCTTTTTTGTTTGCTGCAATGGCTTCGTTGTAGGATTTTTTCTGCGACAGAAGCCGGGTCTTCTCGGCATTGAGTTTGTTGATTTCATCCTGCAGAGCTTTCAGTTCTGCTTCAACATCTTTGGTTTTATTTTTTTTATCCTGCTTCAGCTTCGCTTCTTGCTCCTTCAGTTCCTCTTCACGAATCTTCAGCTT
>JAFVGH010000061.1 GCA_017475045.1 Fibrobacter sp. | reverse complement strand
CTTCCGCCCGTGCGGATGGTGGCCCCCTCCGACGTGGCCTGTCGGAGAGGGCTTTTCCCTTATGCGAGCACCGGAACGCTCACGGCAAACCGGCGAACGGTGGACGGCGTGCGGTAGGCGGTGAAGAGGTCTTCGTGGTCTCTCTCAAACGCCTTGCTGTCGAACTGCCAGCGGGTGTAGGGGCGGAAGGTTACGAGATACCCGGACGCGGTTTCGAGTTCTTCGACCTTGCGGCGTTCCATTTCCGCCTTGATCTCCTTTTCAAGGGCTTCGCGCTTCGCTTCGATCTCCTTTTCCATGCGGCGGAGTTCTTCGAGCTCTTTGACCTTCCGGTCGAGGGTGGATTTGTTCAGCATGGTTCAGTCTCCTTTGTGAGTGTGTAGGATTGGTGGGAGACGGTGACGGTGCAGGGTGGCATTGGATTCACTTCGGCATGGCAGCTTTTTTCAGTCCGTTCCCTGTCTTCTCTTGTCGCGTTGACGGTTGCCCGGCGTTCAACCTTGACCGTGTCTCTCCCTTGTTTCTGGCACTATTATACACGATTTTTCCGTGTATGTCAATCGGCATTGTACACGAATTTGAAGAGCAGTTTTTGTGCAAGATGTACGCTTGAAATCCGTGTATAATTCTGCTATAATGGAGGGCGAAAAAGTGAGGTGATTTGTTATGGCATTTCGGTACAAGCTGGACGTGGTGCAAGCTCTGAAAGATAAGGGCTTTTCGACCTACCGAATCAGGAAGGAAAAGCTGTTTTCGGAGAGCACGCTTCAAGCGTTCCGGGAAAATCAGACTGTATCGTGGGAAACCCTCGAACAGGTCTGCCGGATTCTGCAATGTCAACCGGGCGATCTGGTGGAGTTCTACGAGGCGTAACACGCTCAAAAAAAGCGGTTCAGGCTGTTAAGGTCTGGCCGCTTTTGTTATACGTTAGTAGCACGCTCACAGGGCCGTTTCTGGCGCGTTTCTGAGCGTCCGAGGGTAAATATACCTTTGTGCGCTCCATGCGCTTCTATGGGCCTTCTCGCGCGTTTTGGTGGGCCTGAGAATGCGAACCGGCAAGCAATGCACTTTGCCGTCAAAATGCGCTTGTCAGGGGAACGCCCCTGAAACCCTTCGATCTCCTGCGGAGAGCTACGCCCCTGCGGTGCTCCATTGGAGAGGGGACGCGGGGAGGATCCCCGGCGCGGAGGGATAGCCTCACGCTCTGCTCGCCTGCGGGAAATGAATATTTTTTCGGGTGTTCTTTGTGCAACTTTTCAGGGCGTTTATGCAGGGATTTCGGGATTTATACACTGTTTATTCGTGTATTATACACGTTGTACAGGTGTCTACTATACAAAAGATGAATTTTGTATAATTTGCCGTTGTCGGCAGTCTGGGCGCGATCCGGTACACCCCGGGGGGGAATGCGGAGAGGGAACGCAGCGCGGGTAATCCTTCCGATCACTCGCGGGCACAAAAAGGCCCCCGGACGATGGATGAAACATAAAAACCGAGGGCGATTTTATAGGCAGTTTCGGGCGTTTTGCTATTGGCGGATTTAGCGTTTTTCTATTGACTATGAGCTGTGAACGTGGTATAATGTGGTAGGTGAACAAAGGGAAAACCCCCGCACGGATTAGGCCCCGGGCGGAGGTTCGTTCATTAACACAAACGGACAAGGTTGTGTTGTCTATTGACAGTATGATTATAGCATACTCCCCCGGCGAGGTCAAGAGTCTGCGCGCGGAAATGTTTCACAAATTTTGAGACAGGAAAAGGCGCGGAGAGGGCAAGCCGGCGAGGGTAGGCGTTTATATGTCATGACAGGACGTCCGTTTGTGCGCGGACGTTCTTTTGTTTGCTCCTATCTCAAAACATGGAGGGCGAACAATGAGCCAACAACAAATTGACGTTTTGCGGCGGGACGATCTGCGGCACGCTTGCAAAGAGCTATCGGAGTTCGGCGTGGAAATCCTCGGCAGGACACCCCCGCCAAAAGGGCAACGGGCGATTAAGGACGCGCGGGAAAATCTGGTTGCGGCGTTCGGAAATCAGGACAGCCAGGACGAGGAAACATATACCCGTCCAATTGCCCGGTTCTGTTATGAGTGTCTCCGGGCGGATCGTTTCGCGGAGGGTGACGTGGAGCGGTTCGAGGAAATCATGAATCAATGGGGCCTGTACGATCTTCTGAAACAGGTGGTGGAGCAAATCAACGGAGAGCAGGAAAAGAAACACGCGCTCACGTTGGAGGACTTCGAGACGTTCCTTGATGAAAAGGGAATCACCCTGCAAACAAACGTCCTCACGAGAAACCCCGTCATTGTAGGTTTCAGCGGAGCGTGGGAGAACTTCCCGACGTGGTGTTATTCGGAACTGGTCAACCGGTTCTCCCGTGTGCATACAAGCACGATTCAGGACTTCGTAAACTATTACGCGGAGCAAAACCCTGTCAACCCCGTATGGGAGCGGATCAAGGGCGCGACGTGGGACGGTGTAGACCGGGTGGAGCTTCTTTGTGATGCGATCTGGATAGCCCCCGAGGACACGTTTTCGCGTTCCCTCGTGCGGAAATTCTGCTATCAAGCAATCCTCCTTGTCTTGCAAGAGGACAAGCCCGGCGTGGAATCGTTACGCCCTGCGGGTGTGTTGGTGCTTCCGGGTGAGCAAAAGGCCGGGAAAAGTACCCTCCTGAACGTCCTCGCGTTCAACGATCCCGAATTGACGAGCGATCAGCCGCTTGACGTTGATGACCGGGACAGTGTTTCACGGTGTACGTCAATCTGGCTCGGAGAGCTAGCAGAGGTCAACGGCGTTCTGCGGAGAGCTGACCGGGAACGGCTGAAACGGTTCCTCACGTCTCGGCGTGACAGGTTCCGCAAACCCTACGGCAGGGCGGACGTGGATTATATACGGCGTACCTCCTACATTGCCACAACAAACGATGAACAGTTCCTTGACGATCCGACCGGGAACCGGCGATGGTGGACTATTGTTTGTAATCTGGAGGAACACGGAAACAGGTTCAACTTCGAGGCAGAGAACGCGCTTGACAAGGTGCAACTCTGGCGGCAGTGCTACGAACAAACCCTCGGGCAAGGTGAAAAGGCCTACGATCTGACCGAGGCGGAAATGGCACAGCTGCGGGAACGGAACGCGGAGCACGAGAAACCCCTTCCGGGCGAGGAAGAGCTTCGGGACTTCATGGAACAGTATCAAGAATCAAAGCGGAGAGGGCAAAACCTCTACACTCTTGAACGTCAGACAGCCAGTGAAATTAAGCGGCGCGTTTCGGGCCTGTACAGTGTCACCCCGCAACAAATAGGGGCCGCCCTGCGAAAGATAGGCGTTGAGCAAACCCGGAACACAAGCGCGGACGGCGTGAAGGGCGCGAGACTCTATACATTTCCCCGCGTTCATTATCTCTCGAACAGCGTAACAGCAGAGCTTGAACGGAAAGAGGCGGAGAGGGAAACCCCGCAAACCCAATAAAGACAACGGGTGACAACGGGTGACAACGAATGACAACGGATTTTTGCTTGTCTGTCACCCGTGGAAACCCAATAAAGACAACGGATCAAAGGGAATCGGGTGACGAGGTGACAACGGATTGCATGAAAAGCAGTTTCTTTGTTGTTTGTTCTACATTACGTTTGTATACTCACAGTGTATATAGGGGTATCGCTTGAAAAACGATGACACCCTGTCACCCAAACACCCGCAAACCCCAATAAAGACAAGGGCTGAACGAGGTGACAACGGGTGACAGCAGGTGACAACGGATTTCGAGAAAACAGGAAGGGGAATTGTAGTATGAAAGAGAACAGATTTGGAGTGAAGGACCGGAAAGAGTATAGGCGTCTCTGGATGGCTGAATTTCGGAAGAATAACCCGGAGAGGGAAAAGCAGTATCAAGCAGAGAGCAGAAAGAGAAAACGGGAACGTCTGGAAGAGCGTCGTAAAGAGCTCATGCGTCTTTATCGAGAGGGAAAGCTGGACTATTATCCGGGCGGAATACGCGGGAAGTGATAAAGCGCGTTCATAGTGAAACACGGTAAAAAAGGCGATTTGCGGCACTATAAAAAAGGCCAGAAGGGCCCCAAAATAGCGGAATGAACAAGGGCGTTTTGTTGACACAATAAAAAAGGGGAGGTTGTTCCCTCCCCCTCTTTATGATTCTCTCTCCCAACCGGAACCGGACAGTGGCTTTTCCTCCCATGCGTGAAGAGCGTTCGCCAGCGGCAGGGGCTTCGAGATGTTCGGATCCTCGAGGATCTTCAGGAACGCGGAGAGCTCGAGGTGGATGTTGGAGAGCTGCCCTGCTGTCTGCATCATGCACGGCACGAGGAGCCGGGCGGAGGATTCGAGGAGCCGGTTATAAACGGGCGTCCCTTCGTCCTCGTCGCTCATGTATTCGATGTTCCAGACGTCTACGAGGGCATCGAGTAGGTCAGCGACGTTCCAGCAGATACTTTCTTGCCCGGCGAGCGTCTGAAGAATGCGAGTGGCTTTTTTGGATTTCATTTTGTCCTCCTTTGTCTTGACAAGGCAGACGGGCGGAGGTATAATAACTATGCGCTTTGAGGAACTTCCGCCCGTGCGGATGGTGGCCCCCTCCGACGTGGCCTGTCGGAGAGGGCTTTTCCCTTATGCGAGCACCGGAACGCTCACGGCAAACCGGCGAACGGTGGACGGCGTGCGGTAGGCGGTGAAGAGGTCTTCGTGGTCT
>JAFVGH010000060.1 GCA_017475045.1 Fibrobacter sp. | reverse complement strand
GATACCATGATTGCTCCCGGCGTGGCCTTTTCGCTTTTGTAATTGACGACAATCACCCTTTCAACGAACGCACGCTTCAGGACGAATGACTCCACATCGGCATACCGGATCTCCTGCACCTTCCGGCCATCCACGAACACGCACTCGTCGGTAATCGTGAGATAGGGCGTTCCAGTCAATCGCTCTTTCAAGGGAGGATATGCTGCGATCCCTGCACCAAAGCAGAAGAAAACGACGAGGAACCAGGCGATTACAGGCGTAGATCCCTTTAGGATGGCCATGACCCCCAAGGCCACGATCAGCAAGTCGGCAAGCATGGTGACGGCCGTTTTCCAGACGGAATGATAGACTTTGATCTCGTTCATGGTCGATAACCTCCTATTAGTAACAATGCAAAGCAAAGATATATAATCATTTTCAATACGCCAAGGAGGTACGGGTGCGGAAAACAGACCACGGATTCAGTCTCCTGGTTTCCCCCATTTTTTCTGCTGCTCCGCACGCCATTTCTAACAACCCCTTATCTTTCGGGCGCTAACGACCCACTCTTTCCGGAGTTCCCAGAAGGTAGCCTGGATCCAACGGTTTCGACGTTTTAGGTTGGCGCACCAGTGCTGGGTCTTCAAATCGAAGACCAGTTCCCATGACTTGACAATTCTGTCTTCATCGTCTGTTTCCTCCCTTTTCGTGCGTGCGATACACCAGTGGTTGAGAACGTGATGCCACATGTCGAAATCAGAGAGGAGCACCCGTTCATCCGGAATCTCGGCCGTGATAAACATGAACTCGTCGTCGTAACCGCTGCAGTCATGGAAAGAACCGTGGTATTCCTTTTTATAGGAACCCACCTGCTGCCAGCCCCAAACCGGATAAACGATTTCCGGGCTAGGCGGTGGACCGATGCGCCTGGTCATCTGGTCGGCCATCCAATCATACGCTTCCTTCATTTCAGACAACCCCCAGGACCTGGAGGTATCACAATGGGCCGTCCCCCGTTCTTGCAGTTGGTTCCAAAATGAAATGGTTTGGGTAGTCCAGATACGCATTTGTTCTCTATTATCGATACTTCGTCGCCGATAGGAGAGTTGGATTCCTCTGCCGATGCCAGGCATCCCGCCAACTCACAAACAGGGGTGCGGCAGTGTCATCTGCCATACAAATATAAACATTGTTTCGATAACTGGTAATGTTGGATTTAGAAGTACGCGAGAGCAGTGTATATGTTTCGCTTGAGGGCTTGCCGTGTTGATTATGCTTTGTACAAACCTCATTTGTACAAATAAACCATCCTCGAAGGTGTTATTCATGTACAAATTTCCTTAAAGATGGTATTCTGAGACGATTCTTATTGAGATATGTACCAAGAATCCACGAGTGGGTAATGTTTGGATGTACAAATGAGATTTGTACAAGGTTGAGAGCGAAGCCTGGGGCATATGAAGAAGCCTAGCATGCCGCTCTCACTTCCCTTGGGAATGTGGTCTGCCGCGGGAAGATGCACAAGATTGGCGGTTGGGATTCCGTCGCTGCGCGCCGCGTCCTTGCCCCTGCGGGGGGCTAATGTACGAGCATAGGACGGACGACGGTGGTCTGGGAACCTGGATGAATCAAGCGTGCTCTAGAGCGTGGGAGGGGGCTTACTATAGGTAATCCTTTTTATTGTGAGCGTTGATTTTGCGATTTTACAACTAAGTGTTATTTCAGATCAGATTAGGATTACTAGGATAAAAAACTGTTAGGGCTTAAAAATCTGTCCCACCAATCTTGTTCCTAGGGAGTCTGCGTCTGGCATTGAGGTTCACGAAAACCGTCTCCTGATAGTCGCAACCATACTTCCTGTTCGAGCAAGCCAAAACGCTGTAGGGATTCCCGTTCACCGCTATCCCTTTCTTCACTTGGATGCAACGGCCACAATGGCATTTAGGGCAGCGATCTTCCTCGGGAATCACCTCTTCCCGCCTCACCGATTCTTCTGGGTGGATAAACTCTTTGACGAAGGGCGAGGGATTGTTCATGTCGTACAGAACCCAGGTATGCACTCTAGCGCGAGTAATTCCAACATAGAAGATGCGCCTTTCTTCACTGTAGGCGAACTTATCGGGTTCACTAAGGACGTATTCTAGAATAGGGCTGTCCGCAATGTTGGATGGAAAGCCGAGGGTGCCACCGTTACAGTTAAGCAGAATGATATAATCTGCCTCAAGTCCTTTTGACTGGTGAACAGTTAAGAAATTCATTCTCCTGCCAGCATAGGTGACATAAGCCTTATCCTTGGTATCATTGACCACCATGTCCGAGCCTTTCAGTACATTGACGTCAAACGAATACCGTCCCAGGAGAATGACCTCCTTGTCTTCAGGGATGCTCCCCAGAATCCATTTCACGGTCTCGGCGACATCATTGCCGCGGTCCGTGGAGATGAAGTCCAAGTCGGTCTCTGCATCATCCCTGAAAGGACGGACGTTCTTCGAGGCCTGCTCTGGGTTGGCGAGGATGAACTTTGAAGAGGCCGCGATGGCCGGTTCGCCGAACCGATAAGTGGTCTCCATCAGGCACTTCTTTGTATAGCCGAAATATTTGTCAAAGCTCTTGAAGAGAGCCATGTCGCTCCCGGCGAAGCGGTAGATCGACTGCCAGTCATCTCCCACACAGAAGAGTTTTGTCAGGGGAGCCTTCCTCCGGAGGGACTGCAGAAACCGATAACGGTCCAAGGAGATGTCCTGAAACTCGTCGACAAGGATATAATCGTAATCCGGACGGTGTCCGTTGTTGCACAAGTCTGTTGCCCGGATGATCGCATCGGTGAAGTCAATCTCTCCCTTTTCCTCCTCCATCCTACAGTATTCGTTTACGAACGGAGCAACGATCTCGTTCAGGGTAATCCTGTCTTTCGAGAGCGAAGCCTGAGAGACGACGGACGACATCGTCTCATCCTTGGACTTGAGGAGGAAGTTGAAAGCCGTGAGCATGCCGAGGATGTTCTCCTCCTGCCTGACCAGTTCGCGAGACATCTTGTCCGAACCGGCGGAACTGAACGTGATTCCGAGGGCGCTGAGTTTGGCGGACAGATCCGTGAAGACATCCCCGCGATGGAATCCGGCACTGGAGGTTTCCAAAAGCACCGTTCCTTTGTCCCGGTGGAGATCGCGTTTCCAGCGGATGCCTTCCTTGTACTTGGTCTCCTCCTCTGAGGTGAACCATTTCGGGCAGTGTCCGTATTCATTAACGGCGAAATGCTCAAGATAGACACGGTGCTGGACCTCTTCAGGATCGTTATAGTAGATCGAGAAATCGGGGCAGTACTGGCGGTATTCGCTATCAGTGGTGGGATACTCGTATTTCTCCTCGTAGCGGAACTGGACGCCGCGGCTGCCAAGGAAATCGCAGATCTGACTCTCCTCATCCGACTTGCAGAAGACCGCACGGCCGTCCATGTCCTTGAAATAGGCTTGGACCCCGTATTTCTTCCGGTCAAGCATGTAGGCTTCCATCGAAGAGTACTCGAACTGGTCCTTCATCTTGTACCGGGAACGGACGATATAGTCGGCGATGGCACGATGGAAAGATGGATTTTCATTGAAGAGGTGGTGATAGACCTGCACGGAGAAATCCTGGGGCACGATGGTGGGCATCTCGCCAGTCGCTTCACCGATGATCTCCAACGCAAGCTTATGGAAGGTCCTGCACTTAAGATTCTTTTCACCAAGGCGGTCAGAGAGAGATTCGGCTGCCTTCCTAGTGAACGTAATCAGCAGGATCTTCGATGGGTCCACCTTCTGGACATCTATCAGGTAGCGGACTTTACCGACTGTTGTGAGAGTCTTGCCGCTGCCCGCACTGCTGATGACAAGCACGTTGTCCTCCAGCGAGACGACAGCCTCCCGCTGCTGGGAATCCAGTGGATAGGGAAGAACAGTGTCGAAATACTGGGCATAGTCATCAAGCTGTTTCCGTATAAACCCCTCGTTGTTGATCTTCTTGAATTCCGGACTATCGGACATCGCTTTGTGAAAACGCTCTATGGTGTCCTTGTCAGGATGTCTTTCCAACTCCTCCGAGTTGATGACCTTTTTCACCTCGGATAAGAGCCCTGCGTATTTGTCATCTAAACAGAGCCTTTCAGACTCAGTGATGTAATGGCTGTAGTTGTAGAAGGAACTGATCTCCTTGAATGCCGGTCCGACATTGGGTATTTCACGTTCGATGATATCCAGACGCTCTTGATACCGTTTCCGCTTTGAGGTCCTGAAAAAGTAAGCCACGAGCAAGATACTCGCAGTGACAAGCAGTATGATTTGAACATACAGCATACGGTCTTGGATGGGAAGAGTACTTTGTAATCGCAAAGATAGGAAAAAAGGTGTCCCTCCCCAACAGAAGCACGAATGAATGATAATTGTCCCACCATACTAGCAGAATGGAGGATCTAGGCAATTCCGAGGAAAACAATACGGAAATGGAGACTATTCGCCCGAAGATACCCTTGGGCCTGTTCTGCTACATCCTCGAAAAATGAAAAGCGAAAGCGGGGCATCAGGCCGTGGAAGGGCCTAGGGGTGGGGGTCGGGCCGCGTGAGGGCTTTTTTCAATGGGGTCTAAAGCGGGCGAAGTAGCCTTGGAGTGCGTGTGTGGCCGATCGGGCCGCTTTCGCTTTTCATGGGAAGGGGAGTGGAAGGGGTTCCAAGTCGCAAGATAAGCGGTGGTGTGACGGTTGGGATTCCGTCGCTGCGCTCCGGCATCCCTGCCCCTGCGGGGGGCTAATTCGCGAGCATAGAACGGACGACGGTGGTCTGGAGACCACCGTCATTTGTCATAGAAAGGCCCGCGCTCAAGCGAGCTTGGCGCGGACCTTTCTACGACAAACGCCGCGACCTGCGGTCACGGCGTCCGTTCCTTTCGTGATTCCGTTGGGACTCTAATTCATGGATAATGTGAGTTTCGGCAACTTGCTGAAAACCAAGCACATTGATATATATCTGACTGATTTTGAATTGTTT
>JAFVGH010000059.1 GCA_017475045.1 Fibrobacter sp. | reverse complement strand
CATCATCCTCGTGGCGGCGTTCAACATCATCAGTTCCCTCATCATGGTCGTCATCGACAAGACGAAGGAAATCGGCATCCTGCGCAGCATGGGCTTCAGCAAGGCGGGCATCATGCGCGTGTTCATGCTCATGGGTAGCTTCATCGGCGTGGGTGGCACCATCGTGGGCGGCACTATCGGTATCGTACTTTGCAAGCTACAAGAGGCCTACCACTTTATCAAGCTTCCTGGCGATGTCTACGTGATCCCGTACTTCCCGATTTCGGTACACCTGCTTGATGCAGTTTTGATTTTTGTTATCGGCATTGCCCTCTGCGTTTTGGCTACGCTGCTTCCAGCATGGAAGGCTAGCCGCATGGACCCTGTAGGAGCGATTAGGCATGAGTAGTTTGTTACAGACTGTCGATCTCCGCCGCGTGTTCTCCGAGACAGGCGAAGAACTTGAGATTCTCAAGGGCGTGAACTTTGAGATGGAAGCGGGGGAGCTGGTGGCTCTTACCGGTTCTTCGGGTTCGGGCAAGTCCACCTTCCTGAACCTGGTGGGCATGCTGGATACGCCTACTTCCGGTGAAATCCTTTTCAAGGGCAAGCCCCTTTCCAAGTTCAACAGCCAGGAACGGGACATGTACCACCGCGTGCAGGTGGGTTTCGTTTTCCAGTTCCATCACCTGCTCAGTGAATTTACGGCCATCGAGAACGTGTGCGTGCCGGGCCGGATTCTCGGGACTTCCGAGAAGGAATGTCGTGAACGCGCCGAGATGTTGTTGGAGACGGTAGGCCTCAAGGACCGCCTTAAACACCTGCCTCGGGAACTTTCCGGTGGTGAACGCCAGCGTGTGGCTATTGCCCGTGCCCTCATGAACCACCCCGACTTGGTGTTGGCCGACGAGCCCAGCGGCAACCTGGACGAGGCCAACTCCGCCATGCTCAACGAACTCATCGGCGAACTGAACGAAAAGTTCAATCAGGCCTTCCTCATCGTGACCCACGACGAAAAATTGGCCGGTTTTGCCAAGCGTAGGGTCGTTATGCACGGCGGAATTATCCAATAGACGCCTTTTTTAGATTTTTCATTGTTAATTTTAAGCTATGTCTGAGAATAACGGTATTTTTTCTGCAAAGGCCAAGGCGGTGCTCCAGGCAGCCCGTATGGCGGCCCGCAATCTTGGAAGTGACAGCATTACGGTGGAGCACTTGCTCCTGGGCTTAGTCCGCGAGGATTCGGGTTTTGCCTCCGAGACCCTGAAGGCTCTGAAGGTGAACCTGGCGGAGCTTGGGGAGACTGTCCAGCGGGCTCTTACCAACGACGGCGGCCTCATGACCATCGGTGGTGACAACCGCGGTGGCCTCTTGGCCTTTACCGCCCGCACCAAGGCGGTCATGTTCAACGCAGCAAAGATTGCCAAAGAAGAAGGTGACCAGTATATCGGTCCCGAGCATCTGATGCTTGCTATACTCCAGCAGTCCGATTCTCCGGCGGCGGCCACACTCTCTACTTTCAACGTTACCTTTGAAAATTTCCAGCAGGCCCTGGACCAGCTCAAGCGGGGGAGCTCCGAAGACCAGCCTGACGAGCCCATTTCTACGCCGAGACCGGGTGGCCCCCAGGGACGTCCCGGCTCCAAGTCCAAGACGCCTATTCTTGACCATTTCGGTCGCGACTTGACGGCCCTTGCCCGCCAAGGCAAGCTGGACCCCATCATCGGTCGTGAGCAGGAAATCGAGCGTCTTATCCAGATTCTCTGCCGCCGCAAGAAGAACAACCCGGCCCTCATCGGGGAACCCGGCGTCGGCAAGACCGCCATTGTGGAAGGCCTTGCCCAGAAGATCGTGCAGAAGAAGATTCCGGAACTCCTCATGAACAAGCGTGTGGTGACATTGGACGTGGCCGCCATGGTGGCAGGCACCAAGTACCGCGGGCAGTTCGAGGAACGTGTGAAGGGGCTCATCATGGAGCTTCAGCGTGTGGACAGCTCCGTCATCCTGTTTATTGACGAACTCCACACCATCGTTGGCGCAGGCGGCTCCGAAGGCAGCCTGGACGCCTCCAACATTTTCAAGCCGGCGCTAGCTCGTGGCGAACTCCAGTGTATCGGTGCAACCACAATCGATGAATACCGCAAGTACATCGAGAAGGATGCCGCCCTGGAACGCCGTTTCCAAACAATCGTGGTGAACCCGCCTAACGCCGAGGATTCCATCTTGATTCTGGACGGGCTCCGTGCCAAGTACGAGGCCCACCACAAGGTGCGTTACACTCCCGATGCCGTCCGTGCAGCGGTCCTCTTGGCGGAACGCTACATCAGCGAGCGTTTCTTGCCCGACAAGGCCATCGACGTGCTAGACGAGACCGGTGCAAGGGTCCGCCTCGATTCCATCTGCATTCCCCAGGACCTGAAGGATATGGAAGAGGAACTGGCGGAAACCAAGCGGCAACTAGACGAAGCCGTGGCAAATCAGAATTTTGAAGCAGCTGCCGCCCTTAGGGACAAGACCGAAGAATTAGAAAAGCAGGTGATGGAACGCCGCGAAGCCCTTTCTGCCGATAAGGACTCCGAAACTGTTCCTGTGGTAGACGAGAACGCCATTCGCGACTGCATCAGCAAGATGACGGGCATTCCTGTAAGCCGTCTTGCCGGAGAAGAAGCCAAGAAACTCCTCCACTTGGGGGATGAAATCAAGGAGCGTGTCATTGGTCAGGACCAGGCCGTAGACGCCGTGGTCAAGGCCATCCGCCGTACCCGCGCAGGCATCCGCGACACCAAGCGCCCCATGGGTAGCTTCCTGTTCCTGGGTCCCACCGGCGTGGGCAAGACGGAGCTTGCAAAAGTTTTAAGCCTGAGCCTTTTCGGCAGCGAAGATTCCATGATTCGTATCGACATGAGCGAATATATGGAAAAGCACAGCATCAGCCGCCTCATCGGTGCGCCTCCGGGATACGTGGGCTTCGAGGAAAGCGGCGGACAGCTCAGCGAAAAGGTCCGCAAGCGCCCCTACAGCGTAGTATTGCTGGATGAAATCGAGAAGGCACACCCCGATGTCTATAACCTGCTCCTGCAGATTCTGGATGACGGTATCCTTACCGACAGCTACGGCCGCAAAATCAATTTCAAGAACACCATTATCATCATGACCAGTAACGCCGGCGCCCGCGAGGTCCGCCACAGCTCTGGTATGGGATTCACCAAGATGGGGGAGACAGATGACTACGAGCGTATGGAAACCGCCATCCGCGAAGAAGTCAAGCGAGTGTTCTCGCCGGAATTCTTGAACCGTATCGACGAGCAGATCGTGTTCCGCCCCTTATCCAAGGCAGACCTGGTCTCCGTGGTGGACATCCAGCTCTCCTTCTTGCAGAAGAACCTCTCCGAAAGGGGAATCCTTCTGGAAGTCACGCAAGAGGCCAAGGAAGTCATCGTCAACAGCAATTACGATTCTGCTTTGGGAGCCCGCCCCATCCGCCGTTCTATCCAGAATATGGTGGAAGACGAGATCGCCGAAGGGCTTTTGCTCGGCACCATGACGGACTTTTCCACCATCACCATCGGTGTGAAGGACGGCAAGCTTTCCTTTGCCTGCGAGAAAATCGTACAGGACCCGTGAAAATCCCGCTTAGCAAGCGGAAAGTAATAAAATCAACATCTTCGCGGCATCGCCATTTTCTATCTTTTGGGCCGAAATTTAACAATCAACCTCAAGAGGCTTAAAATGGCTAAAATTCCTGCAGTTCTTATCTTTGGCGCACCCGGTTCCGGCAAGGGCACCGTCGGCGCAAAGCTCGCTGCTACCACCGCCCTCAAGCACATTTCCACGGGCGACATCTTCCGCGGCATCGCTCCTTCCAGCGAATCCGGCAAGCTTCTCGCTTCTTACTCCAGCAAGGGCCTCTTGGTTCCCGACGAAGCCACTGTGGAAATTTTCGGTCGCTTCATCGAAGGCCTGGTGAACACCAACAAGGTGAACCCGGACAAGGATACCCTCCTCCTCGACGGCATTCCCCGCACGGTCGCCCAGGTCAAGCTCATTGAATCCGTGGTAGACGTTAAGCATATCTTCGTGCTGGACATCAAGGACGAAAAGACCATCGTGGCCCGCCTCCTCAACCGCGCGAAAATCGAAGGCCGCAAGGATGACGCCGACGAAGCCGTGATCAAGAACCGCCTCAAGGTGTACAAGGAATCCACCGCCAAGGTGCTGGGCAAGTACAGCAAGTCCATCATCAGCCGCATCAACGGCGACAACACTCCCGATGAAGTGTTCTGCGACACCCTCGCTGCCTACGTGAAGTTCTGCAAGTCCGCTTGCAAGTGCTCCAAGGCTTGCAAGAAGGCCACAAAGACCGCAAAGGCTAAAGGCAAAAAGTAAACTCCGGTGGGCCTTTGCTCTCGCCTATGACGACTCGTTCATACGAGTCGCCTGCGGCTCACGGGAGTGCTCTAAGGCTTGGGTTTGCTTTTTGGGGTGGGGGAAGTGTCCCCCTCGCTCCTGCGGCTAGGAGATCCCCGCGAAGGCGGGGATCTCCTAGCCGCATCCGCTACCCCCTCTGCGGGGAGCACCCCGCAACGCCCCCTCTTGCGTCATCCTCGCGCAGGTGAGGATCTAGACTTTGTAATCTAAATATTTCATAAAAAAGGAAATCTGAAAACATGTGGGACCAAAAGTATATCAAGGAACTGGAAAGCCGCAACGCTGTGCGTGATGCCGCGGGCGGTGAGGCCCGTGTGGCCAAGCAGCACGAACAAGGAAAGATGACCGCCCGCGAGCGCGTCGAGTTCCTGTTCGACAAGGGCACCTTCGTAGAGATCGGTGCATTCCAGCAGTCCGAAGCTGCTTACCTGCCCGAAAAGAAGCGCCTCCCCGGTGACGGCGTCGTGACAGGCTACGGCAAGATTAACGGCCGCCTGGTCTACGCCAGCTCCCAGGATTTCACCGTGAACGGCGGAACCCTCGGTGCCGTACATGCCCAGAAGATCTGCCACGCCATGGATCTTGCTGTAAAGTCCCGCGCCCCCTTCGTCTGCATCAACGATGGCGGTGGAGCCCGTATCGAAGAAGGCGTTCACGCTCTGGACGGTTATGCCGAAATCTTCAAGCGTAACACCCATGCTTCGGGCCTGATTCCTCAGATTTCCGTGGTGCTTGGCCCCTGCGCAGGCGGTGCCTGCTATTCTCCGGCCATCACCGACTTCATCTTCATGGTGGAAAACACCGCCCAGATGTTCATTACGGGCCCGGGTGTGGTGAAGGCCGTTACCGGTGAGCAGATTTCTGCTATGGACCTTGGCGGTGCACAGGTTCACAAGGCTACTTCCGGCGTGGTTCACTTTGCCTATCCCAACGACAAGTCCTGCTTGGAAGGTGTCCGCAAGCTGTTGGAATACCTGCCCCAGAGCGCCTTTGACGTAAGCCCCGTCAAGAAGTTCACCTACAAGGATCGTTCCTCCGAAATCCAGGACCTGGTTCCCGAAAACGCAAAGCGTGTCTTCGACGTGCGCCAGCCCATCTCCATTTTGGTGGACGATGACAGCTTCTTCGAAGTCCAGCCGGACTTTGCGAAGAACGTGGTGGTTGGCTTTGCCCGTATCGAAGGCAAGTCGGTGGGTATTATCGCAAGCCAGCCCAGCTATCTGGCTGGTACGCTTGACATTGACGCCAGCGACAAGGCCGCCCGCTTTATCCGCTTCTGCGACTGCTTCAACATCCCGCTCCTAACGATGGCAGACGTTCCGGGTTACATGCCGGGCAAGAAGCAGGAATACAACGGCATTATCCGTCACGGTGCAAAGCTGCTCTATGCCTATGCCGAAGCTACAGTTCCGAAGATTACGCTCATCATGCGCAAGGCCTTCGGCGGTGCCTACATCGCCATGGACTCCAAGCATCTGGGCTCCGACTACGTGCTGGCCTGGCCTATTGCCCAGATTGCGGTGATGGGTGCCGAAGGTGCGGTGGACATTATCCACAAGAAGGAAATCGCCGCCGCTGCCGACCCCAAGCAGGCCCGTGCCGATTTCATCGCCCAGTACGAGGCTGAACACTTGAACCCCTACATTGCGGCAAACACCGGCTCTATCGATGAGGTTGTGGCTCCGACGGAAACCCGCGCCCGCATTATCGCGGCTTTCAACAGCCTCGAGGCCAGCAGGTCCATTCCGACGGAATTCAAGAAGCATGGTAATGTACCGCTGTAATAACGACCGTTCGCGCTGAATTCGGGGAAGGCTTCTCCGGTTAGCGCTCACTCTAGCCGTCACGACTCGTTAATACGAGTCGCTTACGGCTCACGTAACGACCGTTCGCGCTTCCACAACCGCCCCCGATTAATATCGGGGGCTTTGTTGCTCACGGGTAAAATAGTAGCGTAAACATTATCATCGTCATGCCGGCCACCGAGCCGGCATCTCTTTTTTTATCATTACTTATAAAAACAATTGATTAAAGTGATTAAAATTATGCATTTGACTTTATAGAAATCTTTTAATATATTATAGATGTAAACGAGAAAACACTTTAACCAAGGAGTTTATCATGTCGTACGCCCACAAATTCGTTATGGCTATTGTTTGTGCCCTGTTCCTGTCGGTTGCCGCCTATGCCGACGACACTCCCATTGCCGTGGACCAGTTGCCCGCCGCCGTCAAGACCTTCGTGGCACAAAAGTTCCCCGCCCAGAAGATTCTCTTTGCCGAAAAGGATTCCGGGTTCTTCGAAAAGACCAAGTACGAAGTCCGCCTGGATGACGGCACCAAGATTGAGCTTTTCAAGGACGGCACCTGGAACAAGGTGGAGAATAAGCAGAAGGGCGTGCCTGCAAGCTTTATTCCCAAGGGAATCGCCGAATACGTAAAGGCGAACTACGCCACGACTCCTGTCATCAAGGTGGACAAGGAACGCTACGGATACGACGTGGAACTTTCCAACGATCTGGAGCTTAAATTCAATGAACAGTTCCAGCTCGTTGGAATGGACGATTAGATTCGTCCATTTTCTGGAACTAATTGACACGAACGGAACGAAAAGTTCCGAATAAAAAATCTGCTTTTTTTTAAAAGACGAAAAAAATCCCCTTTTGCTCCCTGTTTCTAAATAATTTTGATAGAAACAAGGAGCATAAAATGTGTATCAAGAATGTTATATTCCCTCTGGTTGTGACAACTGCCTTTTTGGCGGCATGTAGCGATAATGCCGCCCCTACCGTCGTTGATGACGGAATTGCAAGCACCGAAGAGGTTACCACCTATACTTGCAACGATGGAAGTGTAGCCAACAGCGCTGCCGAATGCGAAAGTGGTGTTTCCGATTCTACGACAACGACAGTCTATGTCTGCGTCGATGGAACCCAGACTACAAACGCAAGCGACTGCGCCGCTACGGTTTCTGGAAAATCAAGCGCTTCCGGCAAATCCGCTACTTCGGAAAATGACGATAGCACTTACGACCCCACGTCTAGCCAGGAAGTTATAGAGCAGGTGGTTGCCGATGCTGTGGTGTACAAGGAGGCTGAAGGCGATCTCAAGTTGACTTTTGGCGAAAGCGGTCTCTCTGTGCAAAATGATGAAAATTCCTGTGTTTCCGTTAACGGAACGGTGGCAACCATCAGTTGCGCGGGTAACTATTACCTTTCGGGCAAGTCCAGCAATTTCCAGGTAGTTGTGGCCGCCAGTAGCGAAGCCCTGGTTTACCTCTACCTGAACGGACTTGATTTGACCAGCGGGAATGATGCTCCCTTCTACGTGCAGAGTGCCGAGAAGGTCTTCTTTATGTTGGTAGACGGTACAGAGAACAACCTTGTCGATGCTTCCACCCGCACGATTAAATGGAAATATACCAAGAATGGGGTTGCCAAGATAGACACCACCATGGGAACGATTTATGCCAAGGATGATATCACCTTCAAGGGCAATGGAAAGCTCACGGTGACAGGCAACTACAATAACGGAGTCCACACCACCAATGACCTGCGCATCAAGGATGTTCCGTCCATAACGGTGACGGCCAAGAACAATGCCCTCAAGGGTAAGGGCTCTGTGAATATCGAGGGTGGCTACTATACGCTTACCGCAAGCGAAGGCGATGGAATCAAGAGTGACGAGGGTGAAGAAGAAGGCTCCGTGACCGACAACACCAAGGGAAAGATTGTCATTACGGGTGGCGAATTCTCTATCAAGGCCAAGGACGATGGCATTCAGGCATACAATTACGTTCTTCTAGCCGATTCCGTTGCTACTCCGAAGATTACTGTTAATTCTTCTAACGGGAAAGGCATTGTCTCCGACAACCTGATTTATATCAATGCGGGGATCGTGAACGTAACCTCTGCAGATGACGGCATCCATTCTAACATGAACGTGTATTTCAATGGTGGAGTGACCACCATCTCGGCCGGAGACGATGGTGTCCATGCCGATTCCACTCTCATGATAAACAACGGCATTGTTAACGTAATTAAGGCTGTGGAAGGTTTTGAAGGCTGGTACATTATTGCCAAGGGTGGAAAGACCGCTGTGGTTACTAGCGATGACGGCTGGAATGCGGCAGGCGGCTCTGCTGACGCCAATTCCACAAGCGGTTCCCAGTGGGGTGGCCCCGGTGGTGGCGGTGCGGCCTCTAAATCCGTGGGCTACATTGAGATTTATGGTGGCTACCATTACCTTTATGCGGCCGGCAACGATGTAGACGTCTTGGACGCCAACGGAACGGTCAAGATGAGCGGCGGCGTAGTGATTCTGGAACTGGGTTCCGGCGGAATGGGCGGCGGAATGAGTAGCAATAGGCCCGGTAGCCAGGGCGGCAGCACAAGTGGTTCTTGTTCCACCAACATGAGCGGTGGCATTATCGATACGGATTCCGGAATTTCTGTGACGGGAGGTGTCTTGCTCGGGTTCGGGAGCCAGACCGAAAGCATGGTGAACTGCAACTCCGTCTCTTTCACGGCGGGCACGGCCTACGGCTCGAACAAGGCGGCTTTCAAGCCCAGCGTTTCGGGCAGCATGATCGTGTTCAGCAACGACGTAGGATCCAGCGTATCCTCCGTAGATGTGGGTTCCATGAGTACGGTGGAACTAGCTAACGGCATGACCTACTATTACAAGTAGCGCTAGTCTTCTAGTTCTTCATCATCGCTATGGCGGATGACAGTGGCTCCAAGCCCTGCCATCTTCGCCTCAAAATTTTCATAGCCGCGGTCCAGATGGTACACGCGGCTTACTGTGCTTTCGCCGTCGGCAATGAGGGCGGCAAGTACCAGGGCTGCCGTGGCTCGCAGGTCGGAACCCATGATTTCCGTGCCTTCGAGAGGCGTGCCGCCCTTGATGGTAGCAGTGTTTCCGTTAATCTGGATATTCGCGCCGAGGCGTTCCAGTTCGGCCACGTGCTTAAAGCGATCGTTATAGACGGTATCTTGGATCAGGCTGTTTCCGGGCACCGAAACGAGGGTCGCCATCATGGGGGCCTGCATGTCGGTAGGGAATCCGGGGAAGGGTAGGGTAGATATGCTTACGGGTTTCAGTTCCAGCCCGCGTGCATCTACCTGAGCCCAGTCGGGGCCCACATCTACCTTGCAGCCCATCTCCTTGAACACGTCCAGTGTAGAGGCGATGTGTTCGGGGATAATCTTGGTCACCTTCACGCAGCCGCGAGTGATTGCTGCCCCGCAAAGGAATGTTCCGGCCTCAATGCGGTCGGGAATGGTAAAGCATTTGCCGGGGCGTAAACTTTCGACGCCTTGGACGGTGAGGGTTCGTGTCCCGCGGCCCTGGATTTTTGCACCCATGGACACGAGAAAATCCACCAGGTTGTCGATCTCGGGTTCCAGCGCCGCATTCTGGAGTACGCTGGTGCCCTTGGCAAGTGTGGCGGCCATCAACACGTTCACCGTAGCGCCCACGCTGGAGATGGGAAAGTTGAAGTTTCCGCCAGGGAGTCGCCCTTCGCAGGTGGCCTCCACGTATCCGCGGGTAAGGGTAATCTTTGCGCCCAGAGCCTCGAGCCCCTTCAGGTGCAGGTCAACAGGTCGCGGGCCCCAGGCACATCCGCCCGGGAGCGAAACACGGCAACGTCCGAACCTTGCCACCAGAGGGCCAAGCACGTAAAAGCTGGCGCGCATGGTCTTCACCAGTTCGTAAGGGGCTTCCAAGTGGTCGGCCTGGCGAGTGTCGATCCTGAGCACATGGGCTTCACCGCTGATATGACAGCCGATGACCCTAAGCACATCGCTCATGGTCTTCATGTCTTTCAGGTGGGGCACGTTTGTAATCTCGGAGACTCCGTCGGCCAAAAGGGCCGCAGCCATCACGGCCAGCACAGCGTTCTTCGCCCCGGAAATTTCTACTTCGCCTTCCAGAGGCTTTTTTACTTGATGAACTTCAAAACGGTACATACAAATCTCCTAGTCCTTGTAGACCACGCGGGTTCGTGCAATCCAGTCGTGGAGAGCCCTGCGCTTCGTGTCGATGCATACAATCAGGTACCCAAGGCCGTACAAAGTAAGCGTAAATTGTGTAAATATGCTTCCCATGTAGCGTACACAGGAAAGCCCCCAGGTTAGTTTCTCGCCTTGGGCAGATTCGATGCGGATTTTAAAGAACATCTTGCCTGGTGTGGCAGAAAATTTCCCGGTAAAAAAGATAAAGTAAATGGCCTGCAGAATGGAGCAGATTAACATGAATTCCCACATTCCCGGGGCGTTGAACAGGTTGTTCATGGCTTCAGCGGAGGTGGGGTCGTCCAGAAAGGCTCCAGCTAGTCCCTGGACTTTTTCTAGGTCTATATAGTGCATGCTGCTCATTATGAATAGCACTATTCCACCGAATACACCCACGATGACATTGTCGATAATGTAGGCCACTAACCGTACGAAAAAGCCGGCGTAGTGTTTTCCTGCCTGAGTTTGCTTTAGCAATTGCTCGATGGCGTCTTGCAGGGCCTCTTCCCGCGAGGCGTGGGTCTTTGCTTCAAGAGTGTCCTTCCAGGGCTTCCAGCTTTCTTCGCCGGAGTGCCATACCAGGGTTTCATCCGTGATTTTTTTAGCCTGGACAAATCCAAAAATTTCGTCCAGAGTGTACGGCCCTTGCCGCCTTTCTCCCTCTGTAATGGACTCGTCTATATAAAACCAACTCATACGGCTGTAAATATAGGAAATGGTTCGGTCTTTTTCGAAAAATATTTCTACATTCGGGTGCTATGAATACATTTGTGCCTGGCCAGCGTTATGTGAGCCGATCTGAACCGGACCTTGGTCTTGGTCTCGTTTCGGAGTTGCAGGGCCGCAACGTCGTCTTTCGCTTTCCCCTCGTAAATCAAACCCGAATTTATAGAACAGATAATGCTCCCGTGGAGCGTTTTGTATTGAATCCAGGGGAAACTGCTAAGAGCGAGAAGGGAGCTTCCTTTGTTATTGAGTCTCTCCGTGAGACGGCTGGTGTTGTGGTCTATGTGGGCCGTGGTGGTAAGGAAATTAAAGAATCTGATCTTGTGGCGAAACAGGCCGCTCGTGTGGTAGACCTGTTCAAGGCCCTTTCAAGTATCGGTTCCAACAGCATTTATGGCAGCGCCAATGAAGGCGACGTTTCATCCAAGGCCTTTGATCGCCGTAGCCGCGCCCTTGCGCTGAGCTGCAAATGGCAATCTTCGCCGGTGCGCGGTATGATCGGCCCCCGTGTGGATAAGATTCCTCACCAGTATTACCTTTGCTATAGAGCCTGTTCCAGCACCACTCTCCCGAGACTTATGCTTTCGGACGAGGTGGGCCTTGGAAAGACCATTGAGGCGGGCATGATTTGGCACGCCCTGAAGGCTCGCGGCCGTATCGAGAAGACCCTGATTATCGTTCCCGATACCTTGAAGCACCAGTGGATGGTAGAGATGAAGCGCCGGTTTAACCAGCTCTTTACGCTGGTGGACGACGGCTATATGCAGAGTATCTTTGTCAACGTTGAAAAGGACGAGGCCAAGCCGAATCCCTTTATGCGTGGCAACAACTTTATCGTTTCCGTTGAATTGCTCATGAGGCAGGGGGCTCTGGTAGAAGACCTGCTGAAGATTGACTGGGATATGACTATCGTGGACGAGGCTCACCACCTGGTCTGCGAAGACGGTTTTACTAGCGGTGAGTATTTGCTGGTGAATGCAATCTGCAAGAAGACCAAGGGCCTGCTTTTGCTGACAGGAACGCCTCTGCAGCTCAATCCGGAATCCCAGTTCAACCGTCTCAAGATGCTGGACCCTGCCAGATTTACGGATTACCAGGATTTTATTGTCGACCAGGAAGCTTACAACAAGCTGGTCAATGACCTGAAAAAGATTCCGACCGACCCGAACCACCAGATGAGCTGGGACGACCTTTACGAGGCCGTGCCGAAGAATTCAAAGATTAGGCCCTGGCTGGAACAGGAAAGCTCCAAGTCCCTCACGGCAGGAGAATGGATCCGTCGCATTGTGGATGCCATGGGTACGGGTTCCGTAGTTTTCAGAAATACGAGAAAGGGTGTAGGCGGGTTCCCGAAACGAATTCTGGACGCTATCCCTCTGGAACCCAATCCCGAATATCGCGACATGGTGGAAATTGCCGCCCAGAAGTACCTCTACATGGATGAGAGCAACGCTGGTGACGATCTTACCACGGATATCCAGGAGAATGGCCTGCTTTGCACGCAGTATTCCGACGCCTGGGAAAAGGACGAGCGTATTGTCTGGTTGAAGGAATTCCTGAAGAAGCACCGCAAGGACAAGATCCTTTTGATTTGCGAAAGTGAATCTGTGCTGAATGCCTTGAAGACCGTCCTTACGGAATATCTGGGTGAAGGTGGACTTGCCGTGTTCAGCGAGGGCATGAGCATTCTGGCCCGAGACAAGGCTGCCGCAAACTTCAGCAAGCCCAATGGGGCGAACCTTTTGATTGCCTCTGAGATTGGAGCCGAAGGGCGTAATTTCCAGTTCTCGCACCACCTAATCCTTTTCGACCTGCCGCTAGATGCTGCCCTTGTGGAACAGCGTATCGGCCGTCTGGACCGTATCGGTCAGACTAAGGACATCTATGTGCATGTGCCTTATGTGAAGGGCTCTGGTCAAGAGGTGATGTTCCGCTGGTATAACGATGGTCTGAATGCTTTTGGCGCTCCTCTGATGGGTGGCGGTGAGCTCTTCTTGAAATACACGGATAGCCTTATCGAAGCCCTGGCCGATCCTCTGAACAGTATGGATCATTTTATTGCAAAGGTGATTCCTGCTGTGCAGAAGGATTCCGAACAGATGCGCAAGAAGATTGAAAAGGGCCGTGACCGTCTGCTGGAATTCAACTCTCGCAATCCTGAGAAGGCAAAAGAGATTACGGACGAAATCGAGCGCATTGATGCAGAGCCCGAGATGAAGGACCTGCTGCTGGATTCCCTGAAGGCCCGTGGGCTGGATATTGAACCTAGCGCCATCGCCGACTGCTCCGTGATTACCATGGGTCCGCAGATCGAGGCGGGTACTGTTCCCGGCATGCCGACCCAGGCTATGATTGCCGCCCAGAGCGAAGAAGAGGAACAGGGCTCCGACAGTATTTCCTTGACGGTGACCTTTGACCGCAAGGTTGCCATGATTCACGACGAAGTGGATTTCGTAAGCCTGGAACACCCGCTGGTACAGGGTGTTATTGACTACGAGACTGGTGTGAATCACGGTACGGTGGCCTGCTCCATCTGGCAGGATTCCGGTATGCGCGGTCTTATGATGCAGTACAATTTTGTAGTGGAATTGCCCATTCCTGAAGAATGGGGAATGTCCGACATCGTGGGGCCCTGCTATGCTTCTGCCTTGATTGATCCGACCGGCAAGGATATGTCTGCCGTTTTGGATAAGCTGAAAGCAGCGAGCCTTCGTGACGTGGCAGTGCCTCGCGGCAACAAGGCCGTAGATGCAACGCTTCGTTTCTTTGCGAAGGAAGGCCTTGGCTTTGCACGTCAATCGATCAATGGTATGGCCAAGGAATACGCCGAAAAAGCGGCAGACTTGGTGGAAAAACGCACCGAGCAGGAATATCAACGCATGAACCACTTGATGCTGATGCGCGGTCGTGGCGGAAGTTCGACAGCCCTGCAGCAGTTGAAGAAGAACGTGACGGAGCGCCGTAAGATTGTCTCTACGCCGCAGCTTCGCCTAGACGCCATAAGGCTGCTGGTGTGCCGGTAAGAGGTTGAATGAAATAGGAATTGCGTCATCCTGTGTGAAAAGGTGAAACTGAAGTTATATGATGTGTCATCCTGAGTCCCGGAACAAGTCCGGGATAAACTCAGTCGAAGGATCTAGAGCAGTTTTGGATAAGAATATGAGTGAATTACGTAAGAACATTTTGAATGAAGCTCACCGAATTGTGGTGAAAATAGGTTCCCGTATTTTGGTGGACAGCGCCAAGGGCGGAGTCCGTAGCCGTTATATTCAGAAGTTGGCCGACTCCGTTTCACGCCTCATGGAAGCGGGTAAGGAAGTGGTCATTGTGACCAGCGGCGCTGTGGGAACGGGTATGGCCCAGCTCGGCTACAAAGAGAAGCCCACCATCATCGCTGAAAAGCAGGCCTGTGCCGCCGTAGGCCAGATCGACCTGATGTACGCTTATCGCGAAATGTTCAGCTGGGTAGATCTTTCCGTAGGTCAGATTCTCCTTTCTGCCGATGACTTTAGGGATCGTGCCCGTTACAAGAACTTGCAGAACACCATTAAGGCTATGCTTGCCCGTAAGATCGTTCCCATCATCAACGAGAACGACTCTTTGGCCGTGGCCGAAATCAAGGTGGGGGACAATGACAAGCTTTCTAGCGACGTAGCCCTGTTTCTGGATGCCGATTTGCTTCTGATCTTTACCGACGAGGATGGCCTCTTCGATGACAACCCGAAGAAGAATCCCGACGCTCGTCTGTTGCGTTTTGTCCCCGAAATTACACCCGCCATTTTGGCCTTGGCTGGCAAGCCCGGTGAGGCTGGCTCTGCAGTGAGTACGGGCGGTATGCGCAGTAAGCTGGACTCCATCCGCAATGTGACCCGTAGTGGTGCAAACGCCTTCTTGGCTAACGGCATGAAGGTGCTGCCCCATCAGGTGGTCCTTGAAAATGCGGTAGGAACCTTCTTTGCCGGTTCCAAGAACAAGCTGAACAGCCGTCAACGCTGGCTTCGCTTTATCACCACGCCTCGCGGGAGCGTCGTGGTGGACGAGGGTGGCTCCAAGGCCCTTCGCGAAAAACATTCCAGCCTGCTTCCCGTTGGTGTGCTCTCTGTAAAGAAGCATTTTGACAAGGGTGACCTTATCGAAGTCCTGGATGAATCCGGTACCGCCATTGCCCGCGGTGTAGCAGGTTTTGATAGCGAGACCCTGAAGTTGGTCCTCCGCAAGAAGACTCGCGAGGTCCATGAAATTCTCGGCAATGCCGTTCCTGACGAACTGATCCATAAGAACGACCTGGTGGTATTCTAATGCTCAACTGGGAAACACTTCTTTCGGCAACCCGTTACGGACACCCGGCGGATCGTGATCCGAACCGCTCGGATTTCCACCGTGATTTTGACCGTATCGTTTTCTCTACGGCGTTCCGCAGGCTGGGCCGCAAGACCCAGGTGCACCCGTTCTCCGTAAACGACCACGTGCACAGCCGCCTGACTCACAGTATCGAGGTGGCAAGCGTGGGCCGCAGCCTTGCTGTGACGGTCTATCACCTGATAAAGAAGTACTTGCCCAAGAGCATCAATGAGTATCATTTTGGTACCATCGTTCAATCGGCCTGCTTGGCCCACGACATCGGAAATCCGCCTTTTGGACATGCCGGAGAATCCGCTATTCGTGAATGGTTCCGCAAGAACCGCAATTCCGCACCTCTGAAGGATCTTTCCGACAAGGAACAGGCTGACTTCGAGAATTTTGACGGCAATGCCCAGGGGCACCGCATTCTTTCCAAGCTGGAATACCACTTTTTAGACGGCGGAATGCGCTTGACCTATGCCACTATCGGAGCCATGATCAAGTATCCGTCTTTGGCGCTGTATGGTCACCCCACGAGTCTCTTCTCTACGGAGGCTGACCTTTACAGGAATACGGCGGAAATCCTTGGCTTGCCTGAGATTTCGTACGGCAAGTGGGCGAGGCACCCGCTGGTTTATTTGATGGAAGCCGCCGATGACATCTGCTATTCTATTCTTGACGTAGAAGACGCCATTGAGCTTGGCATTCTTAGCTTTGCCGATGTTCGCGATATGTTCAGCTACCTCTGCGGTCCTGAAATCAACATTGACAAGGAATACGAAGAGAACGGTCAGAACTTCAGGGATTTTCTTTCCAGTGTCCGTGGCAAGGCTATCCAGAACCTCATCGACGATGTGGCCGTGGTCTTTGCCAACAACTACGAACAGATTATGGAAGGCACTCTGGACAAGCACCTGATAGACCTTTCCAAGTCCGACGTAATGCGTGGTATCTTTATTGCCAAGCGTCTGGGCCGGGAACGCATCTACCCAGACCGCCGCAAGACTGAGCTTGAAGTTGGTAGTTACACCACGCTCAGCACGGTGCTGGATGCCTTTATCAGCGGCGTTCATGATTACAGAGTGAACGTGAAGAGCTCTTATAGGGCGAGCCGCATTGTACGCTTGATTGGTAACGCAAAAATTGGCCAGAGCGTCACCACCGCTGAAGCTTACCACCAGGTTCTCGACTTCGTGAGTGGCATGACCGACAACTACGCCACCTACCTAGCTCGCCAAATCGGCGGCCTTGTCACTGGACTTTAATTAACTTTAAGGCGTCATTCTGGGCTCGACCCGGAATCTGAATTTCTTAGAACACGATTCGGGCAATCCCGCCAGCGAGTCCTGGCAGCGGGAACTTCAGTGTGCTGCTGCTCAGCCACATGCTCAGGCCTTCGTCAATCCAGCGCCTTTCGCAGGTAATTTTCTTGATTACGATGTAGGTGGTAGAATCTTCGGTATCGAAGCTATAGTAGCCGCGGAACTTGATAGGGGAGGCTTCTCCGTGAAGCAAGATGGATATGTCGGCCGTTCCGTTCGTTGAATCAATGGAAAGGGTTTGGATTTCTCCAAACCGCTTCACCATCTCGTGATTCCTCACGAAAGCTTCCACCGCCTTGTCACGCAAGTTCCCCAGCAGCGACATGTTCCCTCTTAACGCGGAAGCGTCAATATTTCCAC
Organism: Fibrobacter sp.; assembly: GCA_017475045.1. Taxonomy (GTDB): domain Bacteria; phylum Fibrobacterota; class Fibrobacteria; order Fibrobacterales; family Fibrobacteraceae; genus Fibrobacter. The sequence goes on along the minus strand of JAFVGH010000059.1, from coordinate 24,256 downwards.
GCCGTCCTTGGTGCGGACGATGGTGTGTTCCCACTGGGCAGAAAGCGAGCCGTCCCGAGTTACGGCAGTCCAGCCATCGTTCAGGGTCTTGGTGCCGGGCTTGCCCACGTTGATCATGGGTTCTACCGTAAACACGTTGCCCACTTCGATGAAGGGGGTACGTTCGGAGTTGCGGAAATGCAGCACCGTGGGTTCTTCGTGGAAGCCGCGACCGATTCCGTGTCCGCAGTAGTCTTCTACCACGCTAAAGCCGTGCTCGTCGGCAATATCCTGGATAGCGCAGCCGATATCGCAGAAGCGGGCCCTGGGTTCACCGGCGGCGCGGATTCCCTCTTCCATGCAGAACTTGGCAGTGTCGATCAGTTCCTGTGCCAGGGGGCTAGCCTTTCCGGCCACGAACATGGCAGAAGTATCGCCATGGTAACCCGAAAGGATAGTGGTGATGTCGATGTTCACGATATCGCCGTCCTTCAGGATCGTGTCGGCCCTAGGAATTCCGTGGCAAACCACTTCGTTAATGCTGATACAAGCGTAACGGGGGTAACCGTGGTAACCCATGCATGCCGAAATACCCTTGTGCTTACGGGTGTAGTCCCCGATGAACTCATCGATTTCCAAAGTGGAAACGCCGGGTTTCACCATCTCGCCGGCAAGAATCAGCGTCTCAGCGGCAAGTGCGCCGGCATCGCGGATCAGTTCGATTTCTTTTGCAGATTTTACTTTAATCTTAGCCATTTTACAAACCTATTTCTTCCATGCATAGCGATCCAGCAAGAACGCCAGCAGCATCTGGTCTTCCTGGACGCTGGCCAGTTCACGCACCAGCGGCAAGAAGCGGCTGATACGCTCGGTCGCCTTCTGACCGCCGAAATGGTTCCGTTCCTGCTCCAGACGAACACGCAGACGTTCGCTGACACGCTTGGCAATCTCTTCGTCTGTAGGCACGTCCATCTTGATAAAGTTGATGCCAAAGTCAGCGGCGGTCTGCCTAATTTCAATCTCTTCCACGGGAGTGATGAGCGAGATGCAAAGCCCGCTCTTGCCCGCACGGGCGGTACGTCCGCTGCGGTGCACATAGACTTCGTGGTCGGCAGGGTGGTCGTACACAATCACGTGGGTCACATGGTCCACGTCGATCCCGCGGGCAGCTACGTCGGTACAAATCAGAATGCGGATCTTCTTGTCGCGGAAGGCGTTCAAGGTCTTTTCGCGCATGGACTGGGCCACGTCGCCGCTCAAGGCTCCCACCTGGAAACCATAACCCGAAAGCACCTGCTCCAGGTAGCTCACGTCGCTTTTCTTGTTGCAGAAAATCATGCAGCTGTCAGGATTGTAGTATTCCAGCACCTTGATGGTCATGGAATCCTTTTCCATCACATCACAGGGGTACCAACGGTGTTCCAGGTTGTTGGCAATCACCTTGTCGTAAGACAGCGACAGGAATTCGGCGCTGGGCCTCTGGAATTCGCGGGCAAGGCTCTTCACCGTCTGGGGAATAGTTGCACTGAACATGGTGCAAGAAATGGCCTTGGGCAGGTAACGGCGGATCTTCTGCATGTCGGGGTAGAAACCCATGGAGAGCATCTCGTCGGCCTCGTCCAACACCAGGTCGCGAATGTCCAAGAAGTCTACGTTACCACGCTGCACATGGTCCATCAGGCGGCCTGGGGTCGCGACGATAATGTGAACGCCTTCACGGAGGGCCTTCAGCTGGGGCTCGTAGGCCACGCCGCCAAAAATAGCCACGGACCTAATGCCCGTGCCCTTGGAAAGCTTTTCGATTTCGTCCTGCACCTGGATGCACAACTCGCGGGTAGGCACAAGGATCAATGCCTGCGGATACGGATGGTCCCGCACAATGACCTGCAAAAGCGGAAGCACGTAGGCACCCGTCTTGCCCGAGCCCGTCTTGGACTGCACCAGCATGTCCCGAGCGGCCAGCATGTAGGGGATGGTCTTGCGTTGCACGGGCATCAGCTCTGTCCAGCCGTGCTCTCTCAAAATATTCTTCTGTTCGTCAGGAAGCTGGTCGAAAGTGTAGTCGGGCAGCTTGTTCTTGGGTTCGATAATCTTGACCGGCGTCAAGAAAGGATAGACTTTTTCCTCTTTCTTTTCTTCGATAATTTCTTCGCTCATAGTGAGCACAAATTTAGCAAAATTTGGTTGGGGGAGAGGTCTCTCCCTCGCTCCAGCCCCGACTCCGCATTGTCATTGCGAGGAGTGAAACGACGAAGCAATCTCATTCGCCGTGTCTTCCGCTTCCCTTTCTAGCGGGGAGTACCCCGCAACGCCCCCTAAATAATCCGAGGTCCACAGGCGCAGGCGCACGCAAAAAGCCGTCAGTCCCGACTTCACTTCGTTCGCCGCTACCCTCCGGAATTTTTGCTTAGCTGCTGTGCCTGCTCCCCTCGCAAATGGGTTTTGCTACGCAGGAGGTTGCTCGGTCATGGCGGCCTAAGCCTGCTCCGGACAGTGATCCGGGGAGACGCCATCTAGAAATCACTTGATGGAAATTCGCTGAGTTCGATTATCAACCCGCACAAGGTAATTTCCAGCCATATTCATTGGAATATTGAAATTCGCAGATTCAACACGACCTTTCTTTAGCACTCGTCCCTGCATATCAAAGATGGCATAAGCAGAGCCAACTTTCGCATTAGCAATTTGAATACTGTATTCCACTACGGAAACGTAGAAGGTGGGGATATTGCTAGCAACAAATGCTTCAGTATTTTTATTGCCACTATTAGAGGATTTTGCAGAAGAATTGCTGGATTTTATGGATGATCCACTAGATGAATTTGCAAAAGATCCACTAGATTTTACAGAGGATTCGCTAGACGAATTTTCGGAAGAACTACTGGGTTCTGCGATGGAACCACTAGAAGAATTAGTTTTCAATTCATAAACCGCTGTTACAGTTGCATCAGCCGTAAATACTGTTGATGTTGTCACTAGTAAGGACGAATTGTCGAACCAACCTTTGAATTGATAATTTTCATTCGTCAAAGGTGCTTCAGGGAGATTGTTTAGTTTGCCGTTTTCGTTTGTTAATGCGACCGCAATTTCCTGCCCCTTGGGATATTCAAATGTTACAGAATAAATTTTAGCGGTAAATGGCGCATATAATGCAGAGACTGTCATGTCTTCTGGGATAATTTGTTTTCCGTCAAAAACATTTCCATTTTCCTTGACCCAAGCGACAAATCGATACCCTTCGGCGGGATCCAGATTCTTTGGTACCGAAGAGAGCCCTTTGTTATTGGAATATTCATAGGTGTATCTATAATAATTTGAAGCACCATCATCATCAAAGGTGACCCTATATATAGGCAAATTGTCAGTATTGGCAAAAAATGGATAACCGTCTTTGCGGCTCCATATGCTTGTATTTTCTTGTGTTCCTGCAGTTGTGTTCAAGGACCACGCAAATTGGTCTTTTTGCATATTAGTGGTAGATAGTCCGCTAACATTTACCGTATCCGGATTTTTATCTGCAAGAGGTACGCTAATATATTTTATTTTTAAATCGTAATAGGCGTTATTTACTTTTTCCGCTTGACCAAACAAAGCACCATTATAGGTGTAATTTTTTGCTCCTCCTGATATATAGCCGATAACGGAATCTGCGGCACTATAAACATTTTGAACCGAACCAGCTTTTCCAGCAATGCCTCCTACCCAAATTCCGTTTTCGTATAAAAAGGATCCATCTAACACACTTTTAGCAACTACACTTCCTAAATTATAGCTATCTGTAATTTTCGAATTGTTCACGATTCCAGTAATTCCTCCGGCATAGACTTCTCTACGGCAACAGCTACTGGAACCATAATTTGCACGTGGCTGATGTGAAAGTTTACTATATGCGGATACGTGTCCTTTATTGACGCTTTTAGCAATATGACCATTGTAACTGGCCTGTGCAGCAATTCCGCCCGCATAGACATCAATCGGATAATTATGAGCGTCGTTGGGACAACGGACTATTATAGATACAGAAACGCTTCCATTATTTGTGCAATTTTTAATAGTATCAGCAATAATAGCAATTCCTCCTGACGAGGCTACCCGAGATGTAGTCTCTCCACATGTGGACGAATATTCGCTTTCACTAATCACGACGCCATTATTTATGCAATTCTCAATGACTTTAGCGTCGCCTATTCCTGATGCAGACCCTTTTCCAACTATTGAATCGTTGTTTACACAATTTATTACTGTTCCGCGACCACGACTGACAATGCCCGCCGCACCGGAGGCTTTCATGATACCGTTGTTGATGCAATTGTCTATAGTTGATGTTGAATCAATGGCGTTAGCTATGCCGCCCGCTTGATTGCCAGCTATTGAACCGTTGTTGATGCTATTACGGATAATTACGGATCCGCCAGATGCTATGATACCTCCAGACCACCCCTCTTCCTTAATTGTCCCTTCGTTTTTACAGTTGTCAATTATTGTAGATCCTGCGACACCTACTATTCCTCCAACCCAGATTTCAGATGATGTTGATTGAAGGGTTCCTTTGTTTGTACAATTTTTGATAATTATTGAAGTGTCTATGCTACCTACAATTCCACCAATAATCGTATGCTCATAAGTGGTTACTCCCCTGCCTATAATATCAGAATTGTTTTCACAATTCTCTATGGCCAATCCATTTTTTACTTTGCCCACAATTCCACCAATAACACTTATGTAACTTGAGGATATTGATTGTATGTCTCCAGTTGAAATAGCGTTTTTGATGCTCCCCGTGTTAAAGCCTACAATTCCACCGATATTTCCGCCACCGGTTATACATCCTTCAAAAGAAACATCCTCGATATGACCATTATTTTTTCCAACCAGTCCGCCTGCATTTCCACCTATTTTGAGAACCCCTTCAAATATAATGTTCTCGACTCTTCCGTCATTTATTCCGATTACACCGCCCATATTTGCGTGGGTTTTTGTTGAAATGTGACTTATGACGCTCGCTGCTATATAAGTATTTTCAAATTTCAAATTTTTTACAACACCATCTATGCCCAAACTTCCGAACAAACCTAAGCAAATAGAATCTGACTGATCCGTTCGATAAATTTCATAACTTTTACTCACATATAACCCTCGAATTACATGATTGTCTCCATCAAAAATTCCGTTGAAAGATTTAGTCAAACTATCGCCTATGGGATTCCAACTTGTAGCCTCGTTAGCGGATGAGAGAGGATTTTCCCATAGTACTATATCTTTTGATAGTTTTGCATTGATTGACGTTTTTCCCGAATTTACCTGTGCTGCAAACCAGGCAAGTTCTTCTGGGGTTGAAATCAGATAGAAAATTTTGCCGTCAATCTTTGTTCTTAATTCCGGTTCATTGATTTCGCCGGTCCAGTTGGCAAATGCGAATGTCGCTACAAGCAATAGCATTGTTGTAATTTTGTTTAAAACCATACCAACCTCCATCGTGAAACACTATGGAGTTCAGCCCCTGTCTGCAAAGAACTACACCGATTTGTATGGATACAAAAAAGGCGTAGATCGTTGCGATTTACCTAGATGGGGCTCTCGACAGCCCTTGTACGATAAACGCAAACGACCCACGCCCCAAACGGGCGACAACAAGCCTATCGAGATTGCTTCGTCACCTTACAGTTCCTCGCAATGACAACAGGTATCGTCGAAACACGCAAAAGACACCGCAGAATTGCGGTGGAATAAACGTGTTCACGTGAGCGTCTGCCTTGTCCTCGTACAAGTTGAAATTGTCGAGATTTCATCTAGAGAACAAGAGCAAAACTCTCTAATATGTCACCATAAATATACTTTCAAATAAGCGAAAAAGATTACTTACCCTGCGTTTTTTAACGAAACATGCCTTAAAATGGGCAATTTGGTTGCGAGGGAACACCGTGACCGAGCAACCTCCTGCGTAGCGAACCCATTTTTCGAGGCGAGAGGGCATAGTTGCTAGGCAAAAAATCCGGAGGGTAGCGACGAACGAAGTGAAATTGCGACCGACGGTCTTTTTTGTAGGCGACTGTGCCCTTGAGACTCGGATTATTAAAGGGTTTTTAAGGGGCAGAGCCCCTTAGGAGAGGGGGTAGCGGAAACGGCAAGGAGATCCCCGCCTTCGCGGGGATGACAGGATGGTGACGGGGATGACGAGCCGTTGTAGTGAGGGGGAGGCTTCCCCTTATCAATTATAAAATCCAGTGGTATTCCAGACCGAGGCTTACAAAGCAGTCGATGGTAGAGCCTCCGATGGTCGTGGGTTCAGCTGCAGCGTCGGGAGAGGGGTCCGAATAGGTATCACGCCCTCTGCTAGAAATGCCTGTACGCAGGCTTATGCCGTAATGCTTGGCAAATACGAACTGGGAGCCAAACCCAACAAGGGCTCCCTTGTATACCTCTTCGAATTCTACACGCTTCTCGTAGGCGGCAGAAGGCTTTTTAACGTCATCCTTTACGTCGATTTCTTCCACAAAGAAGCTGTACTGGAACCCGAGAAACACGAAGGGTGTAATGTCCAGCCACTTGTTCATGGGGAAAGTCTTGGAAAGGTGTATGCTGAGGCCTATTTCGTGCTGATAGAAATACCAGTGGTCCAGTTCGTCGTAGGAGGTATCCTTTTCGTCGGTCTTGACATTGTGCTTGGCCAAGCGGTAGATGATTTCGGCACCGATGAACCCGTACCAGGTTCCACCGGCGTAAAGGCTTAAAAACGGGTCGGAGTCGTCGATGAAGTTCCAGAGGCTCGTGGAATCCTTGGTGACACGGTACTTGCGGACCTTGCTGTCGATATGGCTTCTGTACCAGTTGTCGGGAGTCAGGGGGATTTTTGCTTGTGAATACCCGAGACTTACGCCAATCCAGCCGTTGAAATTGGGAGTCTCCTGGTAGTATTCGTCTGGTTCTGAGGCCATCTTTTCACGTTCTTTCTTCGTCAGGCGTCTTTTGGCAGGGTAGTCAAAAAAGGACGTCGCTATATCATCGTAGAGGGCGATAGGGTCGCTGTTGTACGCCACTGTGCCAGCAACTCTTGGGGTGCTTGCCGTCTCGTCGAATAGGGCCAGTTTAACGACGTTATCTGTCTTGGAAATAAACATCACAATCTTGTCTTCCAAGGTCTGGATCTTCGCTATCATGGCGGGGTGTCTTGCCTTCAGGTATTCCGCCCTGGTGTTGAGCTCCAAATTGTAGCCAAGCCAATTCCCGTAACGGAGCGCCACGGAATCTCGTTCCCATTCACCGAAAACACGGCATTTGGGGTCGCCTATGCTGGTGTTGTTCCGCTTCAGCGAAAGGCAGAATTCCTTGGGATCGATGGTGATAGACTTATCTACATTCCAAATCAGAATGTCGCCATCTTTCCAGAGGGTGTAATGGGAATTGAAATAGACGTCCCGGGCATTTGAGATTCCCGCTAACAGGCCTATCAGCAAGAGGAACAGGGCAAGAGTCCGCTTCATAGGCCGGCTCCTTCCACCAGGTGGCTGCGCATGCTTTCGGCAATGCTCTGTACCAGCTGTTCCATGTCTGTCATGGAAAGGTGGGTTATGGGCCTGTCAATCTGGTCAATACTGTTGAACAGCGCACGCTGTTTCTCGTTATCCCACAGGGTATACGATACGATAGCCGTCAGGTTCTTGGAGGTCTTTTTTTCGGGGCTCTCGTTGTGGATAAGCGCATAATCGAAGAAGTCCTCACGGTTTAGGTCCGTGCCTAAGATGGCCTCGTGGATAATCAAGATGCGGGCCGGCGTATAGCCCGTAGAATCCTTCAGAACGATTCCCTGTTCAGGGATTTTCCCCTTGATGAAAATACGGCTGTCCAGCTGCTGGCTTTCTTCCGGAGAGGCGTCCATCAGGGAGGCGGGCAGTGCCTTCATTTCGGGGTAGAGCTTCTGCAAATCCTGAACGAGCCATTTGGCACAATCGCCTGTGACATGCTTCTGGATTTCTTCGGCAGAAATGTTTAGCTTCTTGGCAAACCAGGCGGAACGGTTTAGCACAAAGGCCTTTTCCGCACCGATAACCGCAAAATCCTTAAAGGGCGGAATGGTGTAGGCAGGGTGACTTTTGGTCCATTGGTAATGCGTGCCGCATCCGGCAAGGATACAAGCGATTACACACCAGAAGACAAAAGCCCGAACACCCTTGAACATTTCAACCTAGTTAGTTTGCGCCCCATTTTTCACGATAGGCGTAAACCTTGTCCAGAATGCCTTCGGGGGCGTTGATAACCTTGCGGTTCTCTTCGCTTTCGAGGAAGGCGATGATATCGTTGATATTCACGATAGAATAAGCCTGAATCCCATATTCGTCTTGCACGGTCTGAAGGGCGGACTTGCCGTTTTCAAGCTTTTCCTTGCGGTCCACCGAAATCAAGAGGCCGATTACATTGGCGTTCTCGATCTTGGAGAGGGCCTGCATGGTTTCGTTCACGCTGGTGCCTGCAGTAATCACGTCTTCGATAATCACCACGTTGGTCTTTTCAGCGTATTTGTAACCCACCAGGGAGCCGCCTTCGCCGTGGTCCTTCACTTCCTTACGGTTGTAGGTGAAGGTGAGGTTCAGGCCGTACACATCGGAGAGCTTCATGGCGGTGGCGGCGCATAGGGGGATTCCCTTGTAGGCCGGACCATAGAGGTTCTGGGCCTTGCCGTCGAAATGAACCATAAAGGTGCTGGCATAGTATTCGGCCAGCTTGGAAAGGCTTGCACCCGTGCGGAACTCGCCGGTATTGATGAAATACGGGGTTTCGCGACCGCTCTTGGTGATAAAGTCGCCGAACTTGAGAGCTCCGGATTCAACTAGAAAATGGACAAAATTGTCTTTGATATTCATGGTTATGCTGCAGCTCCTGTCAAGAGAGCGAATATGCTGGCGAACACATTCAACTTTTCTGTCAGTACCTCAATGGCAATAAGCAGGGCTAGAACCACCACACAAAGGCCGATGTAGAAGTAGAAGGACTTCTTAAAGCCCTTGACCTTGAGTTTAAAGATAAGCCAGATGATAACACTCAAGATTGCGCTAAAAATCCACGCTGCTGCACCGTTCAAGTCAACTAGGCGGCTGACGCCGAAGGTGAGAGCGATACCCGGCATAAAGAAGAAACAGATGCTCAGCACACAGAGCAGGGCAAAGCCTACATAGTGGGAGAATCCCCGTTCTTTCTGGACAATGATCTGTGGCTGGGTTTCCGAGACGGCAGGCTGTGCCGGTTCGGCCGGTGTTTCGGCTGCTGGTTCGGCAGCCGCTGAAACGGCGGTTTCGGCGGGGGCCTCTGTAGCAGGGGCCGGCGTGGCTTCAGCTGGGGTTTCGACCACCTTCTCTTCTTCGTTCTTGATTTCTTCGGACATGGTGTCTCCTAGAGTATAAATGTTCTTCCCGCATAGACGAACACGCGGTGCTCGAGCCAGAGCTTCAGGGCTGCCGACAGTGTACGCTTTTCGATGTCCTTACCCAGTTCCACCAGTTCGTCGATGCTGGCCGTTTCGGGTACCCGCTGGATATCATGGCAGATAATGGGACCCTGGTCCAGGTCCTCGGTAGCAAAGTGGGCGGTAGCACCGATAATCTTTACGCCCTTGTGCCAGGCCTGGTGGTAGGGCTTTGCCCCCTTGAAGGCAGGCAAGAATCCGTGGTGGATGTTGATGATGCGGTACTTGAATTCTTCGGTAAAGGCTTCGCTCAAGATCTGCATGTAACGGGCAAGAACCACCGTATCGGTGCGGGTCTCGGCGATGATTTCGCGGAAACGGTTCTCGGGGATATTCTTGTCCGGATTGCTGGGCACATAGTAGAAGGGCACGCCGAAGGTTCCGCCTACAGGCCCAAGGTCAGGGTGGTTGCCCACAATGCAGCTGAATTCGCAGGGCAGGTCGCCGTCACGCTGTTTCAGAAGCAGGTCATAGAGGCAATGGTCCGTCTTGGACACAAAAATAGCCACACGTTCCGTCTTGGAAGTGTCGAACAGTTTCCAATTGAGCTTCAGGTGTCCCTCTAGGGTTTCAAGGTGCTTATAGATTTCCTGGACGTCGTCGGATTCCATTTCAAAGACGGCTCGGAGGAAAAATGTTTCGATATCCTTGGCCGTATGTTGTTGCAAATCAATAATATTGGCACCCGCCTTGGCAAGGACCTGGGTTGTACCAGCAATAAGTCCTGTCTGATCGGGGCAATGAATCTGAAGAATGTACTTGTTTTTTGCCATGGCCTACAATGTAGCTTTTTTATATTGTTTTAGCATAAAGTGAATGCCATTTGGAATAAAAAAAACTATCATTGTTCCTGTTTTTAACGAGAGGTCCCTGTGCTTCGCAAAATTGTCTGTTGTTTAGTCTGTCTTTCTGCAATTTATTCCTTTGCCGTACCCAAGTCCTGGGAATCCATTTTCAAGACCAATGAGGAGGGCAGCTATGCCTCGGCAAAGATTAGCGGCAATGTTCGTCTAGGAAAATACACCCATTACAAGAATGTCCAACCCGTAGCCTTCAAGGTCGATAGTGACGGCTTTTCTTTCGCCATTTCCGGTAACATGACTGTTCCTGCCGAAGTCATCGAAAGGGGAGATTTCTTCTCGGTATGCAATACCACCAAAGAGGCCTGGATTTCATTTTTTGGAGATGCAGAGACCTTTGGAAAAGAAGATCTTGTGGTTCATGTAGCCGGTGTTGATTTGGCTTGTGGAGATGCACTTTATGCCGTAGGTGACATAAAGATCAAGTTCTTCAACAAGAAAGCTCAGGATACTTGGAATAAGAAATACGAAAAAAGTGAAAAATATAAGCGTGAGCTGCTAGTTAATTTTAGGCGCGAAGAGCAGGAACACCGCGCCATTATCCGGGACAATTCCAGCCAGTTCAAGGATCCTCGTGATGGACAGGTTTACAGGACCATCAAGATCGAAGGCCGCGAATGGTTTGCCCAGAACGCAAACTACAATGTCCCTGGACATTCCTGGTGTTACGAAGACAAGGACAACTACTGTGTTCGTAGCGGTCGTCTTTATGATCTGGAAGGGGCCCGCAAGGCTTGCCCCGAAGGCTGGCACCTGCCTCGTGATAGGGAATGGCAGGACATGCTGACTGGCCTTACTCAGTGTTATGATGGTGTAGACAAGTGCGGTGAATTCGCCAGCAAACTCAAGTCCACCACAGGCTGGCATGGCGGTGGCGGTACCGACGAATATGGCTTTACCGTGTTCTCTTCGGGATACCGCAAGATGATCGGTTCCAAGACCGTTCGTTACGAGGACATGGGTGAGTATGCGGGTTTCTGGTCTGCACAGAACGGACGCAACGAAACCATTTGGCTTTGGGCCATGGGCCGTATGTCCGACCAGATGGTCCGTCAGCTGGTCAGCAACAAGAACAACGCCTACTCCGTGCGTTGCATCAACGGAAACTAATTCAAAAAATCAGACAAGTTCGCCACGAATCACTTCGACCTGGTCACCTATCAGGCTGATGATGTTCGTGGGGTTAATTTCGATGGGACCGCAGTCCACCATCATTTCTACGGAATGCTCGAATGTTTTCCAGATTTCGTCTGGCTCGTAAATATCCTCTTCGCTGAGCTTTGCCGCCGTACTCAGGATGGGCTTGTCGAAATGCTGGAACAGTTCCGCAAAGAAGGGGTGTGTGGGCATACGAATGCCGATTTCCGGACGCTTTACGTCTAGCCGCCGTGCAATGTGCGGGTCCGCCGGCAAAATAAAGGTGTAGGGCCCCGGGACCCTCGGCTTCATGATGTTGAATGCGAAATTATCTACGCGGGCATAACCTGTCGCCGCCTTGATGTTCGGTACAATAAGGGCCATGAAAAACTTCTTCATGGGTTTCTTGAGGGCGTAGAGCTTGTGAATTGCCTTCGGGGACTCGGCGTTACAGCCAATAGCGTAGCCGGATTCGGTAGGGTAGAGCACCAGGCCATCGTCTTCCAGGGCGGCTGCGGCTAGCTTAACGATTCGTGATTGCGGATTAACAGGATGGACTTCAAAACGCATAATTAAGTGACCTTTCAATCTAGCACTGGGGAATCACCTGGGAACCTTCGAAGGCGTTCTTGAAATGCTCGAACTGCATGGGTTTCTGGTATGCCCGTACAGACAGCACATCGAAACGGCAGGGCGTTTCGAACCCCTGCGGAGCCTTGTCTTTTTGCGTGTGAAGAAAGTGACAGGCCGTATTCCAGATTTTGTGCTGCTTGAGGGCGTTTACACGAGCGGCAGGGTTCCCTTGCCCGATTGTCCACACAGACTTGACTTCTACAAAAACCACGGTTTTCCCGTCTCGGGCGACAATGTCCAGCTCGCCACCACGATAGGCGTAGTTTCGGGCAAGAATTTCGTAGCCTTCACGGCACAAGTAAGCGGACGCCTCGGTCTCTACGAGATTCCCTTTCTTTCTGTTTACCGACCTTGCCGTATTAAATTGTCCACCTTTCATCACACATCCCACATTACACATCCCACACTACTAATTGATCTCCATTCCAAGCAGGCGGATTTCCGAAATGGCGAAGTCTTCGTTTTCGCCTTCAAAGACGTCTTCCAGGTAGAACTTGAGTTCTGTGGTTTCAATGGCCTGGATGGTGGGGTATTGCATACCCTTGATGTTTTCAAGCTTGACCTTTTGTTTGAAACCATCGGCTGATTCTATGGTGATGGTCTTGGGCTTCTTGAATATACGGAAACGGTCGCCGAACAGGTCGTCGACGGACTTTTGGTACCCGATGGCAATACCCAAATGGGTTACCAGCGTGTTGTTCTTGAAATAGAGGCTGAGAACTGGATTCTGCGGCTTCAGGGGCATGCTGTTTAGCCATGCTGTCTTTAAGTCACCGTCGTTCAGGTTGTCCAGGCCATAATCTACTCCGCCGTCATTTTCCAGAGCCTTGGTCTCGAAATTGCCTACAGCATCGTCCCATTCCAAAGTCTGTAGCGTACTTTCGGGTTTGTGGGTCAGCATCAGCAGGACCATCAGAATGATAATCAGCGGGAATATGGAAAGGGCCAGTGCCGTGAGTTTTCTATGAATGGCCCGCGCCTTGGAGGGCAGGCGTGTGGCGGCTTCGGCAATAGATTCCCTTCCGTGGCTCAGCAAGGAATGCTTGCGGGTAACCTGGGTTGTAGCGCGGGTGTCCTTCTGGGGGAACACCGCATCGCAGGTATCCAGGAATTCCTGCATGTCGTGGAATCGCTCGTTCAACTTTTTCTTGAGGCATTTCAAGATAAGTTCAGCAAGGCCCTTGGGCATGTCGGGGCGGAACTGTCTTGGATCTGGCGGTTGGTTCTGTACATGCTGAATGGCAATCTCGATGGGCCTGTTCCCGTTAAAGGGCAGTCGTCCGCAGGTCATCTCGAAGAGAATGATGCCCATGCTGTAAATGTCGGACTGCAGCGTCACTTCTTCGCCATGGCACTGTTCCGGAGACATGTATTCCGGAGTTCCCATGGTCATGCCGGTCTTGGTCAGTCGCTGCTTTTCCATCTCCTGGATGTATGAGATTCCAAAGTCCATGATGTAGACACGATTGTCGTGGGTAATCATGATGTTGGAGGGCTTTACATCACGATGGACAATGCCTCGGTTATGGGCGTACAGAAGCCCGCGGGCAATCTGCTTAATGATGACCTCGATAGAGGAGAAGGGGAGCATGCTCTGCTTTTGAAGGATGTCGGCAAGGGACACTCCCTTCACGTAGGTCATGGCGATGAAAAGTTGCTTGTCCTGTTTTCCGAAGTCGAAAATCTGGACAATGTTCTGATGGTCCAATTCCTTCATGGCCTGGGCTTCCAGGTAGAACCGCTGAATAGCCTCTTCATCGGAAGACGAATCCAACACCTTCAGGGCCACTTCGCGGCCGAGCCTCTTGTCCAAAGCCTTGTAGACATAACCCATGCCGCCACGACCAAGGGTGTCTATCAGGTCATAATTCTGGTTGAAGGGACGCGGGAAATTATTTGATTGGTTCTCGGGACTCATCTTGCTCTTCTGAGGTAGTATAAATTTACGGACGTTATAATACAAAAAATAAGGGAAAGTGTCATTGCCATTACAAGGTTAAGACCATCGTAGGGCCTTTCCAAAAGCAAATCTAGCAGGGCACTCTGGTCATAGCGCGACCAGATAAGGTACGACAAGGCCTTGCCTATGGCCTGCATTTGATCCAGGGGAACCAAGGCGCCGGCCAAGGCCACCTGCGGAATGATAATCAAAGGCAAGAACGCATTCGCTTGGCCAGGATTCTTGGAGAATGCGCTGACAAGGCAACCCATGCTTACAGCGGGGATTACGGTTAGGGCAAACACAATACACAGGAATAGTACCGAGGGGTGCATAATCACTTTGAAAGAGATAAAACCGTAAATGATTAAGGTCTGCAAAAAAGCAGCAATGGAGGAAATTCCTGTCTTGGCAAGCAAGTAGGGGAATATGGACATTCCTTTCCGCAAATCATTGGTCAAGATTTCCTTTTCCTGAACAATTTCACGAATAGAAAGGGATAGTGCGAACCAGTTGGCACACAGGATGATGGCGAAGCTTACAATCCAGAGAGATGAAATGTTGGAGAAAATCTGCGAGAAGACAAACCCCAAGATAAACGGCTGAATAAGCAGGGCCGCCATTTTGCCCTTGTCCCGAGACCAATGCTTCAAAATCAAGCTGATATGGTAGGGGAGGAGGGCTGATTTCTTCTCGTCGGCAAAATAGGTTCTGCTTTTCTTTTGGGATTCTGAAACTTCAAGGGATTTTTTCGAAGAAGCCCAGCGGATAAAGGAGTCGTCGTTCAGGCCCGCCAAGATACTTTCGGCACTTTTGGTGTTAAAAAAGCCTACCGATTCTTCGCGCGTCCCGTAAAAGACTTGTTTGCCCTGATGGATAACCAGCACCTTGTTGGCGATATTCAGGGCCTCGTAGCTGTGGGTAGTGAGAATTACCGTATGTCCTAAAAAGGCCAGCTGTTTTAGGTGGGTGCAGAGAATGTTTGCGTTGTAGGGGTCCAGGCCCGAAAGAGGCTCATCCAATACAATTAGGCCCGGAGCGCCTATCAGTTCCTGGGCCAAGGCGAGCCTACGCATTTCACCACCACTCAGCGTCTTTACGGGATTGTCCTTGCGGGCAGTCAGTCCAAAGAGCTCGCAAATACGCAACGCTTTTT
Organism: Fibrobacter sp.; assembly: GCA_017475045.1. Taxonomy (GTDB): domain Bacteria; phylum Fibrobacterota; class Fibrobacteria; order Fibrobacterales; family Fibrobacteraceae; genus Fibrobacter. Next base: position 9,095 of record JAFVGH010000059.1, on the reverse strand, counting down.
CATCGAAAGAAGCCTTCAACTCCTTTCGGTCCATGGAAATCTTTGCCCCGTGAAAGAGCGTTTCCATAACGGTCAAGTCCTTGTGAAGGGCTGGATCTTGCGGTAAGAAGGCTATACGTTTTCGGATTTCCTTGTTGCGGTAATCCAGGCCAGAGAAGAGGATTTCGCCTTCAGGAGACTTTGTGTATTCTCCTTTCAACATTTTAAGCAGAGAGGACTTTCCCTGGCCAGAACGACCGATGATGGCGAGAATCTCGCCGGCTGGCAAGTAAAGATTGATGTCGGACAGCAGTTCCTTTTTGCCGGCATAGACATCAAGATGCTGTAATGTCACGTCGAAACCCGACATCGCACGCTTAACCAGAAGGTCTCCAGACTGTAACGTAAATTCAAAATTCTCAAAGCGGGTGGTCTCACCGGCATTCAGGCGGATTTCCTGAATTTTCTTTCCGTTGGAATCTGAAATCTTCTTTTTGAAGAGCAGGCTGCAACCATCATCAGTAAGCTTTGCCGTGAATGTGGTTGTACCGTTTTCAGTTTCCAAAGAGACTTCGGTGCTCTCCGAAGACAGTGTATAAGACTCCGTAGAATCAGACGAATCGAGAAGTAGCAGGGAAAGGGCATCCCCACGCAGCGTGACTCTGAGCCTATGCAGGCCTATGACGATAATATCTCCGTCGTTCAGTTCAACTTCGGAAACATCCTTGTCGTTTACCTGGGTAACGCTATTGCTAGACAGGTTTCTTAGAACCCACATTTCACTGGTGAACTCAATAGTTGCATGCTCTCTAGAAACGAATACATCGGAAAAGCGGATATCGCAATCCTCTTTTCTTCCGATGGTAAACGGCTTTCCTTTTTCGGGTGTGACTATGTGGAACATGGCGCAGCTATTCTACAAAATCTATTTCAAGCTCTTGATGGCGGCATCGAAACGCCTACATGCCTTCTCGAGATTCTCGTCACTGGCGGCATAGGAAAAACGTACGCAGCTGTCGTTGCCAAAGGCTGCTCCTGGAACGATGGCAAGTCCCTGACTTTGAAGAATGTACTGGCACAGGTCTACAGAGCCCTTGATTGTCTTTCCCTCAGGCGTTGTACGTCCATAGACGGAACTGACGGGGGCAAACAGGTAGAAGGCTCCTTCGGGAGCGCTCAGCTGCTGACCGAGGGTGGCTCCGATTCTTGACACCATAAAGTCCCTACGCTTGCGGAATACATCTCGCATCTTGAGGGACTGGCTATTGCCCATTTCCAGGGCCCCGATGGCGGCATACTGGGCGATATTGCTGGGATGGTGGGTGGCCTGGCCCTGAATTTTCCCGATAATCTTGGCTATGGGGGCGGGGGAGGCATTGTAACCTACACGCCAACCGGTCATACAGTAAGACTTAGAGAATCCGTTAATAACAATGGAGCGGTCCTTCATGCCTTCAATGGCGGCAATACTGGTAAAGGAACCCTGATATACGAAATACTCGTACACTTCATCAGAAATGCAGTAAATGTCGTTTTCTACGATGACCTTTGCAAGGGACTCCAGTTCATTTCTGCTGTATACGCACCCTGTAGGATTACAGGGGTTGTTGATCAGAATGGCCTTTGTCTTTTCGTTCACGGCTTCTTTTAGCTGTTCTGCTGTAATCTTGAAGTCATTTTTCTGTGCTCCGTTGATAAACACAGGAACACCGCCCAGCCATTTTACCAATTCAGGGTAAGTAACCCAATAGGGGGCCGGGATAATCACTTCGTCACCGGGATTGATCAAGGCGGCAAGGGAATTGAACACCGCATGCTTTGCTCCGCTGGTTACCGTAATCTGCTCTGGTTCATAGGAAAGTCCATTTTCTTTGGACAGCTTCTCACAGATTTTTTTTCGAAGTTCCAGAATGCCCACGGGGGCTGTGTAGCGGGTCTTTCCGCGGTCTATGGCATCATGGGCCGCTTTGCAGATGGGCTCCGGAGTCGGAAAGTCCGGTTCTCCGGCACCAAGACTAACCACGTCCTTGCCTTCAGAAATCATTTTCTTGGCGAGGCTATCGACGGCAACCGTCAAGGAGGCGGCAATATTCAGAGTTCTATTCGAGAGACTTTTGGGCATTTTCTTTCTTCTGTCTTTGCAAAATTCTGTAGTTATCCAAAGAACCTGCGATCAGTGAAAACATAGTGAACTGGGCGATGGATATACAAATCAAGCCAATAAATGAAATCTGACCAATGCTTTTCAGGCCCGGATGAGAAGACATCAGTAATCCGTATGTTCCTATCATAGAGGCCATCTGGCTTATAGAGATGGAGAATGCTTTCCCCTGGAGTAACGTCAAGGCAGTACCCTTGCGTTTTTCGTAATAGGCAGTCCACAATTGGATTGAGCCGTCGACGCTTGCACCAATCAAAATGGGGAAGGCGATAGTGCTATACACAGAGAGTTTGATTCCAAGAACGTTAATTAAGGCCAAAAGCCAGCTCATGGCAAAGACAGAGGGGAGTATGGTAAAAATGGCCCTGCTGAATCGGTTGTAGAAGAATAGCAAGAAGAACCAGACCAATACGGAACCGAAGAAAATGGTCTTGTCTACATTGGAGAGTACCAAATCCAGGAATTTGGCCCGAATTACAGGAACCCCAGTCATCTTGTAAGCACTGCTATCATCGGAATTTAACAGGGATAGGTCTTTCGCAAGATGCCTACATTCCAGTCCATTATCCGGATTGATGTTCGAAAAGATAAAGGCAAAGGCTCCGGCTTTCCCATCGATGTCGCTGAATTTTCCGCGAATGTTTTCAGGCTGGTCATCTTCATCAAAATCGTATCTGTAGAGAATTTCAGAAATTTTAGAGACATTCAGCCGTTCTGTGGAATCCAATTGCTGCAATATGTCATTAGTAAGGAATTCTTGGATTTTTTTCAGTTTTTCTTTCTTATGGATCTGATTCTTGGGCGAGAACGCGCTTAATGTATAGACTTTCTCAATATTGGGGATCTTTCCATTGGACTTGAGTTGCTTAAACCTTTTGTAAAGCTCGTCTCCATTGTCCCTGGACATCATGACGATAACGGGGTCGTATTGAGGGAAGCCTGTCTCGGCAATTAGGGAGTCCGCCATTCGCTCTTCTCTAGGGAGTTCCGTCTGCCTAAAGTCATAGAGAAACTTTAGGTTTACTCCACCATAGATTAGAGCTGCGAGGCTTAATATTGACAAGACGGTAATGATAATCCCATTAGTGCGGTAAGACAGGAGCGTAATCTTGAACACCCGCTGAAAGCGGAAGCTGTTGACGGTGAATGGTTTCTTACGCTGGAAAAGTTGTAAAAGGGATGTAGAAATGAGCAGGGTGAAAGACCAGTTCAAAAGGCTTCCGATGGCTCCCAAAACGCCTAGTTCCCGAATACCTGCCACAGGGACGATAATCAAGCAAATAAAGATGGATGCCATAATCCCTGCAGAGACGGCCGTAGAAGGGCCAATGCCAAGAACTGCGCTTTCAATGCAAAGCTTGGGGCTCAGGTTGCGGGTTCTTTCAATGAAGTAACGGTTCAGGATATGGCTTATAATCTGACAGGCTTGGCCCGGCAAAACCAGCGCAAGCAACAGGGTAAAGACATTGATACGGCCGTATAGTAACCAGGCTAAGGCAAGGGTATACAGGATTGGTAATCCTACAGGTATGGCCGAAACAAGAATTAACTGTGGTTGCTTGTAGAAATGGATGATAAAGAGCAACAAGATGAACAAAGCCGTAATTTTACCGGCAAACTTCGCTTCAGGGAGCAAGGTACGGCCCGTTTGAATGGTGTCATAAACCTTGCCCGTATAATAGACATCTATAGACTTGTAAGCGGAATTATCCTTGAAGAACGACTTGACCTTGCCCAGTAGGGCACGGTTCGCCTGCAAGTCTGAAAGGGAATTATTGGGATAAATGTCTACGACCCGAACTTTTCCATCGCTACTGGCATGAGTCCTGGAGAGAATGGAAAAATACTTGTTTTCCAGGTCTGTAAAGTCAACAACAGATTCATTAGACTTATTGGAATCAAGGTTTCTTGGTCCCTTATCGCTCATATCCACATACAGCGGGTTGTGGGCGAGGGTAACTTTTTCTTGTAAGATACGGATCCTCTCCGCGATAGTGTCAAGGTCACTTTCTTCAATGAAAAGAAGGCTGTGTTTTTTGTAGAAATCGATATCCGTTTCAAATTCGGCAAAATGAATCGTTGAGTCCATCAACAATTCTTGATATAGAGCCCGGGCAGCGGAGTAGTTCAGGGAGCTGTCGTCAGACTGCATGACAACCGTCAGGCTTCCTAGGGCCCCAAACTTTTCTTCTATTTCATGGTAATAAAGGGGCGAGCTCCCTTTGGAGGTCAGGGCATCCTGCAATTGCAGTTCCCATCGTAAATTTTCTACAGGATAAATAGAAAGTAACGCTAGAATAAGGGAAAAAACCAATATGGCAATCGGATATTGAGTTGCTCTTTTGATGATTTTTGTGACTAGCGAAAACATCAGTTGAAATATAATTATATTGTGTTCCAGAATGAATTTAAGTCCTAAAAATAAAGGGCGTAACTCAGGTTATCTGCAAAGGTCCATATGGCCTCTGGTTTTTGGGCTGTTTCTCTTGTTTTTGATTAATCCAGCCTTTGCCGATGAGTCTAAGCAGTCAAGTGATTCGTCAAAGGTCAATACCGAAAGTAACGAGGGATTCCTGTGGTCCGTCAGTAGCTTTGTACAATCGGTTCTGAATGCTGCCGTTTACCCCGTTTCCGCACCCGTCCAGTATGCCATCAACAACGGTGTTATGGAAAAATCTGTAGAACTGGTTACATTCGGTGAAGAAAAGAAGATTATCGTTTACCCCACAATGAACCTGAAACCGGGATCCCAGACGCAGTTGGGTATGACTTATCGTCATAGAAGCCTTGTCTTTGCGAGGGATTACCTTGTGCTGCAGGGCAGTTATTATGCCAATGGGGACGTATACTTGTCAGATCGATATACTAAGCAAGAACCTTTTGGCTTGCCTTTATTTGTTGGCTTCCGCTACAAACTAGACTGGGATAGCGATGACGTGTTTATTATCCCGGGAACAAAGAATGCTTTTGTACAACCCGATTCTATAATGAGCTTTCAATGGAGAATTGGCGCTCCTTTGACCAGTTCAAAAAAAATAAATGTGGAATTGTCGACAACTCAAATGTTTATTGACGCAAGTATCCCTGACAATGCTAAGGATAGTGTTCTGAATGATGACATTTTCCCTATAGCAGATCGCGGCTTATACCAATCCTCTAGACAATATTCTGTTGCCCTTTCTCTAGTTTATGATGATTTGAATTTCCCGTATGCCCCATCAAAGGGTGACAGAATTATTATTTCGGGAGAGTACAATTTTGCCCCGGAATATGACGGATTTGAAGGCGTTGAAAAAAGCAAAAAAAATCATGACTATATCGCCAATACCCTCATATGGCAGCACTATTTCTATTTGGGAAATGCCAAGCAATATATTCTATCGGCGAGGGAAGCTAGGCAGAGCCGTAAATTTTATACTGACTTTTCGTGGGATGAAGTCCTTCGTGTATGGCGACCAGAGAACATAAGGGAAACGCTTCTTGAAAGAAGGGTTCTCGCGTTCCAATTTAGAATGGAAAATATGTGGGAAATGGAAAAGGGTGGAGCTCCTTTCAATGCCTTCCCATCTATGAATGCAAGATACCCGCTACGTGGTTATGCTGATGAATGGTCTGCTTTCCATCTTATGGGCCTAAGTGCCGAGTATCGTTGGCCCATAGACCGTTTTGTGGATGGTGTGTTATTTGATGAATACGGTTTGCATGCAGAAAAAGTGAAAGAATTCGATTTTGACAAATTCTACAATTCTTGGGGATTCGGTATCCGTGTTAGAATGCCTGAGATGTATTTGTTCCGGTGTCAGGTGGGTTTCCACGGACTTCATGGTGTAAATTTGATTCTTACCATTGTTCCGGAATTCAAGTGATGGATTAGGCGAGGCTATAATCTTGGTAGCGTACGGCCTTCCCGTCAAGAATAGCCTCAGTGAGGACATCCTTATGGTAGGTAAGCTTTAACGAGAAAAATGGGACATCCTGATTTAAAAGCGAGAGAAAAATCATATCTCCGTCCCAATGGGGGAGTTGGGCGAATTTTTCTTTCGGAATCCATTCTAGAACGCCTTCATCGCAATCTTTTAGATTCCCGGAGAATTCCCGTGCCGTAAAGAGATGCATGAATTCCGTTTCGTTCGTGCCGTCGGAAATAAAGGTTACTATCCCACGGTATTTAGGGACAATCGTTAATCCGGTTTCTTCAAGGGCTTCTCGTATAATGCAATCTTCGGGAGATTCGTTTTCCTCGAATTTCCCGCCAATGCCAATCCATTTGTCCTTGTTGATGTCGTCCTTTTTCTTGACACGGTGGAGCAGCAGGTATTTTCCATCCTGCTCGATATAACAAAGGGATGTGTTGATCACTTGGAGGCCTTCCAGATAGAAATCAGGCTCTTGTTCTTGCGGGTAGCAAGCCAAAGGGTAGGCCAAATCAAAATGAGGTCACGGATAAGGCTGGTCCATGTTTCTGCCTTGTCGGCGGCTCCCTCAATCTCGAAGCATCCGCAGGTGATGCCCAAGTCATGGTAGAGCGCCCAGCTGAGGGCGATAATAAAGCTTACGAACATCCCGAAAATAGCAAGGGCAGACTCCCGCACAAAAGGCGAGACAATCATGGCAAGGCCAAACCAGAGCTCAAATTGCGGGTAAACAAGGGCAAAGAAGTTGTTCAGGAATTCCAGGTGAAGTGCCGGAAAAAACTGGTACTGAGCAACAAGAACAGCAAATTCATGCGGGTTTTGAATTTTGAAGATTGAAGCGAAGATGAACATGCCTCCGATGCCAATGCGACAAAGGGTCTCAAGGGCACGGATAGAGAAATCCTTCTGAATCTTATATGCTGGCAAAATAAACGCGCAGGCCACAATTAGGGCCCCAAGGCCCACCTGGATATTGTAGCGATAAGCCTTAGGCCACATGTCGATAAGCCAATCTTGGTCTGTAAAGGTCAAGAACGTTTCTGGAAAACTTATTTCGGCAACGCATACGGCTACAAAGAAAGAAGCAATCAGCAGAAGTATCCCTGAAATGGTAGAACGAATGCGGTTCTGAGGCTGAAAACAATCAATCATTTTTTTTGCCCCCTTTTAGAGAATATCCGCCGGTTTTTCCAGGATTTCCTGGGAACCAATCCAGTCCACAGACTTGGCGTCATCTACGCGGATGTTGTTCACGATTGCAAGTGCAATGCTAAAGGCTGCAATACCCAGCAGGATGATCCAATTCAAGGATTTGAGGTAGTTCTTGCAAAAGAGGAATATCTTGTTTTCTTTAATGCTCATGGAGGATAATATACAAAAAAAACCTCCGAAAATAATTCGAAGGCTCTTTCAAGAATAGTATATGATTCTTTATTTCCTGTGAGCCGTAGGCGACTCGTATTAACGAGTCGTCGAAGGCGAGAGCGAGTGCTAACCAGAGAAACGTTTCCCGAATTTAGCCCGAGCGGTCATTTAGTGCACGCCGTTGCCGTCGGCCACGTCGCAGGTGACCGGCTTGCCGTTCACTTCGAGAGCGAGAGCATCGCAGAACACAGCGCCACCCTTCACGGAGAGTACGATCTTCTCGAAGTCCTTCACCTTGAGTTCGCGCGGTTCGCTGGGTGCTACACCCTTGAAGAGGGCGCGGTCACCGGGCTTGGCGTCTTCAGGTACAGAGACGAGGCGGCAGGTATGAGCTTCGTTGTCGAGGTCGCCCGCAAAGAGCATGCCCTGGCTCATGATACCGCGGAGAGCGCTCGGCTTGAGGTTCGCGAACAGCAAAATCTTGCGGTCCTGGAGTTCGACCGCCTTGTAGCTGTTCTTGAGGCCGCTGCAGATGGTGCGGAGTTCGCCTTCACCGGCGTCCACCTTGAGTACGTAGAGGCTCGTGGCATCCGGATGGTCGGCCACTTCCTTGATTTGGGCGACGCGCATGTCCATAGCGGCGGGCACGTCGGCAGCCATCAGCGGCTTGTTCTGCTTGGGCTTCGGCTGCGGTTCCTGCTTCTTGACTTCTTCTTCGATACGCGGGAAAAGCGGCTTGCCTTCGCCGAACGCTTCGCCACCCTTGAGGATTCCCCAGGCGAGGTCGTCGGCGCTCTGGAACTTGCAGCCGATCATGGCGAGGCCTTCTTCTGCCTTGGCGGGAATCACCGGCCACAGCAAGCAGAGGGAAAGACGAACTGCTTCGGCAGAAATGTAAAGAACGGTTGCGAGTTCGTCTTTCTTGGTTTCGTCCTTGGCGAGCTTCCACGGGGCCTTGACTTCGAGATAGCGGTTGATGCTACGCACGAGCTGCATGATGGTTTCGATAGACTGGGAGAGGCGAGCCTGCGGCAGGCCTTCCTTGATTTCGGCAATCACCTTGTTCGCAAGGTCGATGACTTCCTTTTCGGCGTCGCCAGTAGCGGTGGCGGCAGGGAGCTTGCCTTCAAAGTTCGTGATGACCAAGCGGTGCACGCGGTTCAGCACGTTGCCGAGGTCGTTGGCGAGGTCGCTGTTGATGCGGCGCACGAAGGCGTCGTGGGTGAAGTTGGCGTCCTGACCGACGACCATTTCGCGGGCGAGGAAGTAGCGGAACGCGTCGATGCCGTACTTTTCCATGTAGTCCATGGGGTTCACCACGTTGCCTGCGGACTTGCTCATCTTTTCGCCGCCGTTCACGAGCCACCAGCCGTGGGCCAGAATATGCTGCGGAAGCGGAATGTCGAGAGCCATGAGCATGGTCGGCCAGTACACGCTGTGAGTCGTCAAAATATCCTTACCGATCAGGTGATAAGTAGCGGGCCAAATCGGCGTGCCGTCGGCGTAAGTCTTGTGGAAGGCGGTCGAGGCGCTCACGTAGTTGAGCAAGGCGTCGAACCAAACGTAGGTCACGTAGTCGGTGTCGAACGGCAGCGGAATGCCCCAGCTGAGGCGTGCCTTCGGGCGGCTGATGCAGAGGTCGTTCAGCGGCTGGCGTAAGAATCCGCGGATTTCGT
>JAFVGH010000058.1 GCA_017475045.1 Fibrobacter sp. | reverse complement strand
TTATCTATGCAATCACGGAGCGATGGATTTCCTTGTCGAATTCTACGATGTGGAGCATACACTCTCATTTGAAGACGCCATCAACGACCTGACGCTAGTCAGCCAGCAGAACGGAGGGAAGATACAGTGATTCTCTTCCACTCAGAAAAAACGATTGCGCTGTTGAAAAAGAAGGAGTCGGCCCATGTCTAAGCCAAAAATGCTTGCTGAAGTCATAACGGGAGACATCATCTCGTATGTGATGGAAGACCAGAAACTCTCTCTCATCGAGGCTATGCGTAGGTTCTACGCTTCTGAAACATTCGCCAAACTAGTTGACCCGGAAACCGGACTTTACCTTGAAAGTTCTCCCTATGTCTACGACATATTCAAGGCGGAGCAGGAAAACGGGAAACTGACTCAACTCGAAGTCTAGCCTAAGCAGGCTCCTTACGCGGCCAGCCTTTTCAACCTATACTCTACCGGGCTCAGGTACCCGAGCGTGCTATCCGACATCTTTTCCGACATTCTTTCCAAAATTGCCCTGGCGGACAATGACGGATTCGCAGAGATTATCTCCAAGATGGCTTAACCTCCCATATCAACAAGTATCTGCACCAAGACCTTATAGTCCAGATACTGGATTCCATCTTTCCCTTGATGGATTTTGTCAGCCAATTCGCTGTTATAATACATATCCATCGCCTGTTCTAGCGAACAGTTCTTCACCTGCGCAAGATGTGCAATAATGCGCTCTTCCAGGCGTTCCTGATAGACTTTTTCAAGAACATCTTCGTCTACCATTTTACACCTCTTCGCAACCCTTGTATTTCAGGACCGCATCAATAGCCTTTTGCGTGATAAAGGCGATCTGGTCGTAAGTCGGATAAGCCTTTATTTCCTTCAATGCCCGCGACATATCCCAGATACCGGAGTGATACATATCCACAACACGGAAAACCTTGTCATTTGCGACCTTGCCCATAATTACATCGTATTGGGCATATTCCAAGGAACCATCGCGGCATTTGCACACGAAATCAATCCATTCCTCTAAATCATCGGGGAACGTCTTAACGGAGAGTGCGGCAGGGACATCGTCCATGTCATAGACATTCAATATCGGCTTCAGGTTCCCATCCTTTAGAATATCGATTTTCCTGTGCGCCCAACGGACAGCCTGTTCACGCACCGTCGTGACATAGAATCCCTTTCCGAAATCAAGCGGTCGAAAAGAATGCTCAACATCCGGCTTGTCAACAACAACGTTCGAACCATGATAGACGATCATATGGCCACCTTACGGACGTTCAGATATTCTTCAATATCGCTGACGACGAAATCAGTGCTCTGCGTATGCAAAATTTCGTAATTGGGAACAAGGAATTTCTGAATACAGCCTGATTCAGCCAGCTTTCGATACACAAAAGACGGCAAACGATTCCACTTGTTTGCGCAAGCGTGAATCATATACACGACAAATTCAAAAGATTCCTGAACCATGGTCTAATCCTAATTGTTTTTCGCAGTCCAATTATAAAAAAAGGGTGCGGGGCAATGCCCCGCTATTCTTGAAAAGGAGAAGCCCGCCTGCGCGGGCATGACACTTTGTCCTACGACACGAGCATCATGGAGAACACCATGACGAACAGCGCGACGGTTTCGCCGACGCCCAAGACCATCAGGTAGTTCACCAAACCCTTGCCGGTTTCGCCCAGCGCGTTGCAGGCGTCCGCTGCGGACTTGCCCACATACCAGGCAGATGCCATCATGCCGATGCCACCGAAGATGCCGACACCCAAGTATGCAGCCCAGTTGGCCGGAGCCGCCTGGGACTTGTTCAGGATGTACATCATCAGGAGCATGCCGTAGATTGTCTGCGCAATCGGCGCGCCCACGAAGATGAGCAGCGTAAACAGCGCGTTCTTACCCTTGAGATACGCCTTCTTCCAGGCCCCGATGGCCGCCATGCCGGCAGTCCCGCAGCCCAGCG
>JAFVGH010000057.1 GCA_017475045.1 Fibrobacter sp. | reverse complement strand
GGAACAACTGCTTCCAGAACACATTCGGGAACGGTTGTAGCAGCAACACGTTCGGGAACAACTGCTACAGCAATACGTTCGGGAACAGTTGCTACAGCAATACGTTCGGGAACGGTTGTAGCAGCAACACGTTCGGGAACTACTTCCAGAACAATACGTTCGGGAACAACTTCCAGTATGGGACTGTGTTTGAGGGAGTTACCTATGTGAACGTGCCCGGCTCCAGTTCCCCTATAAAGTATTGCACGATCCTTGCCGGCACCCAGGGGACGAATGGCAGCAACAAGTTGACTATCAACTTTGTCGCCAACAAGACTTACCCCCAATTTGCGGGTAAGAATACGGCCAATTCCCTCAAGATCTGGAACCCTGCCGATCTGGCCGAATAATGGGATGTGTTCTCCTATTGTTGCACGATATGTGCAGCGATAGGAGAATATTTCCACCCATCTCCCGCCCGAAGGGTTTTGTAATGAGCTATAAATCATTGACGTAATGCGGTATTTCGACACAACGCACAAAAGTTGTTCCCGAATTATTCCGTATATCTATGAATGAAAGACTCACTTGCAAAATCCGCTATCGGCTGGTTCTGAACCGAAGCGGTCGGCTCAATGCGCGGGGCGAGGGCCTTGTCCAGATTGAATGCGAGCAGTATGGCCGGAAGATTTATTTCTCCACGCGAACCTACATAAGGCCAGACCAATGGCACCGGGGGCTTGTCGTGGACAATGAATTGGCAGATGGCCTCAATTACTGCTTGTACAAGCAAATCCAGGAAATCGAGAGAATCGAACTTGAATATATCAAACGAGGGGTCTCCGTGACGCTCCCGATGATGAAAGAGGCCGTCAGATCGCACCTCTCACCAGGGGCAAGGCTCTCGGAGTTCGGTTCTGAAGTGGTCCAGCAGAGCGACCGGAAGAGCCTCACCAAACTCAACTACAAAACGCTCTTGAACAATCTGGAGCGTTTCCGGAAAGGGACATTGGTGACCGATATCGACTATCAGTTTGTGGTGGGCTATGACCGGTGGCTTAGGGATAGCGGAATTGCACACAACACGCGGATTAGTCGGCTCCGGCTACTGAGGGCGTTACTGAATGAGGCGAAAAAGAGGGACATCATCCTATCCAACCCGTTCGACCGGTTTAAGATTCAGGGGATGGTTTCAAAGAAGGGGTATGTCAATCCATCCCAGCTCCGGAAACTGGAACGGATGAAACTGAGCGGGAAGGATGATATCGTTCGGGATGCCTTCCTCCTGGGATGTTACACGGGACTCCGCTTCTCTGACATTACCACCCTCCGGGCCGAGCACATTACGAAGGATGGCTGGATCCATAAGAAGATGGTTAAGACCGGCTTCGTTGTGGACATACCCATCACCCAGTTGTTCGACGGGAAGGCCGAGGCGATGATCCAGAAGTACAAAGGGGATATCGGCCGCCTGACAAAGGAGGTTGGGGACAATGCCAGTGTCAATAAGACGTTGAAGCCTCTCCTTGAAAAGGTGGGTGCCGAGTCGAAAATCACCTTTCACTCGAGCCGACACACCTTCGCCACTCTTCTAGCACAACAGGGCGTAGACTTGACTACCATCCAGAAGCTGCTGGGACACCAGAAACTCCAGACAACGCAGATTTATTCGGAAACAGATAAAACGACCATTGCCAAGAGCCTACACATAAAGAAGGCCAGGAAGAAAAAGGTTCAGACTGAAAGCCCATCGGGGGAGGCATAAAAAACTCCCGGCCTGATAGAAATAGTTCCACCCATCTCTAACGCAGTGCGGCGCACAGCACGGCCGGGAGTAAAACCCCGCTTGCTGTACGCCGTATTATGCGTAGTATGGGTGGAACATCGCAAAGGTAGTAATATTATTTGAATTCAAGATGGCTGACGGGAAGAAACAAGATTGGAGGGGCGTGGAACTGCCCCGGGAACGGTCTTTTCAGCCCGAATTTTGGCGTTTACAAGCGAAGATAGATAATCATTCAACCAACCACAAAACATGAACAAATACCACGAAATCTTACGCCGGATTCTTCTGGAAGGAAAGAACCAGAAGAACAAGAAAGGAGACATCCGGTATCTCCTGAATCAACAGTTATCAATGACCCCCGGGGACCTCCTGGAAATATTCGAGGGCCACAATCTTGCCAGGAAGAAACTCCGAAGCGAGTTGGACCTTTTCACGCATGGGGTTCGGGATGTCGAGAAACACCGGGAGGCTGGAATCTCCTGGTGGGATTATGTCGGCCCAATCCTAGTGAATAGTTACCCCACCTATTTCGAGAAACTGCCGCCCCTGGTGGCAAAGATCAATCAGGAAAAGAGAAGCAGTAAGAACTATGTATTGTTCCTTGGGGCTACAGATGCTGAGAGTAATCAGGCGCCGTGCCTGTCCCTCATCCAGTTCCAGATAGATGGCGGGGAACTGGTGTTGACAGCCTACCAGCGAAGTTCTGACGCCAGTCTGGGGCTGCCGGCTGACATCTACCACCTGTATCTCATATCACGCCAGATAGATCTTCCCCTCAAGTCAATCACCCTATTCCTGGGGAATGTGCACATCTATGAGAACAACCTTCCCAACACTGAACGGCTGTTAAACGGCGAAGATGTTCGGTTCGAACTGAACGTGTGACACCCCCAAAGGGCGTTCAAATGCCCTTCAAATGGCGGTCTTTGTCCCGATTCACACACCCTCGCATGGGGAAGGTAATAAGATATAGCATTGGGAAAGCCCCCTACCAAGCAGATGGCTAAAGCGCATTTGGGAAGCCGACCAATTCACGCACGTTTCGTTTTGACCAAGGCAGGAGGGATGGAGGCACATTTCGTTTTGACTTTAGACACATTTCGTTTTGCCGATTATACAGGCCGTACATCAGGCGCGGGGTTGCGGTGTAGAAGATCCGGATCATGTCGTTGGCGTCGATGGAGCCGTTTTCGTCGGTATCCACGTACATGAGGTCTCCGGCGCCCACGGTGTCGTCCACACGCGGGGTTCCGGCGGC
>JAFVGH010000056.1 GCA_017475045.1 Fibrobacter sp. | reverse complement strand
GTAGAGGGTGTAGAGGGTTTTCACAAAATCCCCGTGCGCGCGCGAGGGATATTAAATATATAAGTTTATAAAAATGCTCTACACCCTCTACACCTCTACACCACTTTTCTGTATTTAGTTCGATTTCTACAAGCCTTCTAATACCTCGTTATCAGCCTTATAACACCCACTTATCAGCCTTATAACTACCACTAACTAGGCTTATAACCCGCCACCGAGCCATTGAAACTCGAAGCATTTCTCCTTCCTCCTTACTCCTTACTCCTTCCTCCTTCCTCGAGACTCCCTCCCTTTGGGAGGGCTGGGGTGGGCTCCTACGGTTCCCCCAGCGCCTCCACGATCGCCCTTACCTGCGGCGGTGAATAGGTGCGGGTGCAGGTGGTCCTGCCCAACAGGGCCAGTTTCTCGTTCAGGTGCGGATAGTAGTCGATCCATTCCTTCAGCTTCCTCCAGGCCGTCTTGGGCTGGACTTCGGGACAGTAGAGTTGTGCCAGCTCCATGCGCCCGTATGTACGTATCTTGAATGTATTTTCCATGTTACAAAGATACGCATTTTCAGGCACATTACCAAGGGATTACTACATAATAATTCCCTGTAATTCCCCTTATTTCCACGTTCTTCTGGGCAACGCCCCGTAACTCCTTTTCCCCCTTCCCGATGTTGTACCTTTGCAGTGTCAATCGTAAGGGATGCCCTGCGGGCAGAAATCTCACAAAATCTATTTCAAAATCTTACAAATTGATTGTTTAATTTTGTTTTAAATTCTGTTGGATTTCTCGCCGTAGGCGACCCAAAGAAATAAATATTAACCCTTAAAACGAAAGAAAAATGAAAGAACAAAAGAAGAACATGTGGAGCGTGGTCATTCAGGCCGCCATCGGAATCCTCAGTGCCCTTGCGGCAGCGTTAGGACTGCAATCATGTGGATTTGGCGTGTAAGTAAGCTATGAGGACCATCACTCTAATCATCATCCACTGCTCAGCCACCCGGGAAGGTACCAGGTACCCGTTCGCGAAATGTCGTCACGACCACATAGCGAACCGCCGTTTCAAAGACATCGGCTACCATTACTACATCGACCGCGAAGGTGTAATCTGGACGGGGAGGCCCGAGCAGGAGGTTGGTGCTCACTGCAGGAACCACAACAAGCACTCCATCGGCGTGTGCTATGAGGGCGGACTCGACCGCCAGGGTCGTCCCAAGGATACCCGTACGCAGGCGCAGAAGCGTGCCATGGAGGTGCTGCTCAGCGATCTAAAGGAGCGCTACCCCAAGGCGCTGGTGCTAGGGCATCGTGATCTCAATCCTGGTAAGGATTGCCCGAGTTTTGATGTGAGATCGGAGCTCTGAAATAACAAAAACGGATGTTTCACATCCGTAAAAATTTTCAATTTTCAATTCTCAATTTTCAATTAAACAAACATGAGTAAAATTCTGTACAAGTTGGTGAAAAACAACAACAGTAAGAGTGCCGCCTATGGCAAATGGTATGCCCGTGCGGTGAGTAAGGAAACCCTGACGTTCAGAGAGTTCATCGAGCACGTCATCAGTCATGGATCGGTG
>JAFVGH010000055.1 GCA_017475045.1 Fibrobacter sp. | reverse complement strand
TCCAGCCGACAAGAGAGCCGAACAGTACAGGCAAATCCACGGCCTTGTGCGCCTGCTCGGGATGAACGACGAAGCCTACCGCGACATGCTGCGCGACCGCTACCAGGTCGAAAGCTCCAAGCAGCTCTCGACACAGCAGCGCAGCTCGCTCATCAAGAGCCTGCGCGAACAGGTCCACGGCAAGGCCCAGAAGTTCAACGAGCTCTCCGGCAGGGCCAAGCACAAGGCAAGCCCCGCACAGCTCCGGGCAATCGAGGCGATGTGGGCGCAGGTCAGCCGCGCAGAGACTTCCGAAGACCGCCGCAAGGCCCTGAACGCCTTCTGCAAGCGGCTCACCGGCGTGGAAGTGGTCACATGGATCTGCAAGGACGACGCGAAGGTGCTCATCAAGGCGATACACGCCATGGGGGCGCAGAGCCCCGAAGAATTTAACCGAAACAAGAACACTAACCAGAGGTAACCCTATGGCAAAGAAAGACAAAGACGGGAACTGGCTCGACGACCGTGGCCGCCCCGTGCCCGAACAGTACATTCCCGCTATCGACAAGAAGCGCGACAAGCTGGTGGAAGCGACCTTCAAGAAGGTCGTGAAGCTCGCCGAAAAGATTGCGGAAACCAAGGTCGAAATCGTCGGTAGTATCGACAAGTATCTCGACGAAATCGCAAAGGAAAACCGTGTCCGCGAGAACTGGAAAGGCAACATCCTTCTCCAGAATTTCGACAAGTCGCTTGTCATCGAGCGCCGCATCGACGACCACATCGGCTTTGACGAGAGGCTCCAGATGGTGAAGACCATCGTTGACAAGTGGCTCAACGACCGTCTTGACGGTATCGACGAGAACCTGGGAAAGGTCATCACGCAGGCGTTCAATGTTGATAAGCAGGGCCGCGTGAACACCGCCATGCTCATGAAGCTTTTGCACCTCGAAATCGAGGATTCCGAATGGAAGAAGGCCATGCGCATGCTGAAAGAGTCGATCATCGTCAAGTCCTCCAAGCAGTCCATCAACTTCAAGCGCAAGGTGAAGAAGGACTCCGGCGAAGTGTGGGAAACCATCGTGCTCAACTTCAACGACATCGTAGCAACAGCCAAGAAGGAAAAGAAAGATGCCGAATAGCGAAACCTACAGGACACTCGACCTTTTCCGCGACCAGCTCGTTCTTGAAGCCGACTTCCAGTTCGGCTACGCGGTCACTCTCCGCCAGAACGGCGGGAAGGCGCTTATCAGCGGCGTAGGCTCCAGCCCGCACAAGGCGGTGGAAGACCTTGCCGCGAAGTGGGAGAAGGGCTAGTGACCAAACAACAAATCTTCCCGCTGGTACTCATCATCCTCGACCTTTTGGCAGCCGTCGTCTACGGAGTGGTGGACATGAACGTGCGCAAGATTGTCTACTGGGTGGCAGCGGCAGTCCTCACGATTACCGTCACGTTTTAAGCCATTGTCGTGACGGTAGTCCCCGGGCAGTTGCGGTTGGCCACGTCGAAGGAGTTGTGAAGCCTTCGGCGGCGGGGTTCGAGCCCCCGCACTGCCCCTAACTAAACAAGAAAAGGAATTGTCATGCAAAACTGGGAAACTCTCATCGCCGACAAAATCGCCATGCACCGTGACAGCTACCGTCCGCAGAGAATAGAAGACCCAGGCAAGCGAAACCAGGCGAATGCACAGAAACGATGGGCCGAGAAAAACCCTGAAAGGCGCAGGGAAATTCAGCGGAAGCACGACGCGAAGCGAAGAAACGACCCGAAGAGAAAAGCCTGGCAAAAGGAATACGACGCTTCTCCCGAACGCAAGCAGTATCACCAAAAGTATCGCGAAGAAAACAAGGACGAAATCAACGCAAGGCATCGCGAATACAACGCGACCGAGAAAGGAAAGGCGGCGAACAGCAAGTACAACGCCGAGTGGCGCGAAAAGAACAAGGAATATGACCGAGAACGTAAGCGCATCTGGTGGAGAAAAACTCATCCAAATCCCGGGCCCATAGGACGCCCAAAAAAGGAAAAAACATGATATTCAAGAGAGAATACCCCGATTACGTGACCTGCAGCTGGTGCGGTCACAAGAAATACTGCAAGCTCGAAGACCGCAAGTGGGTCTGCAAGGCCTGCGACACCACCCACCCCGCAGGAGTTGACCGTGAACATCGCGTATAGGCCGCAAGTCCCCACCTGGAAAAGGAGCCTGAAGCATCAGGAACTCTACGAAATCGTGAACAAGCTCCGCATCGAAATCCAGTGCGACTGCATTCCGGGAACCCTGGTGTATGAAATCATGGCGGGCTACATGACCGACTTCAGGAGCGGGCCTTCCGTCGTGAACCCGTTCATTCCTAAAATCGGCGACATCCTGCTTGCTCTCGCATGGCTCATCCACGATGTCAACTACCACGGATTTTTGAGCAAGAAATATGCCGACCTGCTCCTGCGCGAAATGCTGGAACACGCAGGTATGGGCACCGTCAAGCGTAACGCCGTCTATTACGCGGTCAAGTTCTTTGCCGGTTCCCACTACAACACGCTCGACGAAGACCAGGGCGACATCTACAACCACAACAAGACCCTCGTGAAGATGCAGTGGCTCGACAACAGGGGCTTCACGCTTAAGCGATTCAACGGCAGGGCCATCACGGCAAACGCATTCAGATGATTACCCGAAAAGGCATACTCAAGGTCATCCAGACCACGGCAAAGGCGGCCTACTGCGTCGCCTTTGTCGCACTCGCAATAACCGTACTCTACATGGTAGCCTCATCACTATAGGAGTCAAAATGAACAGTCCGCTAGTATCCCACACCGAGATAAGCCCGAACAGGACTACACCCCGGAACCACAAGATTGACACCATCACCATCCACTGCACCGCAGGCCACATCAACGTGCGGGCACTCGGCAAGCTGTTCGCAGCCAAGGCCCGCAAGGCCTCTGCCAACTACGGTATCGATGACCAGGGCCACATCGCGCTCTATGTCGAGGAATCCGACCGCAGCTGGTGCAGCAGCAACGCAGCCAATGACCACCGTGCCGTCACCATCGAGGTATCAAGCGACGAAAAAGCACCTTACCGTGTAACCGACGCTGCATTTTCAAGCCTCATCTACCTGGTCGCCGACATCTGCAAGCGTAACGGCATCACCAAGCTCCGCTGGCACAACGAAAAGGCCCTGGTCGGCCAAGAGGACAGCGACGGCGAACTCATCCAGAACATGACGCTCCACAAGTGGTTCAAGAACAAGGCTTGCCCGGGCAAGTACCTGGAAGAACGCATGTTCGAAATCGCCGCCAAGGTGAGCGCCCTGCTGTAAAGGAGTAAAAGATGAAAGAAATCCTGATGAGCATCCACCACAAGTGGGCAGAACTGATCTACAGCGGCGAAAAGACGTTGGAACTCCGCAAGACAGCCCCGAAAGCATTGGACGGCGACGGTTTGAAGGTTTACCTCTACGACACCGACCTGAAAAGCATCACTGGCGTCATATACGTGAATTTTTGCCATGAAATCACCGAAATAACGCCAAAGATTGTCGAAAATTCGTGCGTTTCTCTCGATGAAATCGAGAAATACAAGGCAAAAGGCAGGGGTAAGCTCTACGGTTGGGAGATTTGCGGCGTCGATGAATACGGTCCCGACTGGCTCTATCCCGAAGATTTGCACATCAAAAGGGCTCCGCAAAGCTGGCAATTCGTGAGGTAAACGCTATGGAATACGTCTTGAAAATCAGAAAAAGGAACTTTGAATCGCTCATGAACGGCGACTTGACCTTCGTCATCCACAAGGTTGACAGGCTCTACTGCGTCGGCGACCGCCTGGTGCTCTTCGAGACCGAAGGCGGCAATGAAACAGGCCGGAGTCTTACCGTGCGCATCACCTATATCATGCACGCAGAAGATGCCGTGGGAATCAAGGATGACTACTGCGTCGTGTCCGTCAAGCGCTCCGGGAAGAACACCCGCACAAACGTTGGAAACCGCCCTGCAAGCGAAGACGAAGCCGTAGAGTACGCCGCGAAGCTCGGCAAGTCCGCAGACTGCGCAAGGCGCTTCTACAACTACTATTCGATGACCGGCTGGAAGATGAAATCCGGGCTCCCGCTCTCTGACTGGCATGCCGCACTCAGGAACTGGAAGGACTTCCAGGGATCTCAGAAGACCCCCGAACAGGCAGAAACAGATAGTCAGTTGGAGCTCTTGCTTCCCATGCTGCTCAAGAAAACGGCATCGCTCGCCAAGCAGAAAGAAAAGCTCGTATTCCACGATCCGTTCATCGGCACCGTGCTCCAGTTCTACGGCTTCGACCGCTTCGATTATAACTTCAACGTTTTCGAAGTCCACGAAATGGTCAAGAAATACGCCACCAGCAAGAAACTCGGCACGGGATGCCCGCAGATGCGTTCACCTAACCCCTACGGCAAGGGAACGCTCCAGGTGCCTACCATCGAAGAATTCGCCGCCATATTCCAGAAGAAAAAAGGTGATAAAACCGAAGACTGATTTTCTACACCGCGAAAAATTTAACGGCAGGATGCAAAATCCTGCCTCTTTTTTGTCTCAAGAATTGTGAAAAACTCAAAAACATGTCCGCACCAAATGTCCGCACCCCATTTTTCAAGAAAAATTCAAAACGCCTTTAACGGCCTAAAAAAAGCCAATTCACAAAAAAAATGTCTCACGAAAAGTGAAACATCTTTTTCCGCAAAATGAAGAAACCGCGAAAATAGCGAAAAAACGGAAAAATCAAAAAACACTCATTTTTCGGGTTAAATGAGAAAAGAAAACCCAATAAAATCAAGGGCTCCAGCCACATTCACTGATTTATTTCTTTTCTCATTACTTCCGCTTTGGCATAGCCTTGAACATCCATCTCCCCATTTACAACGGTAAATTCCATAGCGCCACCTTCAATGGAGACAGAGCCATTCTCATAGTCACCACTCAGCAGCGCCCAGACGCCAGAGAACTCTACTTCCCTGGTTTCGCGTCCATCCGATTTGACTTTATGCTTTGTCACGACCATTGTACCGTCATCAAACAGGATGGCCGCCTCAATCTTCACCTGGTCTGCGTTTCTCTCCGTTTCGGATAGGTACCAGGCAACAACAGTCTTCTTTGCATAAGCCGTCGGGAAGAAAGCTTCAACATCCGTACTTTCTACAGAACCGTTGCCACCGGAGGGGTTGTCTGAGCCACCGTTGCCACCGTTATCGTCGTTGTCGCCGGAATTTTCCGTCGGCTTAGAAGCGGCGGGAACCTTGCTGTTATCCTGCTTGGTCATCGGATGCTCAACGAACTCCGAGGTCATAACACCATCAACAATATCGAAATCGGTCTTCATGTTACCCATGGTGACGCTGACCTTGCCATTGGTGTAATCTCCGGATTCTATAGTGTAGTCAAATACACCTTCAATTCTCTTGACTTCCTCACCACTAGATTTACGCCTATAGGTAGTGGCTACACCCGTACCATCTGAGAAGCAGAAGGAGGCCATCACCCAAAGCGAACCGTCTTTCTGGGTTTCCATGAACGTGTACCAGGCTTCAACCTTTTTATCTGCGAAATCACTGGGTAAATAAGCCGCAACGGAGCCCTTTTGCCCAGAACCTTCACCATTGGGCTCAGAATTTTCGCCACTAGGGTCGTTAGAGGCTGGATTACCACTGCTGCTGTCATCACCACAAGCAGCAAAGAACATTGCCATCAAGGCAATCAATATCGTAAGTAAAGAGACACGTTTCATATTAGCTCCTTGTGGGTTGAAGTTTACTCTATCTGTAAATATACCCCAAAAAAAGAGGGTTTACCCCTCTATTTGTAAATTTATTTTTACGCTCGCTTACTTCCCGGCAGCATATGTTTCCAGGATCCTGGAAGCCGACAGCTTTGAAATGGCCTTCACATGCGCCGCCTCGGCATCGCGGCCCACGCCCTGAGGCTGGTCCACCAGTTCCTTGTCGGCACAGCTGAACTTGATCGTGGCCCGAGAGGTGGTCAAGGTCTTGGAGGAATTGTCCTTGTCGCTGAATTCCAGGGTAACAGAAAGCTCGGGAATGCCAGCCTGGTCAGCGATGGTCAGGCCCGCATCCGTCAAGAATTTCTGGAGCGCTCCGCACTCGGCGGCGGCCCCCTTACAGGCCAAGCGGTAAGCTACGCCCGTCTTCTTGGCTCCATAGCTGACGTTCACGTTCTGGAGTGCCGACTGGCGCACAAACTTGAAGTTCATGTCGGCATGGACCGTCAAATCGCCGCTGGGTTTCAGGTTCTTGACCTTTTTCAGGTTAAAATTGACAACACCCTTGGCATCGGTCTTGGCAACAGCCACGTTCTTGCCATCCTGGGTCAGGGCCACCGGGAAAATGGCAATGGGGCCTGCAAAATCGGACACCGCCACACTCAAGTTTCCGTTTTTTTCCTGAGCGTCAAGCTTTACGGTCTGCATGGACGAAATCAAGAATTCCGTCAACTCCCCCATAGTGGTTTCTAGCCGAAGCTCCTTGGGCACAGCCTGCACAAAGGAGAGGGCCTCCAGATGTTCGTCGTAGGTGCGGGCCATCTTTTCAAGCTGGATCATGTCAGATTCCATCTTGCGGTAGTCACGATCCAGCATGTCCAGGCGAATCAGGGAATCCTTGGACTTCATCTGGACCTTGACCTGGTCTAGGTCCAGCAGGATCTTGGACGCCAGCTGGTCCAAATCCACCGTTACCGTAGACTGGAACAAACCGTTCTGTTTGGGGCCCGGGACAATCTTGGCTCCCTTCACCAGCACATTCGTAGAGACGGACTTCTTGCTATCCGTGGTTTTCTCGATGGAACCGTCGGCCTTTTCCGACAGGTAGGTTTCCATTTTGGAATCAACCTTCGCCCCTATCTGCATGGCAACCCCTTCCAGCGCCTTCTTGTCGGCATCCTTCTGGGACACGTTGGAAGTGGCAGTATAGGTGACCATGTTGGCGGCAAGGGCCATGGTCGGGAAAAGAAATAATAATGACTTAATCAGGCGCATCGATTCCCCTACTGGATTTCCATGATAATCAGCTTCTTGGTGATGTTCTGCTTGCGGACCTTGGCAAGGCCCTCCAGCGCCTCAACGAAGGCTCCATAGACCATCTGGGCGTCCTCGTACTTGTCCGGGTCCACATAGACCATCAGGTCGTAGGTGTTCCGACTCATAGATACCACCTGCATCTTATTGAACTGCTTGCGGATCTTTATGGAGACGATATTGGAAATCTCTTCGGCCTGGTCATCGGTGAATTCACCGGTCAGGTGAGCCACCACCTTGTACTGCGCCCCTTTTTCAAGTTCTGCAGCCAGGCGGTCACGAATCTTGTTTTCGAGAGAGACTATGGCCTGCTCCATGGCGCGCTGCACCAGAGCCCGCTGGGACTCGTCTCCCTTATTCGACAAGCGCACCGATTCGCTAGCCAACAGATTAGCCGTAGAGGCCTCGCTGGCGTTCAAGTCAATCACGATGTCGTTTTCCTGGATGCTTCCCGCATAGGTGATGTTGATGTCCGCACCCACGGAAAGACCCGCCACATAGGAAAGGTCCTCGTCGTTTCCGGCGATGTCGCTCTGAAGTTGCACCACCTCGTCCAACTGGGCCTGGCTTTCCAAACTCACCACGGTATAGCCGCGATTAGTCAGATAGGCGTTGATCACTTCCATGGCGGTCTTTGCCAGGGGGTTACGGCGAATCACGTCGATGGATCCCGCCATCTTGCCTGAAATAGCAGGAGACACCAAAACCGTTGGCGTCGTCTTGAAGGTAGCATTAGAAACCTGAATAGAAGGTGCCGCCGCAGGTTCCGGCACAGCCACTTCGGCAGAAGCCGAAGACTTCGGATAGTTTGCCGCTTCCTGGTTCAAGTCGGCATAGCCCTGCTTGGCGCGGGCACGGGCCGGGTCATTATCCGGAGGAGGAGCGCTGGCACAAGCCGCCAAAAGTGCTGCAGAAAGGGAGATATACAATAGCTTTTTCATGTTTCATTCCTTCTATTTAAAACTAGATGGCGGCTCGGGGGCCGCCATGACGAGGCGGGTTATTCGTGCTTTAACTCCCCACTTTGTTTCAAGCGTTCGTATTCCTGGTCAGGCGGCACAATGGAATTCCTGGCCTTTCCACCGGGGTGGTTTGCCACCATGCAGTAAACCTCGTAGGTTTTCTTGGCCCTAAAGTTCTTGCCGTTCTTGAGGGTCGCCACCACCTCGAAATCTGCAATCTTGTTACGCTCGATAGACACGGGAACCTCGTAGGCCAGAGTCGTCAGGTCGCCAGCGGCAAAGGACTTGAAAGGCTTGCCATTGCGAAGCACCACCAGGGACTTGAGCTGCCCCAAGTCACCCGCCGTAATACCAGCCAGGTTAAACTTCAGATTGGTAGAGAGTTCCGTGGCGGGCAAGTCCAGGTGCACCCTTTCATTACGCCCACCTCCAATCTTTACGCTGAGCTTCAGGTTGGCCACCACATCATCGGCAGGCTTGGTTTCGACAGGCTTGGCCGCCGCCGTATCTGCCGCAGGCTCCGCTTCACCCAACGCCGGCATGGGAACGTATTCTGTGACCCACATGTAGCAGGGCAGTTCCACGTCGCCATCGCTACAGCCCACCAGGAACCTCTTGGTACCATAAGCCGAATCGCCCCAGGTAAGGGTCTTCTGGTAGATGCCGCTTTCAGGGACGGTATCACGTTCGCCCCATACGGTAACGATGGTACCCGGAGTTATTCGGGCCTGGAGCATCACGCTGGGCACATACAGGCTGTCGGGAATACCCACAGCCTTGAATTGCAGATTCTTCTCAAAGTTCCTCTGACGTTCGCCATAGGACTTGTCGAATGTATT
The DNA here is from genome assembly GCA_017475045.1 of Fibrobacter sp. Lineage (GTDB taxonomy): Bacteria > Fibrobacterota > Fibrobacteria > Fibrobacterales > Fibrobacteraceae > Fibrobacter. The sequence goes on along the minus strand of JAFVGH010000055.1, from coordinate 61,533 downwards.
CATGGACTTTTCAAGTATTTCCGTATTCAGGGCGGCACCGCCATCTTCGGCCTTGGCGATGGAATCGATGGCAGCGGCAAGGGCTTCCGTACCCGAAGATTCCAGCTTCAGCACCTTGGAATCACCCTGGTCATCCACTAGGACAGTCTGATTCTTGACAATGGTGGTGGCTTTCCCCTTAGGCGTGGACACCTCCACCTTACCCTCTTTCAGGGAAGCCACCGTCTTGCCCTGGACCTCCCCCACAAAGCCTGCGGTTCCACGAATGGCTACCGTAGCCGTACCGGTCTTGAAGTAGATTTCCGACTGCTGTTGTTTCTGGATATCGAAATGCACCTTACCCGAATGGATGTCCAGGAATATGAGCTTCTTCACGTTGTCCTGGAGTTCCGCCTGGAATGTGACATTGGAACTTTCGGGAACCCTAAGGGCCGAACCGTCTGTCATGTTCACGATCAGCTCAGATTCCAGGGCCGTACGCACATGGTCGTTCTCCACCACGGTCTTACCAACCCGAAGTTGCGTCCAGGAGTCGGCCTTTTCCCGCTCCACCGTACCCACGACACTGCGAACCTTCGCCTTCAAGAGGGCATTCTCGGGAACGGCTTCTTCTACAGGAGCGCTGACAGCCACATCCTTGGGAGCGGGCTCCGGAGCTTTCTCGTCCTTACAAGCCGTAAGGGCGAGAACTGCAAACAAAGAAAGAAAAAAAACAAATCTGTTCAAAACGCGCACCTCAAATCAATTACTTTGGACCTGCCATTTATGCCTTGTCGAGCACACCACATCGCTGTAGGAAATAGTTATTGGTACAACAGCCCCACTACTAGATTCGACTAACATAGAAGAAGAATTACCTGATGAGCCACAAGGACCCAAAACACGTCCCATAGGATCTGCTGGAACAGGGGCGCAGGAATAGGTTTTTCCGTCTTTTTCCAATTCTTGACCATTCTTGGAGCTGATACATCCAGTACCAAGCTCATAGTCAATAGACCAACCAAGACGCCAAATGCTTACACCGGCATCCGTACTGAAGACATAGACATTATTGGTATAATCTCCCTTGCGGACATCCCCTTCCTCACCGGGTTTATAGTAACGAGTGTCTGCAAAATATGCGTTTTTCCCAACCCATTGACGGTTAATACAAACCATAAAAGGAGCAGCCCCTTCTCCATGGCAACCTGTAGACCCACAAAGTCTAAAGTCTTCATTGAGATATGTGTTCTTAGCAGAATCAGCCTCTATCGATGCAATGCAAGGTCCATACAAAATTTCCTGTTCCACCACAGGACGCCAACCGTCACCTAACGCATCAAAGATGTAGGTAATATTGCTATTCACGCGACCCTTTTTCATTGCGCCATCGACAGGATCTGGATTAAGAGGATCATAAGTGTCGTATTCCACTTCAGTCGCTACATTCCAAGTACGATTCCTACAGATGTAATAATTTCCTGATATAGGACTCGAAGAAACTTCCCCTGTGCGGGAACCAGTACATCCTTGCAGCTGGACTTCTACATTGCTTGCTGGTTTCCAGGCGATAGAGTCATACACATAGGGATCCCCCGTCAAATCACCATTTTTAACAAACCCATCTGTTGCAGCGGGCCACCCATGGGTATCCTTTTCCACATTAGTGGCCCTGCGCCACATATAGCCAATATCTGTGGAATCTACGCAGATGTACCTTTCCAAGGATTTTTCAAAACGTTTCGGAGTTGCGGCAACTACATTGTTAAGGGTATTCTTTCCGCATTCCCCTAGGCCATATGCCGATGTCCAGAAATGACGGACATATTTCTCGAAATTGGGCACCTTCGCCGCAAGCCCCCAGCTTTCCACATGAGTACGGATTGTTTTAAGCCTACCCGTAGCGTCGGCTTTCTCCGCCCAGTCCGCAATGGAGTCCCGCATAGCCGTATCGTCCCAGACACCATCCTTTTCCATATCAGCTGAAATGTTGGTCAAGAGCACGCTCAGCCGTGCCACATCCCTGTCCCCCTGCAACATAACGGAGAACGCCAGCAGCGCGGCATCACCTTCGCCAGATCCAACAATATTCAGGTCCTCTGAATTTGAAAAATCCTTGGCATCGATATCCAGCAGGGCAAATATTTCACGTTCCGCAGAATCCTTTGCATCAGCAACCTTCATCTTCTTCTCTTTTACCAAATACACCACGCGATGGTATTCCAAGTGGGTCAAGAGATTGATGTTCACCAGACCACCATCACGCATCATCACGTCGGTCAAAGCGTAAAGGGTCAAGGGCGCACTGGAATTTTTACCGTCCACCTCGTTACGGTAGTAACCCTTGGCATGAAGTTCCAGATACTGGCTCATCATCATTCGGGCGTTCAGTTTGAAAAAGCCGCTATCGTTCAGGATGACCGTCTCGAAATTATCACCGGTCTGGTCCAAAGTACGTCCATCCCTCAGCTCGATGACGTTTACCTCGGAACCCATCAGGAAAGGTCCCTTCTGGGTGAATCCGCCAACCCCATCCAAAGAGGTGGCGATCCTTTCGGAATCCAGGACATCGGAATTAGTGAAAGGCATTGCAAAAGTAGAAGTCCCGCATTTAACCCACAGGGAATCCGCAGTCTTTCTTGTAACGGAGCACCCCTGTCCTGAAAGGCCCTTGTCACCCTTGGCACCGTTCAACACCACACCGACAGAGTCATTTCCGCATATAATCTTCAGGCCGCTCTTATCGGAAAGTTCCTCTGTATGGCAAGCCATGGCGGAACCATCCATAACAGCGAACCACTTGCCATCGGTACAAACACGCATACCGCTCTCGGACTTAACAAAGAAGGACTCACCTTCGTTTTCTGCAGTACAAGGCGGCAATTTGCCAACAGAGGAGACTACACCCATGCCGCGCTCAGTCTCGTCTGAAACCGACGTACCGCTACAGGCAGCAAAAAAAACTACGAGAGGCAAAAAGAAAAATACTAGATGGCGAATCATAAAAAACCTAACCAACCTAATCATCGTTTAATGTATAATCCTTGACACAACGGACAGGGAGACCCATTGTTTTATTATAGACATTGTTGCTATATACAAGATTATCAGAATCTTGTGAATAAGAGATATCAAAAGAATTACTCTTTGTATTAGATGTTTCAGAAGTTGTCCACCAAGAAAGCTGGACATCACTTTTTTCAAACTGGGCGCATTCTTCACTAAGATTATAAATACCTCCCGTGTTCAAGGCAGAAAAACCTGTTGAATTAGGGGCCGTTTCAAATAATCTTTGGGTTGCTATAAGGTCGTTTATATAAGGTGCGCCAATATAGTCATACAACAACTTCCATTCATCTTTTGAAGGGATATGCCAACCATTAGGACAAACGCCTTGATGCTGCTCTTGAATAATGCCCGCTTTATAGGCATTTCCATTCCGCCACTTATCATCAATATTCATAGCGGCACTCCAGGAATAAAAACGCCCACCCTTTATACAATTCAGGGTATCCGCATTATGACAAACATGGTTATGGGATGCACAAGAATTTTGTTGATCTGAATGACTCAAATTAGGATAATCTTCATTTCCAGCAAAATTGAGATTCTGAGCCATCCACTCCATTGGTTCACCCATAGCATTTCCAATATTTCTTACTTGACTCAAAGATGAATTACTTAGATCAAACTGGACCGTCTTATAAACCCTACCATCGCGAATGTCATGCAAATTTCCATATGTTACCGTATTGTTAAAATACTTTTGGGGCACCCTGCTGGTATCAAAATCAAATATAATCGCAGGACGCCACTTTCCATCTTCACATGTGGCCGTATCGCTGGTGGTTTCCAAAAGCCAGGGATCACCATACGAGTATTCAATTAAACAGGCTTCACCATACATTTCTTCTTCAGGAGTTGCCTCTCTCCAAAAGCCGTTTTCACAGACAAACCTGGAATTCGGTCGAACTTTCCCGCGGATCATTTGTCCTTTATTTTCGTAGGTACAAGGTATTCCAAAAGTATTCTCTGCAACAACCTTGTCCATTTCAACCCACCAATATTCTGTATGATCAAAATATTGACTTTTATCGTATGTCTCAACTAAATCCTGGTCTGGAAGTGATTCCGGATAATAATTGCGGTCACAAGAATAATAGGTGGCATCACCAAATGAATCTTCATACATGGCCACATCTCCATAATTTTTTGAGGTGCAACCTTTTTTTACTTTTAGCTCATTCTCCCAAGCAATACGCCAATAACCAAAATCATCGTCATAAACATACATTGCAAGCCCATAACTCCCTCGACGAAGTGTTCCATCGCTAGCTTCTCCCCATAATCTTGTATCTGCATCATGAGAGTGATAACTGACCCATTGTCTGTTTTCGCAGGCAATATATGTTTTCCCGTCCACATTCTTGTGCTTTTGCCAGTCCTTCCTTAGCACAGTATTTCGCTCAGGATCAGTCTCTAAAGCCTTGTTGCAGAAGCCATAAATTTCTTCCAATTCCGTCATTTCACGCCACTGCACCAAAACAGAATCATAGACATACGTGACTGTCGTATTCATGTCGCCCATTTTCATCTGGCCGTCGGTTCCGGCTTTCCAACCATGGGTATCCTTCTCCAAATCCGTAGCCCTACGCCACATATAGCCCACTTTTGCAGAATCAACACAGACATAACGGTTCTTGGATTCGGCCAGACGTTTCGCACCTGCCGCAACCAGTTTACCAACATTAGGCTTATCGCAAGCCGGAAGTCCATATTCCTGAGTCCAGAAAGCACGAATGTATTTCTCAAAGTTCGGCACCATCGCCGACAGGCCCCAACCTTCCACATTGGCGCGTATCGTGTCAAGTCTGCCTGTAGCATCGGCATTTTCAGACCAGTCCGCGATGGAATCGCGCATCTTAGCGTTATCCCAAGTACCATCTTTTTCCATGTCAGTCGAAACATTGGTCAAAAGTTCACTCAGCTCCGAGACATCACGATCGCCCTGAAACATCACCGAAAAAGCCAGCAAGGCGGCGTCCCCTTCGCTGGACCCTACAATGTTCAAGTCCTCGGAACTGGAAAAATCCTTGGAATCGATATGGAGCAAATTGAAAATTTCACGCTCCGCCGTATCCTTTGCATCTGCGACCCTCATCTTCTTATTTTTTACAAGATACACAACACGGTGGTATTCCAGATGGGTCAGCAGGTTGATGTTCACCACCCCTCCGGAACGCATCATCACATCGGTCAAGGCGTAAAGGGTCAGCTGGGCATTGGAATTCTTGCCGCTCACTTCGTTACGGTAGTAGCCCTTCGCATGGAGTTCCAGGTACTGGCTCATCATCATTCGGGCATTCAGTTTGAACAACCCATCATCACTCTGAATTTTCGCCTCGAAGTTGTCGCCAGTCTGATCTAGGGTTCGTCCGTCCCTAAGTTCGATGACGTTGACTTCGGAACCCATCAAAAAAGGACCCTTCTGGGTAAAACCCCTCACCCCCTCCAGGGAGGTGGCGATTTTCTCTGAATCCAATGCAACGGAGCCACCTTTGTTTGCTCCGGAGACGGGAACAGAAAAAGAATAGGATCCGCAGGTCACCCATAGAGAATCGGCAGTCTCTTTTGAAACGACACAGCCATTCTCGCCCGCGCCTCCGTTTTCACCAGATTCTTCATCTTTAAGGGCATACCACTTGGAATTGGAACACACACGTATGAGTTTCTCGGACTTGACAAAGAAGGGTTCGCCATCGTTCTTCGCTGTACAGGGAGGCAACTCTTCGGCAGTAGCAACAACACCCATATCACCGCGATCACTGGAACTATCTGAGACACACGTATCGCTGCAGGCTACAAGGAGAACAGCAAAAAGCACTCCCCATACCGATGCTAATCCTATGCTCCCCAGCCTACTCATCTATTTTCCCCAAGAACAACAGCTACTCTATCTTTATACAACGAACCGAGATGAAATTAACCTCGTTTTCCAAGCCCATTTCAGCACTGAACATGGCATTATCGCCACTCAGCACCATAGTAAGGTGGCTCGAATTCTTCACATTCTCAGTAGAAGTCCACCAATAGCCCCTACCCCCAACGTTCATACATTGAGACTTGTAGTTGCATGACCCACCAGGAAGCCCAGAGAATTCCAGAAGGTCATCGCCGTTTTCGCCACTCCAACCGGTAGTAGCCTTAAAATGGGTTCCAGCTTCATAGTTGTCAGCTCCAGAATATTCCTGCAACTCGACAAACTCATCACTTGAAGGAAGTCGCCAACCAGATGGACAAACCGCCTCGGCTGCTGGATAATCATAAAGCAATCCGTACTTCTGACAATTGGTTTCATCCTTGTCATAACACATGGTGGCGCCAGTACTCGGGACATACCGCATGTTTTCCTTGGTCCAGCACTTTCCATTGATAAGGACTGTCTTGTATTTGTAATCCCCCCGCACAAGGCTGGAATCGCCACAGGTCCAGGTGGACTTGCCGGATTCGGAACTCTGCTTAGTATCGGCACTGGAGGAACTTTCGCTACCAGAAGATGCCGGGTCCACTGAACCGGAAGACTGTTCCGTATTGTCAGCCGTACCGTTCATCAGGTCGATGTCGTAGTTATCGTAAAGGGTGCATGCTGACATAAGTAGACAGTAGGCAGTAGACAGTAGGAAGAGAACCAGGGCATAACGGAATGAGGAGATTCCCGCCTGCGCGGGAATGACATGACCAGTTGCAGAAACAATCATCTTTCTCATACTACATCTCCCAGAACAGCGTTACGTAGCCGCCCTGCCCAAGGTTCGTCACAAAGTCATGTCCTAACTCAACACCCAAGTTTCCAAAGCTATAGAACAAGCCCGTACGGAACTGCATCCATTCCTCGGAATCATCCTCGGGAATGGCGATAATGGCCGTTTCACGCAGACCAAAGTTGTTATAGTCAAAATGGAACTGCCCCACAGGAGCCACGTATACGCGTTGCAACTTGCCATCCCCTAAACCGGCTCCCACATAGACGCCAGCACCTAGGGAAATACGGCTTTCACCCATGTCGCCAAAGCCATAAGCGAACCTTAGCGTAGCCACCAAGTCAGGCATAATCATTAGCGTATTCTCGTCCAATTCGAAGGCCTTATGGTTCTTGTCGCTAAATTGGGCAAAGGCACCCGTAATACCTACCCATGGTGAAATATGTCCCCCACGGCGCTTTTCCAATTCAGCAACCTTAGCAGCCTGTTCCGCTGCATAAATGCTGTCCCGAACGGCCTCGTCTTCTTCGGGGCCAAAATCCACCCCGTCGTTGTTTCCCTGGTTTTCCCAAATCCAGCGTCCGTTCATGGCGGTAGCCTTTTCCTTGTACTCTACAGAGCCCTTGAAGGTCTGGGGTTTGCCCCGCTTCATAACCACAGGCTCACCGTCCACCACGACTTTTCCGTTTTCAAACTTGATGCGTACATTACTTTCACTGGCAGGGCCCCCGCTAATGCGGCTATGGAACAGCTTAACACCGTTCAGATAATAGGCGCTGCGCACCGGCCTAGCAATGTCCATGTAAATCAGCGGGGCGGCGGTTGTGTCGGTCTTGTAAACTGCCAAGGAACCATTCTTGGACAATTCGGCATTCAGCTTATCCAGTCTTTCCAAGAAGAAAGGCGCAAAGCCTTCTCCATCTTGACGGACTACCATCTCGCGGCAAGTCTCACCCCACTTTTGTGCAATCTCGAAGGAGTGCTTGCGATGGTTGGGTTCGTACTGCAGGGTAAAGTCGTAATTGGCCTGGAAACCGCTACTCAGGGGTTCCAGGAACACACCACCCTGCAAATTCAAGAATTGATCTTTACTCTGGGCAAAACTGTAAAGGGCGTCAACGCAGGCTTCAATCTGCAGCTTGCGGTCTTCTAAGCCACGGGCCATTTCCATGTGACCAAGCCTGACCTCGCCAGTAACCCGCATGTAGCGTTCCTCGAAGGCGGGGAGTTCTACCCGGTAAAATGTCCAGCACTCATCCCCCATCACATCGTTGATACTGATGGTGGCGCACTGGTCGTTTTTCTTGGCAATCTGGCTCGCTTCCAGAAGCAGGGAATCCAAGCCTTCGTTCTTACCCTGCACCGACTTCTTCAATTTTTCCAGTTCAGCCTCGCGCTGGTGGAACACTGCAGGGTCTTGCACAAAAATAGAGGCGGACTGAGCACCGTCCTGGGGTGCTGCGGGAGACTTTGCAGGTTCAGCAGGAGCCTTTGCAACCACAGGCTGCGGGGCTGGTGTTTCGGCTGCAGGTTCCGAGACTTCGGCAGGTTGAGCAGGTTCCGTGGCAGCGGGTGTTTCGGCTGCTGGTTCAGCGACTTCAGCAGGTTGCGCTTCTGCGGGTGTCGTCTCAACGGATGTAGCCCCTTCGGCAACTGCAGTAGCATCAGAAACTTGTTCTGTAGGCATTTCCTCCGCGGCAAAGGCAAAAGCAGAGAAAAGGCACAGGAAAGGCACAGCTTTATGTAATTGGTTCAATAATATTGACATAGGCGAAAAACGTTTAAAAATCTACATGGAATGTATATTTTTTTCTCACATCCGTCACAAAACAGCCCTTTGAAGGCCACGGAATTTGTCCTAGAACACACTTTCGATTTCCAATAAAATAAACTCACACTCAACGTAAACGTTTGTTTACAATTTAGGCTACAAAAAGCCAACACGCTCTATATTCCTGGCCATAATCTCTCGTTTTGTTACATTTGGAGCCATGCAAAACAATAGAGAAAATTGGGGTTCCAAGATCGGTGTAATCCTCGCTGTCGCAGGGTCTGCCGTAGGCCTCGGAAACTTCCTTCGATTCCCCGTACAGGCAGCCACCAATGGTGGCGGAGCTTTCATTATCCCTTACCTCATCGCCTTCCTGCTTTTGGGCATTCCCCTCTCTTGGATGGAATGGACCCTGGGCCGTGCTGCAGGCCTCCATCACCACGGTACTGCACCGGGCGGCTTCCACTACATTCTCGGTAAAAAGCCCTGGGCAAAGCACCTGGGATCTCTCGGGCTTTTGCCCCCGCTGTTCATCAGCTTCTATTACGTGTTTATACAATCCTGGATTCTAGCGTTCACCTACTATTCTGCCACTGGAAAACTCATGGAAGTTGTGGCCGGCGGCTACGAACCCATGAAGGAATTCTTCGGCAACTACATCATGCTGAACACCAAGGTTGGCCCCATTCCTGCCGCCATCCTGTTCTTCTTGATTACCTTCGCCTGCAACATGGGGCTTTTGTCCTTCGGCGTACGCAAAGGTATCGAGCGGGTAAACAAGGTGACCATGCCCATCCTCCTCATCATGGGCATTATCCTGGTGGTTCGCGTGCTTACCGTTACCGACATCGGCAAGGGTCTTGCCTTCGTGTGGAACCCGAACTTCTCTGAAATGCTCAACCCCGCCGTGTGGCTTGCGGCGTCGGGCCAGGTGTTCTTCACCATGAGCCTCGGCATGGGTATCGTGTTCTGCTATGCCAGTTACCTGAAACCCAAGGAAGACCTGGTGCTTTCTTCATTGACTGCAGGCGCTACCAATGGATTTGCCGAAATTATTTTGGGTGGCACCATCGTGATTCCCATGGCGGTGCTCATCGCTGGCAACAACATCGAGGAATGCGCCAAGCTGGGCACCTTCGGTCTCGGATTCTAGACCATGCCCTTCGTGTTCGGGCAGCTTCCCTTCGGCGGATTTTTCCAGACCCTCTGGTTTGCCATGCTCTTTATCGCAGGCGTCACCAGCGCCATTTCCATCATTCAGCCCCTGATCAGCTTCTGCGAAGACGACCTGAAGTTCCACCGCAAAAAGGCCATCGCCGCCACAGGTATCGTGACCTTCCTGGGCAGCCTGGTGGGCATCTTCGGCCTTGCCGCCGGTGCCGTCGATGAACTGGACTTCTGGGGTGGCAGCTTCTTGCTGGTGGTGCTCGGTACCATCCAGGCATTCATTTTCGCCTTTGTGCTGGGTCGCCACAAGTCCCAAACCATTGGCGAAGACGGCAAACCCGAAAACGAGGCTTTTGCCTTGATGAACGACGGCGCCGCTCTAAAGCTCCCCCGCTTTATCCGCCCCGTTATCATGTACGTGTGCCCGATCTACCTGGCCATTGTGCTTGTAGCGTGGATTATCCACGACGGCATGGGCGTACTGCTGTTGAGCAATGTGGCCGCCGATGCGCGCGTAACCTTCTTGGGTAGCGAATTCTCGCAAATCGGCTTTACTTGGGGCGTACGCGGATTCCTGCTGTTGCTGGTAATCCTCCTGAACGTTGCAATATACATTGCCTGGAGGCAGGGCGGTACCGCAAGGCAGACGACCATCCTTCATAAGCAGAACAAGTCTATCGGCAGAGCCGGAGAACACGACGAAGAGGAGGCATAACCATGGAGTTTTCGACAAGCGGACTAATTTTTATGGTTGCCTCCTGGGCTGCCATCATAGGTCTTTGTATATTTTGTTTCGCAAAGGTCTTTAAGAAAAAATAGTGGACTAGAATTTGAAGGAGAATAACCATGAAAGATATCCAGGAGAAAGTATCTGAACTGGGGCTGACCCTGCCCCAATGCCCCGCCCCACTAGCAGCATACATTCCCGCCACCCGCTACGGCGATACCATCGTAGTTTCGGGGCAGCTTCCTTCCGTAAATGGCGACTTCTCCAACTTCTGCGGCACCGTGCCTACGGACATTTCTGTAGAGAAGGCTACCGAAGCAGCGCAGATATGCCTATTGAACAATATCGCCGCCGCCATGACGCTCCTGGAAAGCGACGAAACCCTGATGCTGGTGCAAATGCAGGGCTTTGTGCAGTCCGCAAGTGATTTTCATGAACAGCCTGCCGTACTGAACGGGGCCTCTGAATTGGCCGTACGCATCTTGGGAGAGAACGGTAAACATGCCCGCACCGCCGTGGGCGTTGCTGCCCTACCGAAAAATGCAGCCGTCGAAATCAGCTGCACATTCCAGGCCATCCGCAAGGCAATTTCCTACAGCGGACGCTACCACTGGATAGAAAAGAAATAAAAGAGATCCCGGCTCGAGGCCGGGATGACGTTTGAAAAGACTATATCAATTCATCAGGAGGAAGGTGGTCGGCGCTTTCCGGTTCCTGGTAGCAAGTCTCGGGAACCTGGACCTGCATCTGGAAATAAGCCCTGTGGGCCGCAATCACACGTTCACGGGCAAATTCCGCGTTCTTCCATTCCCCAATCTGCACATCCTTGCCTTCCAGTTCCTTGTAGTTCTGGAAGAAGTTCCTGGTAATGCGCAGGAACATCTGGTCAACGTCACCAATATCCTTGATGGGGCGCGGGTTGAAGGTGGGAACCCCCAAAACCTTGTAGTCCTTCTTACCACCGTCGGTCATGTCCAAAGCGCCAATCACGCGGCAAGTGCAAACCGTACCCGTCATCATGGAGGCGGGGCTGTATATCAGCATGTCCAGGGCGTCGCCGTCATCGGCCTTGGTGCTGGGGATAAAGCCATAGGTGCAAGGATAGCTCATGGAGCTGAGCAGGCAGCGGTCCAGGCGGAACACGTGCAGTCGCTCGTCATATTCGTACTTGAGGTTGGTGTCCTTGCCGATTTCCACCACGCAATCCACTTCGTAGGGGTACTTGCGTCCGATGGGGAGATCCAGATAGTTAATAGCCATTTATACTCCAAGAGGCCCACCTTGAGCCCAAATCTTGTTTCATTTCAATTTCTGTAACACAAATTTAGCATTTATGTGCCGAAAAACAAGTGGCTAAGCCCTCGTCTCCAGCAATTTTTGAACGGACTGGGCGTACTTTTCAAGGCTCGGGTCTCGCGCGCCCCAAAACGACCGCTCGTTCGACATCTCTGGTACAAAATCTCCGGGAACTCACTCGCTCTCGCAACCGCCTCCGATTAATATCGGGGGCTTTGTTGCTCACATAACGACCGTTCGCGCTAAAATACGAAACGATTTTTCTGATCTGCGCTCACTCTCGCAACCGCCCCCGATTAATATCGGGGGCTTTGTTGCTCACAGATGGGCGCTCACCTATTTTCCAACAGGCTTTTCACTTGACGTGCAAAGCCTTCCAAACTCGGGTCTCTCGCGCCCATAAGCAAAATGGTGTCACCGGGTTGGGCACATTCCACCATTTTCTTGGCACATTCGTCACGGTCTTCGATGTAGACAGCCTCGCAGCCCTTGAGGAGCAGGTCATCGGCCAGATCGCCCGCACTGATGTCACGAGTCACGGTACCGCCAGCATAGTAAATCTGACTGAAGAACATCATGTCGTTGTCCCGGTCATCATCAAAATCCTTGGGGCGAAGCGTCTTTGCGATAAATTCCACCAGGTCATTCCGCAAGAAGCGTGTGGGACCAAAACCGTGAGGCTGGAACCAAGCGATGACACGGCCATCGGTAAAGTCCTGGGCGCTCCTGATGCTAGCGGCAATCTTTGCCGGATTGTGAGCGAAGTCGTCTACCAAGGTCACGCCGTTGAAGGTCCCGAGAATCTGATGACGGCGGAACACGCCCGGGAATGTAGCCAAGGCGTCGGCGCAAGTATGGAGCGACACACCTGCACGGAGGGCAGCAGCCGTTGCAGCCAGGGCATTTTCCATATTGTGCTTGCCAGGGAGTGGCACAACGAACTTCACCAATTCTGCCTGGTGGCGCACCCGGAACTGTATGGATGTGCCGACGGACTTGAAGTCCGTGCCCTGCACGCCCACGTAATTCTCGAAACCGAAGTCAAATTCACGACCGGCGCTGAACTTCTTGGCCAGCGGGTGGGCGTCGTTCACGATGAGAATCTTTCCGTTGTCCAAAATGTTGTGGCTGAACTTGAGGAAGATTTCCTGTAGTTCGGACATTTCCTTGTGGTCCTTGTCCACGTTCAGAATCAGGCCTATTTCCGGTTCGTAACGGACCAGAGTTCCATCGCTCTCGTCGGCTTCTACAACAAGCCATTCGCCCTTGCCAGAAACAGCGTTGCCGATCTTGCCTTCCTTCTGCAGGTTCACAAGGCCCGCCCCCGTCATCACGGAAGGCTGAAGGCCCGCATACTGCAAGATGTGGTAAATCATGGCGGTCACGGTGGACTTGCCGCTGGTGCCGCTCACTGCAATAGTCTTCGCTTCCTTAGAAATCTTTGCCAACATCTCACTGCGGTGCATTACGGGAACGCCCAGTTCCTTGGCCCGCTTCAAATCCGGGTTCGTATCTTCAATGGCAGTACTCACCACCACAGCACTTAGGCCAGCAACCACACCCGAACCATCCTGCGCAAAACACTTGACTCCGCATTCTTCCAATTGGCTCATTACAAGGGGCTTGTCACACTTGCCCGCCAGAAATTCACCGAACTGGCGGTCGGACCCGCTAACTGCAACGCCCTTGCCAACAAGATACTGGGCAATGGCACTCATGCCTACGCCCGCAACACCGATAAAAAAGTAAGATTCCATAGCAGGAAATGTAGTAAAAACCAAATACCTCCCCCATTTTTTTATATTAGTGCCACTACAAACACCTTTACAAGGAATAAACAAAAAATGGCAAGAGCATTGATTATCGGTTGTGGCGCTGTCGCCACGGTTGCTATCAAGAAGTGCTGCACGGCAAGCGAAGTGTTCAGCGAAATCTGCATCGCTAGCCGCCACCGCGAAAACTGCGAGAAGCTGGCACAGGAACTGCGCCCGAATACAAAGACGGTCATTACGACTGCCGCCGTGGATGCGGACAAGGCCGAAAATGTCTCTAAGCTCATCAAGGAATACAAGCCCGACCTGGTGATGAACATCGCCCTCCCGTACCAGGACCTGGCCATCATGGACGCCTGCTTGGAATGTGGCGTGAATTACATGGACACGGCGAACTACGAGCCCGAAAACATCGACGATCCCGAGTGGCGCAAGGTCTACGACAAGCGCTGCAAGGAACAGGGCTTCAGCGCCTACTTCGACTACAGCTGGCAGTGGGCTTATAAAGAAAAGTTTGAAAAGGCCGGCCTCACGGCCCTGCTGGGCTCGGGCTTTGACCCGGGTGTTTCCCAGGCCTACTGCGCCTACGCCCTCAAGCACCAGTTCGACACCATCGAAGAAATCGATATCCTCGACTGCAACGGCGGCGATCACGGCTACAAGTTTGCAACGAACTTCAACCCCGAAATCAACCTGCGCGAAGTTTCTGCACCGGGCAGCTACTGGGACACCGACGCAAACGGCAAGGGCCACTGGGTCGAAATCCCGGCCATGAGCATCAAGCGGGAATACGTGTTCGATGAAGTGGGCAAAAAGGACATGTACCTGCTGCACCACGAAGAAATCGAATCCCTGGCCCAGAACATCCCGGGCGTGAAGCGCATCCGCTTCTTCATGACCTTTGGCCAGAGCTACCTTGACCACATGCGCTGCCTCGAAGACGTGGGCATGCTCAGCACCCAGCCCATCAAGTTCCAGGGCCAGGAAATCGTGCCTATCCAGTTCTTGAAGGCTCTGTTGCCGGACCCGGCAAGCCTCGGCCCCCGCACCGTGGGCAAGACCAACATCGGTTGCATCTTCAAGGGTACCAAGGACGGCAAGCCGAAGACCTATTACCTGTACAACGTGTGCGACCACCAGGAATGCTACAAGGAACTGGGCAGCCAGGCTATCGCCTACACCACAGGCGTTCCGGCCATGTGCGGCGCCATGATGGTGCTCACCGGCAAGTGGAATAAGCCGGGTGTGCATACCGTGGAAGAATTCGACCCGGATCCGTTCATGGAAGCCCTCACCAAGTACGGCCTCCCCTGGAAGGAAAACTTCAACCCTGTTCTCGTTGACTAGAGAGACTCAGAGCAATGAAAAAATGGCGCATTGACGATTCCCGTGACTTGTACAATGTCAAGGGTTGGGGCGTGAACTTCTTCGACATCAACGAGAAAGGCCACGCGACAGTTCACCCGCTCAAGGAAGGCGGTCCGGACATCGACCTGTACGACCTGGTACAGGAACTTTCCCTCCGCGACGTCTCCACCCCTATGCTGCTCCGTTTCCCGGATATCCTGGACAGCCGCATCGAGAAGATCAACGAGTGCTTCAACAAGTCCCGCAAGGAATACGGTTTCAAGGGAAGCTACTACAGCATCTTCCCCATCAAGGTGAACCAGCAACGCGCCGTGCTCGAAGAAGTGGTGCGCCACGGCAAAAAGTTCAACATCGGGCTCGAGGCCGGTTCCAAGCCGGAACTCCACGCCGTGCTTGCCAACATGGACAACCCGGATGCACTGATCATCTGTAACGGCTACAAGGACGAAGACTTTATCGAGCTAGCCCTCCTGGCGCAGAAGATGGGCAAGAAGATCTTCATCGTCGTGGAGAAGATGAACGAACTCCACCTGGTGGTGGAACTTTCCCGCCGCATTGGCGTACGCCCCAACATCGGCATCCGCATCAAGCTGGCCAGCTCCGGCAGCGGCAAGTGGGAAGAATCCGGCGGATACCATAGCAAGTTCGGTCTCAATAGTTCCGAACTTCTGGAAGCCCTGGACTACATCAAAGAAGAGAAGATGGAAGACTGCATGAAGCTCATCCACTTCCATCTGGGTAGCCAGATTACGCATATCCGCAATATCAAGAACGGCCTTCGCGAGATTTCACAGTTCTATATCCAGATTCGCAGGATGGGAATGAACCTGGAATTCGTGGACGTGGGTGGTGGCCTGGGTGTCGACTATGACGGCACCCGCAGTACCAACGCCAGTTCAGTGAACTACTCCATCCAGGAATACGCCAACGACGTGGTCTATGCGCTTTACGAGGCCTGCGAAGAGGCGAAACTCCCCCACCCGAACATCATCGCCGAGTCGGGCCGAGCCCTTTCGGCCCACCATTCCATTCTGGTGTTCAACATCCTGGAAACCGCAAGCCAGGCCTTCTTCGACGACGAGGAACATGAAATTGGCGATGACGCTCCCGATGCATTGAAAGACCTCTACGGAATCTACAAGGGCCTTTCCCCCAAGAACCTGCTGGAAAGCTGGCACGACGCCATGCAGCTGAACGACGACGTTCTGAGCGGATTCAAGGTAGGCGACTACGACCTGCCTACCCGCGCCATGAGCGAACGCCTGTTCTGGAGTATCGCCCGCGAAGTGAACCAAATTGCAAGCGAGCTGCGGCACCCGCCCTATGAACTGGCGGAACTCCCGCGTCTTTTGGCCGAAAAGTACTTCGGAAACTTCAGCCTTTTCCAGAGCCTGCCCGACAGCTGGGCTATCGACCAGATTTTCCCGGTGATGCCTATCCAGCGCCTGGACGAGGAGCCTACGGTAGAAACAACCATCCAAGATGTGACCTGCGACTCCGACGGTAAGATTGCTCTGTTCATCCGTGGCGGCGACGTGAGCCATACGCTTCCGCTCCACAAGCTAAAGAAGAACGAGCCTTACTACATAGCCGTCTACCTCGTAGGAGCCTACCAGGAAATCCTGGGCGACCTGCACAACCTCTTCGGCGATACCAATGCCGTGCACGTGGTCTGCAACGACCAGGGTGGCTACGAAATCGAGAAGGTCATCGACGGCGAATCCGTAGAAGACGTGCTGGATTACGTAAGTTTCAGCGACAAGGCCCTGGTCCGCAACATGGAAAACTGGGTGACCCGCTCCGTGAAGGAAGGAAAAATCAGCCTGCAAGAGGGCAAGGAATTCCTGAACATCTACCGCAGCGGCCTGTACGGTTACACCTATTTGGAGTAGTCCTCAGCTTTTACTATAATTACCTTCGGGTATCAGGTGTGTAAGGGATGTTTCTCGAGAAATCTCGGGAAAGGTTGGGTACAATGAAACACACCGTTCTAGCAATCATTGCGTCTGTTGCATTTGCAGCAAGTTCTTTTGCTGTCGAAAAAGGTAAAGTCGACTTTATCGTAGGCGTTGATGGCGATTTCAAGGCAGCTATGGCGGCGGCAGCTGCAGCCAAACCCACCGAAAGCAATCGGTTTATCATTTTCTTCCCCGACGGAGAATACGACATCGGCTCTGCTACCGGGAACTCCAACCAGATGACCGAATTCAAGACGAGCTACGTTTCCTTTATCGGGCAGAGCACAGAAAAGACCATCCTCTACAATAAGTCCATCGAAGAAGGCATCAGCGTAACCGCTACCCTGTACCTCCACGGCAGCGGAATCTACATGCAAGACATGACCATATTGAACAAGGCCATCTACGGAAACGAGGTCAACTGCGGAAACGCCTGCCGGCATGTCACCATCATGCAGCAGGGTGACAAGTTCATCTACAAGAACGTGAAGTTGCTCAGCGGACAGGATACCTATTACACCAAGAAAAGCGGTGGATCCAGGGCTTACTGGGATGGTGGACACATCGAAGGTACCGTTGACTTTATCTGCGGAGATGGTGACATCTACTTTGACAGGACCGAGCTGGTAATGCGTCGTAACGGTGGGTACCTTACTGCTGCAGCCACCACCACCCAATGGGGGTATGTATTCGACAACGCCGTAATCAGCACAAGTGACGCAAGTTTCAACAATACGTTCTACCTGGGCCGTTCCTGGAAAACCGCCAAGACTGTATTCCTAAATTCCACCATGCAAGCTTTGCCCAAGGCCGAAGGCTGGGGACCAGACATGAATTCTGCGCCACAGGTATTCGGCGAGTACAACAGCAAGGATGGCAATGGAAACGCCGTCAACACAAGCCAACGCAAAACGTACTTTAACGGAGGCAAGGACGCCTCAACCGCAACAACGCTCAAGACCGTCTGGAGCGAAAGCGACGCGAATGACTACACCCTCGCAAGCGTTCTAAGCGGCTCCGACAGCTGGACTCCGGAAAAATATTCCGCCCAAGTCAAGGCCCCCATCGTCGCCCTAGACACGGCCTCCAAAATCGTCTCCTGGAATGCCGACGATGCGGTCCTATGCTGGGCTGTATTCAAGAACGGGTCCTTCGAAGCCTTCTCGACGGAAAACAAATACACATTCAAAACCCTTACAGATAAAGACGTCATCACCGTCCGTGCCGCTAACTCCATGGGAGGCCTCGGGCAGGCCGCCGTGGCCGTTCCTGTGGCTCCCGCTTCTGTAAAGGACAACACCATTGCAAGCACAGACAGCTCAGCTGTCACCGATAAAGAGAATGGCAAGCCATCTCAAAACAACGACCCAGCACTGATCCCGACCATTTCAAAGTCTGGACTCCAGTACGAAGCTAGCACAAAAGCAAGGCTCTTTACGGTTAACGGCAAGCTGCTCCGTGAATCTATGGGTTCACCCGTAAGTACCCACGGACTGAACCGAGGCATCTATCTTCTGCGAATTGAAAACGGGAATATCCGCAAACAGCAACTGATTCAGGTGCGCTAGCGCAAGAAGCCCAGGCGGCCCTCACCGGTCTGCAAAAACTTGTCCATGTAGTCTTTGGCTGCCTGACAGGCCTCGGGGAGTGTTTTTCCAAGGGCCACATTGGCAAGAATGGCCGACGAAAGGTGGCAGCCCGTACCATGCTTGTCAACTCCCTGAAGACGGGGCGATGTAAACTTAAACTGGCCTTCAGCGGTCCAGAGGGTATCCACCGCCTCTTTGCCCTGGGAATGTCCACCCTTCAAAAGCAGGGCGAAATCCTTACCTAGCGCGATTTCATCACGGGATGCCGAAAGGCCAAACCCGAATAGGGCGAACTCGTCCTGGTTGGGCGTAATCAGGTCCATCTGCTTCATGACCGGCACAAAGTCTTCCTGATCCATATTCCGCAAGAAACGGTAACCGGCACTGGCACTGGCCACCGGATCCCACAGGATAAAGGCATCCGGAGATTTATCCCGAATGAACTCTACAATCCGCTTCAGGGTCTTCGCATGCTCCACCATGCCAATCTTGACGTACTTGAAAGTATAGGACTTGAACAGGGTGGAAAGCTCTGCCTCGATACGGTCCCAGATGACCCAGCCAGGCGTTACGAACTCGTTTTCGTTCTGCTCCGTCATGGCGGTACAGACGGCCTCGCCATAGACCCCGAAATGGGCCATGGTCATCACGTCGGCGAGGATTCCCGCCCCGGCAGATCCGTCAAAACCTGCAACCGTCAATGCCCTGGTCATCTTTTCCATACCATTTGTAAAATACATAAAAAATAAAGGCAATACGGTTTTTTGCCAGCAAAATATCTACATTTCTAGTGTAATTTCTAAAGGAATTGAAAATGCCCCGTTTACGCGTTTTAGTTTTGATGGGCGGCCCCTCCACCGAGCACGATGTTTCCGTTGTCAGTGGTACTGGCGTGGTCCGTGCCATGGATCCCGAAAAATACAATATCCACCCCGTTTTGATCGATAAAGACGGCACCTGGCACTGGTCGGCAAGGGAACTTTCCCCCTACCAGAAGGATAATTTCTCCGTCAACTATTTCCGTTCCCTGGAAGGAACCGCCGCAGTCACCAAGAAGTCTCCGGCCCTTTCGGAACTGCCCTCTGCAGACATCGCCTTCCTCGCCCTCCACGGCAAGTGGGGCGAAGACGGACATATCCAGGCCATGCTTGAAAACTGGGGCATTCCCTACACCGGTTGCGGCCTTCTGGCTTCTGCTCTTGCCATGGACAAGATCAAGTCCAAAGAGATTTACAAGGCCAACGGAGTTCCCACTCCCCCCTACCGCGTGATTTTCAAGCACGACTTCAACGGCGACACCCTGGTTAGCGTTTCCGACGAACTAGGGTTCCCGCTGGTCATCAAGGATCCTCTGGGCGGCTCCAGCATCGGTATCGGCATCGCCAAGGATCTGGACGAGGCCGGCAAGATTGCCACAGACCTGTTCAAGGATTCCGACCGTCTGCTCTGCGAAAAGTTCATTGCCGGCGAAGAGGCCAGCTGCGGCTTTATTGAAGGCGAAAAGCCTCTGCCGCCTACCGAAATGCGCATGACCACCCGCGAGTACTTTGACTTCGAAGCCAAATACAACGGTGAATGCCAGGAAGTTACTCCGGCGGAATTTGAACCCGAACTCACCGCCCGCATCCAGGAACTGGTGAAGAACGCCCACTACGCCTTGGGCGGTGCCGGCTACAGCCGTACCGACGTGCGTATCGACAAGGACAAGAACCTGTGGGCCATCGAGACCAATACCTTGCCCGGCATGACTCCTACCTCGTTGCTCCCCCAGCAGGCGGCCTGCAACGGCATTACCTACTCCAGGCTCATCGACATGATCATCGACAAGAGCTTGGTGATCAAGAGGTAGATAGTACAATGTAGAGTGTGAGGTGTGGAATGAGATTTTTTAATTACACATCTCACATTACACATTTCCCGCAGCCAGCTTATTATTCGTATGTCTTTTGATTTGTACGTAGACACTTCCCGGAAGGGAATTTCCATAGCCATCGCGGGCAGCGCCCTTGACGGCCGCGGCGAAGCATTCTACAAAGAGATCGTAGACCCGGAAGCCCGTGGCGAGACCCTCAGCAAGAACCTGGACAATCTTCTGGAACAGGGAGGTATTTCCCTCCAAGATATCAAGCGGGTCATGGTGACCCTCGGGCCGGGCTCCTTCAGCGGGCTCAGGACCGGCGTGGCCTTCTGTCAGGGAATTTGCTTCAGCGGAGCACGCATGCTTTACGGAGTCTCGACTCTAGAGGCTCTGGAATGCTTTTCCAAGGAGAGCGACACAGCCGTCGTGGTAAAGGCCCGTAAAGATTACTGGTACCTGCGTCTTTACGGACAAGAATCCTTCGATTCTACAGACGATGTTCTCGCAAAGCTGAGTGCAAATCAGCCCAAGTTCGCCGTAGTGGACGCTACCGCCCGTGACGACGCACGCCTAACGGAATTTTTCGCAGCCAATAGCGTTAAAACCATTCTCGACGAGGGTAATCCCCTAAGCCTATGGTCCAGGCTTTTCGAAAACCACGTGCCTTCCCTGATTCAAGAAGCCAACTACATCCAGCCCTCCTATTTCGAGAAGGGTCACTAGGCATTAGTGGGGTCAATCATGCCTATACGCCCCATGAACGAAGCGGACCTACCTAACGTCTTAGCCCTGCAGAACACCCTCGGTTTCCAGAAATGGAACGAGAAGCAGTTCCGCTCAGAACTCCGCGCAAGCTATGCCCTGTGCCTAGTATACGAAGACGCGGAAACCTTCGCGGGCTATGCCATTTTCCACCTGATGGGAAGCGATTCCGAGCTCCTGACCATCGCCGTCGACCCGAAATTCCAACGCAAGGGCATCGCCTCCTCGCTGTTACACGAAGGCCTCGACAAGCTGAACCGAGAAAACGGCGACCAATGCTTTCTGGAAGTCCGCCAAGGAAATTTTGGCGCGCGTTCACTTTACGAAAAGCACGGGTTCCAGGCATACGGCCAGCGGGAACGCTATTATGACGACGGGGAAACGGCTATATTGTACAGGTGGTAAGCCAGTCTGAAGGAATTCCATATGCTACTGAAGAAAGACAAACGCATCAAGAAAGCATCAAAGAAAATTTTCGGAATCGCCATAGCCCTTGTCCTTTTCCTTGTGGTGTGCTTCTACCTGATCATGACCTGCAGTGGCACCTGGCTTGTTCAACTAGATGATTTCAAACATGTAAGATGGGTTGCCGTACTAGACGGACAAGGCCCTGATCTGGAACGTAACGACGCTGTCGCCAGGCTTCTACAAGAACACAAGATTGATTCTGTCTTGATTCTCGGGCGCCGCATTTTCAGGGACCACTACAATGCTGATTTTTACGCTGAAGACCTGATGAAGCGCGGTAATTTTGACAGTAGTGCAGTATTCTTAGCCCGCCATGATGACGCCTCCACCATCGAGGAGGCCTACACCATTATTCCCTGGTTCAAAAAGCGGAATGCCGATACGGTATTACTGATAACAGCAACCGGAGCCACCAAAAGAGCAGCAAGGATATTCAACACCCTGGCTGGCGGGAAGCCTCATTTTATTGCCACCAACGGAACATCCGAACTGTACTTACCCGAAGCATGGTATTCTAACCGAGAATCAATGAAAATATGGGTCAAGGAATGGGGATCCTTTATTTTATCAACCTTTGACCTTTGGAATATCGACACCGTCGGTGTAGCGGACTCCGCCTATCACACTCCTTTCCGCTCCCTTGCCGAGGAAAGGAAGGTCGACTTCGTTGACCTGCAGAAGATGCTCCCCAGCGTCAAGCGCAAGATTGACACCCTGAGTACCCCTCAGCCTGCCGACACAAGCGCCACAGACAGCGTCCAATAATAATCCCCGTCTATTTACAGGATAAAAAAAAGAACCCTGCCGTTAGGCAGGGTCTTTTTAAAGGTTTCTAGCGGAAGTGCGGATATCTATTGTTGCGTCCGCACTACAAGCGCTGTGTAGAAATCTTACTTGGTGATGACGCGGGCCATTTCGCAAACCTTGTTGCTGTAGCCCCATTCGTTATCGTACCAGGCGCAAACCTTCACGAAGGTCGGGTCGAGCTGGATGCCAGCCTTGACGTCGAAGATGGAAGTGCGAGCGTCGTTGCGGAAGTCGGTAGAAACGAGAGCTTCGTCGGTGTAACCGAGAATGCCCTTCAGTTCGCCTTCAGAAGCTTCCTTCATGGCCTTGCAGATTTCTTCGTAGGTAGCCGGCTTTTCGAGTTCGGCAGTGAGGTCAACGAAGGAAACGTCAGAGGTCGGAACGCGGAGGCTCATACCGGTGAGCTTACCGTTGAGCTGCGGGAGAACCTTACCCACGGCCTTGGCAGCACCAGTGGAAGAAGGAATGATGTTCTCGAGGATGCCACGGCCACCGCGCCAGTCCTTCTTGGAAGGACCGTCAACAGTCTTCTGAGTAGCAGTTGCAGCGTGAACGGTGGTCATGAGGCCACGCTTGATGCCGAACTTGTCGTTCAGAACCTTGGACATAGGAGCCAAGCAGTTGGTGGTGCAGGAAGCGTTGGAGATGATGTCCTGGCCAGCGTAAGTCTGGTGGTTCACACCGTACACGAACATCGGAGTAGCGTCCTTGGAAGGAGCAGACATGATGACCTTCTTGGCACCGGCCTTGATGTGGGCGCGGGCGAGTTCGTCGGTCAGGAAGAAGCCAGTGGATTCCACGACAACGTCAACACCGAGGGCACCCCAAGTGATGTTGGTCGGATCCTTTTCGGCGAACACCTGGATCTTGTTGCCATCGACGATGAGGAAGTTGCCTTCGAAAGAAACGTCGTGCTTGAAAGCGCCGTGTACGGAGTCGTACTTCAGCATGTAAGCGAGGTAGTCAACGTCGAGAAGGTCGTTGATACCGACAACCTGAATGTCCTTGGAGAAGTTTTCCACAGCAGCGCGGAACACCATACGGCCGATGCGGCCGAAACCATTGATACCGAGTTTAAGAGCCATTATTGGATCCTTTTTTTGTTTGTTGTTGAAATTGCCACCCACCCAATAGGCAAGTGCGTTCTTGGCTCCAAATTTACTAAAATTACACCGTTTAAGTAAGGTAGTTTTGAAAAAAATATTCATTAATGAAGATATGAAGCCCCTAAAAAGAAGCCTCTGGTCCATAGGCCTTGCCATACTATTACAGTTTATTGTATCCTGCGCCGGAAATGGCCAGCCCCTGACGGAGCAAACCTCCAGAAATGACCCCTCCGAAAAGGCCAAACCGGCCCCCGCAGACGCCTTTTATGACGATGCCCCGGCAGCCACTACCTCACAGGGCTCAGAACCCAGGCCCGCCAGCGCAACCACCCTTGATTCCAAGGGCTACAGTTTCAAGAACCCAGGGGGCGACTGGGCCATGATCGGGGGCGAAGACGGGGCTCCCTACGAATTTTACAACGCCAATACAGGGCGGAGGGCCGTACTCCGGGAAGTGACCCTTGCCGAGGGCGAGCCCATGAACCTGATGGACCGGGCCCGCATCGAGATGCAGAGCTACGAATCCTCGGGCAAAAAGGCAAGCCTCGCCGAGACCTACCCCGAAGAGGCCTTCGGCACCACGGGAGCCTTCTTTGACATTGTCGGTAAGCGCTACGACACGCCCTACGAGGCGGTAGGCCTGGTCACCGGGAGCGGAAACCGCATCTACACCCTCACCCTTTCGGCCTCGGACAACCTGCCAGCACCAGGAGGCCTGAAAGAAGAATGGCGGGAATTCTTCAAGAGCTTTGAGCTGAAGGAAATCCAGCGTGAAGAGGGCCCGGAGCTCTCCCCCGAGCACCTGCAAGACTACTCCTCGGAAGCCCTAGGTTACCGCTGGACAGTGAAGGACACCCTCTGGCATTTCTGGAACGGCATTTCCAAGCAGAACAACGACCCCGACCTGGTGCTCACCAACAAGGACGAGGACGTGTCCTTCTTTATCTATGGAGCCATTGTCCCCGCCGAAGAGGTTTCGGCACAGGACCTGTTCAAGGTGCTGCTGGTGCGGCTGGGCGTAGACCCGAACGAACCCAGCCTTGAAAGCAAGCGCGTGAAGGTGGGCGACCGCTACGTGCAGGAATTCACCCTCACCCATACGGTGAACCGCTTTGACTTCAGCTACAAGGGCCGATTCTTCTACGAAGACGGTCGTGGAATCCTGGCCGTAGCCTGGACCCAGGGAATCAACAAGAAGAAATACGGCAAGATCATGGACAATGCCATCGAAGGGGTTGTCGTAGGCGCAAAACCCGAGCAGGCCACCGACGCCGAATCCGCCAAGAAGCAGGCCAAGTTCAACGCCGCCGTCATGAGCCAGGTGGGAATCCTGCGACTGCTGGAAGACCAGCCCCTGGTGGCCCTCAGCTACTTTGAGCGGGCCAATAAGATGGACCCCGAAGAGCCCCTGTACCTGATTAACTGCGGATTCGTGTACCAGCTCAAGGAACTCTACGGTCCGGGCATCAGCCACTTTGAAAGCGAAAAGGAACTGGTCCGCAAGAACGGCAAGTTACTTTCCATTCTAGGCGAGATGTACGAGGCAGTGTTTGACTATGGTCGGGCTCGCGAATGTGCCGAAGGAGCCTTGCAGTACACCCCCAACAATCCCGAATACGTAATCAACCTGAGTGACGCCCTGTGGGGCCTGGGCCAACGGCACCAGTCCCTGATTGTGGTACAGAGGCTCTATGACACCCAGCCCAGTAGCCGCCTGGGCGTGTACCTGGCCAAAACCTATATGGGACTTGACCAGTACGCCGAAGCCGTGGACATTTTGTACGGAGTGCGCGGAAGGTTCGGCATGAGCAAGGAACTGGGCGAAACCCTGATGGACGCCCTGGTGTTCCTGGGCCGCTACGAAGAGGCCCGGGCCATTAGCGAAGAGACTCTCGCCAAAGAAAAGAACGACTACAAGATTTGGACCATGCACGGGAAGATCCTGTTCTATTCCCGCAACTACCGCGAAGCGGAAAAAGCCCTGACCAAGGCCCTTTCCCTGAAGCCTGACAACGAAGACGCCAAGAGTTTTCTCAGCGCCACCAAGGCATTCCTCGGCAAGGCAGACAACCGCACGCTTCAAAAGCCCATCTCCCCCATTGAGAAGCGCACCGACGACCTGAAGAGTCTGCTCTCGCCTACCGCAAAGAAGGCTGCCGTAGACGGAGATTTTCCTGCCGTGGTGCATTACAGCAAGGAAATGCTGAAGGCCGAAAAGAACGAGCCCTGGGTCCGCAGTGAAGAAATGCTTATGGAAATCCTGGATATCCGCGGGGCCGCCATCTACCGGGAATTCACCTTCGACTTCTTGCCGGGCTATGACCGCATCTACCTGAACGCCCTTGAAGTTTACGACTCCACCTGGACCTTGAAACAGAAGGCTAGCCTCTCCGGAGCCTACATCACCTACGCTACCGAAATCGGCGGCGGAAACGAATCCCAGACAGCCCACTTCCCCTTGCAGGAGCTGGCTCCCGGTGACTTTGTATACCTGCAGTTCAGCCGTACCGCCATCGAGACCAAGGGCATGATTCCCTACACCGACTTCGTGAGCAGCCGTGACATTCCCGTGGGCCAGTCCATCTTCAGAGTCTACGCCGACACCAGCCGCTTTACCACCGAAGAATACGGTACTCTGGAACGGAACAACATCCAGGGCGGTCGCGAATGGAAAATCGAGAATCCCGTGGTGGTCCGAAAAGAAATGTATATGCCCGTGTACCGTGACTTCGGTTCGGGCCTGATGCTCACCGGCAAGCAGGAATGGAAAGACGTTGGTAACGACTACCAGAACCTGATACAGCACCAGTTCAAGCAGGCTGTCAGCGTGCGTGAAAAAGCCTTCGAAGTCCGGGGCAACAAGATTGGAGACGCCGCAGTCAAGGCTATCGTGCGGTTCGTGCGCCACGACATCCGCTACCGCGATGTCCGCTTCGGCGGCCATAGCTTAATTCCCCAGACCGCCGAAGTGACGCTCAAGGAGCGTCGTGGCGACTGCAAGGACATGGCGCTTTTGCTCAAGGAAATGCTTGCAGCCATCGGAGTCAAGAGTTACCTGGCCGCCATCCACCTCACCGAAGAAGGCTTTGAGCACCTACCCACCATCCAGCAGTTCAACCACATGATCCTCTACATTCCTAAGCAAGACAAAATCAGTGAAATGTGGGTAGACGCAACCGACAAGACGGGCAACGACCGCCCCGTACCCCTGGACATGGAAGGCAAGGTGGCCCTCATCATCGACGAAGACAACAGCCGTGTAGTCACCACGCCCATCTTGGAAGACAATCAGGAACACCAGATTGCCATAGACCACCGCCTGTTCATCGGCGAGAACGGAGCCTGCGAATTCCGTGACTCCGTAACGCTGCAGGGCAAGTTCGCCAGTTCCATCCGCAACCGGTTCTTCGGCCGCGAAACCAAGGAACAGGAAAAGCTCATGGAGAACTTCCTCTCCGAAGGCGTACCCGACGTAAGTATCGGAAACATCCGCATCGAGAACCTGGACCAGTTCAACAAGCCCCTGATTCTCGTGACCACCTACGCCTCCAAGGGATACTTCGGCCAGGGCGGTTCCGAACTCAAGGGACGTTTCCCCAATGTGTGGGAGCGGAGCCTCTTCAAGTTGCCCAAGGTAGCCAAGCGCCACCACCCCATCCGCATGCCTCACGAGACCCAGTTCAGCTACCACCTGAGCGTCAAGGCGCCCAGCGGCAAATCCGTGAACATCACAGGGCCGAGACCCCTGAACAGGGACCCGGATTACGTGAGCTTCGAAAAAGCGGATGTTAATAGCGGCGAGACTGGAATCAAGTGGACCACCTTCGCCCTATACGCCGATCCCAGCGAATACGAAAAGATCCGCGAAGAATGGAACTACCTGCTGAGCGAAACCAGCCCGCTGATTTTAATAAAATAATGGGCTACATTTTTTAGGTGTAGGGGAAAGCCTTCCCCTCGGTTGAGCCTTGCTCAACCTACCCCTTCGCCTAGGGGCATTGCCCCTAAAACCCCTTCAAATGTGAACGAGCAAGGTCCTAATCTATATCTTGTAACGGAAACAAGTTTCCGACAAGATATGATTACGACATCCTTCGACGAACAATGGGCGAAGCCCATTTCCCGCGCTAAAAGCGCGGAGTCTCAGTAACAAGGAACGCGAACCGAAGCTGTATAAAAATACAGCGAGAGTTCGCATGACGCAGTATTGCGAAGTTTATCGGCGAATTACTTCACTTGCTTCGCGAAGGAATCCTTCAGATCAACCGTACGGTTGAACACCAGGTGGCCCGGCTTGGAATCTTCGCTGTCGAGGCAGAAGTAGCCCTGGCGCATAAACTGGAAGCGGTCTTCCAGCTTGGCGTCGGCGAGGCTCGGCTCCACCTTGGCCTGCTTGATGACCATGGAATCCGGGTTCAGGTAGTCATGCCAGTCTTCGTCCTCGGGAACCGCAGCCGGATCTTCGAGCGTGAATAAGTTATTGATGAGGCGCACTTCGGCGTCCACGGCGTGTGCCGCAGAAACCCAGTGGATGGTGCCCTTGACCTTGCGGCCATCGGGAGTCTCGCCACCCTTGCTCTGCGGGTCATATTCGCAGTGGATGACCGTCACCTTGCCATTCGCATCCTTCTCGACGCTCTTGCAGGTCACGAAGTAGGCGCCCTTCAGACGGACTTCTCCGTCCGGCTTAAGGCGGAAGTACTTCTTCGGCGGTTCTTCCATGAAGTCGTCGGCTTCAATGTAGAGTTCCTTGCCGAACGGAACTTGGCGCTTGCCGGCGGTTTCGTCGTTCGGGTTGTTCTCCACCTCAATCATCTCGACCTTGCCGTCTTCCCAGTTGTCAATCACGAGCTTCACCGGGTCAATCACGGCCATCACGCGGTTCGCCGTCTTGTTCAGCTCTTCGCGGATGCAGAAGTAGAGCAGGTTCACGTCGACCATGGAGTCGGCCTTCGAAACGCCGATGCGGTCGCAGAACTCGCGGATGGAACTGGGGGTAAAGCCACGGCGGCGGTAACCGCAGACTGTGGGCATACGCGGGTCGTTCCAGCCCATCACGGCCTTCGTTTCCACCAGTTCAAGGAGCTTGCGCTTGCTCATCATGGTGTAGGTCAGGTTCAGGCGGGCAAATTCAATCTGCTGCGGGCGGTTGTCGAGACCGAGTTCGATCAGGAACCAGTCGTACAGCGGGCGGTGCGCTTCGAATTCCAACGTACAGATGGAGTGCGTAATGCCTTCGATCCAGTCGCTGAGCGGGTGCGCAAAGTCGTACATCGGGTAGATGCACCACTTGTCACCAGTGCGATGGTGCGTGCAATGCTTGATGCGGTAGATGACCGGGTCACGCATGTTCATGTTCGGGCTCGCGAGGTCCACCTTGGCACGGAGGCACTTTTCACCGTCGGCATACTTGCCATCACGCATCTCGCGGAACAGTTTCATGTTCTCTTCAACGCTGCGGTCGCGGTAGGGGCTCGGACGGCTGGGCTTACCGGCGTCGTTGCCACGATATTCCTGCATCTCGTCGCGGGTCAGGTCTTCCACGTAGGCCTTACCCATCTCGATGAGTTTTTCGGCAAATGCGTAAATCTGGTCATAGTAGTCGCTGGCAAAGTATTCGCCGCCCATCCATTCAAAACCAAGCCACTTCACGTCTTCGCGGATGGAGTCGACGTATTCCACGTCTTCCTTGGTGGGGTTCGTGTCGTCGAAGCGGAGGTTCGTGATGCCGCCAAAATCCTTGTACTTGTTCGCCGTACCGAAGTTCAGGCAGATAGACTTGGCATGTCCGATGTGGATGTAGCCGTTGGGCTCCGGCGGGAAACGGGTATGCACCTTGGTGCGCTTGCCCGTGGCAAGGTCGTTAACGATAATGTCCTGTACAAAATTCGAGGATTCGGGGATTTCCATAATTGAACCTTTTGATTTTTTACGCGCAAAAGATAGAAATATGGACTCCCCTGCAACAGTTCCACTTTCAGATTTATAACTTTAAAAGGCCCTATGTCCATCACCATCTGCAATTTTTCCAACGTCTATGGAAACCAGCCCTATCTGGAGGGCCTGAGGCTCTCCGGAAATGCCACATGGTTAGACCTTTCGGGCATCAGTGGCACGGACTGCTACTGCGACGACGAGGCGGTTCAGGCAATCAAAGCAGAGCTCAACAAAGCAGGCCACAACGACGCGTCGGGCATCCACTTTATCGACAACGGGAATTACCACTATATGAGCAAAATCTGGACCGATATGGTCCAGGAACCATTTTCGCTTGTGGTTTTTGACCACCACCCCGACATGCAGGAACCACGATTCGGCGATATTCTCAGCTGTGGTGGCTGGATCAAAAAAGTTCTGAACGAAAATAAATTCATAGACATTGTTGTACTCATCGGGGTAGCCGACCACTTGGTGGAGGAAACCACACCCCATGACAAAGTCTCCTTCATCCGCGAAAGCGAACTAAGCCAGATTCCAACTGATGTCATTGCAAACACCATTCAATCAACACTCTACATTTCCATCGACAAGGACGTCCTCTCCCCCGCCTTCGCCGCCACCAACTGGGACCAGGGTTCGCTGGATATAGCGACACTCAAAGAAATCATCGCCGGCCTCGCCGCAAGCCACAAAATCATCGGTGTGGACATCTGCGGAGAACGAGCCCGCGACTTTGCCAGTGACGAAAGCCACTCCGTCCAAGAGGCGGACGCACTGAACGACCGAACTAACCGAGAACTGGTCGATTTTCTGCAGAATCTTTAACTACTCTTGAAAATTGCTTGCCAAAAGTCTATATTTGGCCCGTTAGAATTCTGCGATGTTGCAGGATTTTTCCGGAAGTCATTGTCTAACCTTCCTAAAAAAACAACATGAAGAGCTATATCCAGCGCGAATGGCGGGACTTGGTTATCCTGCTACGCAACATTCCCTCCCTCGTCGTCAGTTTCTTTATCCTTTCCGTCGTGTGCATGAACTTGCTCGCGAACAAGGAACTGGTCTCCTTTGAATACATGGCCCTGGACTGCGGCTTTACGCTCAGCTGGTTCTCGTTCCTCTGCATGGACATGATATGCAAGCGGTTCGGTCCCAAGGCCGCCATGAAGGTCTCGGTGGTAGCACTCTTCGTAAACCTGTGCACCTGCCTGTTCTTCAACATCCTTTCCCACGCTCCTGGAATGTGGGGCGAATTCTACAGCTACATCGACACTAACCCTGATGCAGCCAAGGTGGCAAACGACGCACTCAACGCTACATTTGGCGGGTCCTGGTACGTGGTGCTGGGCTCGGCACTCGCCA
The DNA here is from genome assembly GCA_017475045.1 of Fibrobacter sp. Taxonomy (GTDB): domain Bacteria; phylum Fibrobacterota; class Fibrobacteria; order Fibrobacterales; family Fibrobacteraceae; genus Fibrobacter. Next base: position 30,845 of record JAFVGH010000055.1, on the reverse strand, counting down.
TGTTCACCGCCTCGCTTGTCAACTCTGTCGTGAACTACGGCATGGGAAAATTTGCAAAGGGCAAGGACTTCAAGACGTTCGCCGCCCGTTCCTACGTATCAACGATGGTCGCGCAGTTTGTGGACAACATGATTTTCGCCCTTACGGTAAGCCACGTGTTCTTCGGCTGGACCATGAAGCAGGTCATCATCTGTTCGATTACGGGCGCCGTCATGGAGCTCCTCTGCGAAGTCATCTTCAGCCCCGTCGGCTACAAGATGGCCTGCAAGTGGGAAAAGGAAAACGTCGGTAACGACTACCTCAAATTCAAGGCGGGGCAAGCATGAACGTCTTTATCAGCGGAACGCATAGCGGCATCGGCCGCGCCATCGCGGAACTGTTCCTGAACCGGGGCGTACACGTCGTCGGGTTCGACATTCAGGAACCTACCATTGACCACGCCGAATACGAGCATCATCTCGTCGACGTCTCGGACAAGGCCTCTTTCCCGGAACTGACCATTGCGGCAAACATCGTCGTGAGCAATGCGGGCGTGCAGAATTCCGGCCGCGACATCGAAATCAACCTGATGGGAGCCATGAACTTTGTGGAGAAGTATGCGATTCAGCCCGAAATCAAGTCGGTGCTTTTTATTGCGTCTTCCAGCGCGCACACCGGCGACGAATTCCCCGAATACGCGGTTTCCAAGGGCGGTTTGTTGACCTACGTGAAGAATGTGGGCCGCCGTGTCGCCAAGTTCGGCGCCACATGCAACAGCATCTCTCCGGGCGGTGTCAAGACCGACCTCAACAAGCCCGTGATGGACGATCCTGCTCTCTGGAACCGTATCATGGACGTGACACCGCTAAAGCGCTGGGCCGAACCCGAAGATATCGCGGAATGGGTCTGGTTTCTGACCGTCGTAAACAAGAACTGCACGGGCCAGGATATCCTTGTCGACAACGGCGAGAAAGACCTGAACAGCACCTTCGTGTGGCCGTGACAAAACTATCGAATTTCCAGCTGAGTGAAGTTTTCGTAGTGGTCTGACGTGTAGTAGATTACACAATCCGACTGATACACGAGTCTTTTGGTTCCGCGATTTGCACTGGAATAATCCACGTCGGCTTCGTGATAAGAACCTTCGGGCAGCGTTGCGTGGTAATTGTCCGGGTTGGAAGCGGAATTGTCAAAGTTGTCGCCGCCAATCATCACGCCGATTGTGGTCCACGGGTTAAAATTCCACTTGTCAAAGGTGTTACCCGTCTTGGACTCGTAAAGTTTTTTTTCCTTCGTTCTTGCCGACATAGTTTGCGGGCAACTTGTCAAACTTGCACAAGTACGCTGCCACGGAATCCTTCGTCGTGTACAGGCCAGATTCCTCTACAGCCTCATAGATGCTTTTTTCTGTTGCACTAGATGATTCAGCACTTGAAGACGATTTTAAATCTTCATCATCACTGGAAACCGTCGATGTGGAACAGGCCGCGAAGAATACTGCGGCGAGACCGATAAAGAAAAACCTGAAAAACGACTTGTTCATACCATCAATATAATTTTTTTCAAATTGCATTTGCTATTTTTCCTTGCAGAATATAACAATCGGGTCTGGATCCTTCGACTCCGAGCCTTCGGCTCTCCGCTCAGGATGACACATCCCGTGACCAGCATTTCTAATAACTAACAACTAATAACTAAGAACTAAAAATGGATATTAACGAACTCGCACAACAGCACATTTTGAATCAGCCGCTCTACGTGACCGGCAAGCCCATCGCCTACACCGCCCGTGAATTCGGCCTCGACCCGAAAGACATCGACAAGCTCGCAAGCAACGAGAACCCGTTCGGCCCGAGCCCGAAGGGCATGGATGAGGCCCGCAAGGCCCTGGAAGAAGTGAACCTCTACCCGGATGGCGGTAGTTACGACCTCATTGGAAAGATTGCAGAGTTCCGCGGCGTGAAGCGTGAACAGATTGCCGTGGGTAACGGCAGCAACGAACTTCTGGACATGATCGCCCAGGTGTTCCTCGGCCCCGGCACCGAAGCCGTGATGGGCAAGCACAGTTTTGCCGTCTACAAACTGGCCACCATGGCGATGAATGCGAAAATTATCGAAGTCGACATGCCGGCCCCGGCCTACAACTACGACCTCAAGGCCATGCGCGCTGCCGTGAACGAGAAGACCCGCATCGTGTTCCTCGCGAACCCGAATAACCCGACGGGCTCCGACCTCACCGCCAAGGAAATCATCGACTTCGCCGACAGCCTCCCGGAAACCTGCGTGCTGGTGATGGACGAAGCCTACACCGAATTCATCGAAGACACGCCGGAACTGGTCCCCGATTTCAACAGCCGCATCGCCGAAGGCAGGAACATCATCTGCTGCCGTACGTTCAGCAAGATCTACGGTCTCGCAGGCCTCCGCGTGGGCTACTGCATCACCCGCCCCGAAATCGTGAACCTCATCAACCGCGTGCGTGAACCGTTCAACGTGAACAGCATCGCCCAGGCCGCCGCCATCGGCGCCATCGACGACCAGGAATACGTGAACAAGGTCCGCGAGCTCAACAAGAAGGGCCTCGACCAGCTCAAGGCCGGCTTCCGCGAACTGGGCCTCCCCTACGTGGACAGCCACGCAAACTTCATCGCCGTCAGCGGTTTCAAGGACCCGATGGACGCATTCAAGTTCCTGCAGGCCAAGGGCACCATCATCCGTCCGCAGCCCGCCATGGGTGACGTGCTCCGCATTACCGTGGGCACCGAAGCGCAGAACAAGAAATGCCTCAACAACATCAAGGCATATCTCGGAAAGTAAACCGAGGAACGAATAACGCGAAGTTCGTGCCTGGCGAAAAGCCACACGGAGTCGTACGCGTTATTTCCAAGCACGGCTTTTGCAGCCGTAGCATAGCAGAAAACCTGGTCCGCGAGGGCCGGGTTTCTTTGCGTGGTAAAATCGTGCGCGACCCCGATACGCCCGCCTACGAGAATGACGAAATTGCAGTGGACGGCACGCCTGTCGAGGCCGCCCAGAAGTTCTACTTCGCCATGAACAAGCCTCGTGGTATCGTCACCACCGCAAGCGACGAGAAAGGCCGCAAGACCGTAATGGACCTGTTCCGCGAGCAGTACGCCAGACTGTTCCCCAGCAAGCCCGTGCCGCACATATCGCCGGTGGGCCGCCTCGATGCAGCGAGCGAAGGCCTGCTATTATTCACCAACGACACACAATGGGCCGACGCACTGCTAGACCCGCGCGTCCCAAAAGCACACATCAAAATCTACCGCGTGCAGGTCGCGGGCAAGCCCTCCGACGCCGAGTTCGAACAGATGGAAAAAGGCTTCAACGTAGCGCCCCGCGTCTTCGGCGAGAGCGAGGAATTCATGCACGCCGAGCGCGCTGTTCTCCATAGCGAAGGCGAAAAAAACTGCTGGCTCGAAATTACGTTGTCCGAAGGCAAGAACCGCGAAATCCGCCGCATGCTCGCCCACCTCGGCTACGAAGTCATGCGCCTGGTGCGCATCCAGTTCGACAAGTACACTTTGGGCAACTTAAAGCCCGGAGAAATTCAAGAAATCAAGCCCTAACTCAGGCCAATAGCGACAGCAAAGCCACCAAGGGTGCGTTCCAGTTGATGGCGGTCTCGTTACTGGCAAAGGAGCAGCGCTCGTCGGTATAAGAAAGCCCTGGCTGCGGGCCCGGATAGTGCGGGAAACGATGCATATCCTGACGGTCGGCGTTAATGCCCCCCACTACAAGCCCAGGAATCGGGTCTTCTACCCCGTCGGAATGGCAAATGCGGTGGTGCGGGAATCTCGGTGAACTCGGGGCGGCCCCAGTCACAAAGCAACGGTTCACGGGATTCTTGCCGTAGATAAAGTCCAGCATACCCCGGGCGGCGTCTACGTAACGGGAATCGGGATTCCAGAGGTTCGCCAAGAGCAGGGTCAGTCCGTGATTCGCGATTTCTCCGTTGGAGCCCCAGACGAACTTCTCCAGAGAAAGACCGTAGGCATCGGCGTTACAGCGTTCCACGATGGATTCGGCGACCCCTACCAGAGCCGCCCGGGCCTTGGCCTGCATGATGGAATCGTGATCTTGCAGGGCAAGGGCAATCCAGCCGAAGTTCTCCGTATCACGCCAGGATAGCCCCATCTGGGCAGGGCAGCGTTCCATGTCTTGCTGGAGGGACTGCAAAAGTTCAGTCTCTGAAAGCCCGGCCTGGGGCAGCTCCCGGAAAAGCATGGCCCGAGTCCAGAAGAACTCGTCGTCGTAACGCTCGTCTCCGTAACCACCGCTCCCTTCTGTATTGTGCGGGTAAGTGACATCGGGATTTTCCAGGGCCCAGCGGTAAGCCTTCAGGGCTGCATCCAGGCAGGCCTTGGCATAGGCCGGGTAAGCCAGCCGAAACACCCGATGGGCATGGGCCATTACCCCTGCAAAGTTCAGCGTGGAGGTGGTTGACTTTCCAAGAATCTGGCGTTTCTGATTGGCGTCGGACTGTGTAGGCGAAACAAAACCATCCCAGCGTATAGGCGAGACCTTAAAGAACACGCCTCCGTCATCGTCCTGCATGCGCATAAAGAAATCCAGCTCAAAACGGATTTCTTCCAGAAGACTCATGCGGAAAGATCCGCCATGGAAAAGCCCCCCTTCGGTATGGGTCGTAGCGTGGTCTTTAGCAAGTTCGGCGGCCAGGAGCAAGGTCCCGAGGGACACTCCCCCGTTCACGATATACTTTCCATAGTCGCCGGCGTCGTACCAGCCGCCATGAGCGTTCCAGGTTCCCGAGCGGTTCATGCTTGGGTGGAATTCCAAACGGTCGTCCAAGTGGGCGGCAGGCCTTGCCCATTTTCCGGCCTTGTCGGCAGGCAGTTCCACGCCCGAGCGCTGGAAATAGAAAGACTTGAGGGTCAGTGCCAGCTGATTCTCGATAATCCTGTCCGAAATTTCAAAATCAAAAGATTCCGCGAGGGCGTTGCCCTTGGTAGCCATCACCGAAATCCTGTACTTTCCGGGACGTTCCACCTGTGAAAAATCACCCTGCCACAGGAACTCATCGGTGTACTTGCAGCTGCCCTTCTCTGACATCTGGCCATCAGCCACCACCGTGCCGGACTCGTCCATCACCTGGAACCAGGGTTCCATGCCCTTAATGGGATTTTCGGTAAGATCACAAGCCAATAAAAAGACCTTGGAGGCCCTAGGCGCGTAACCCGCGTGGTTGTGACGCAGAGAAAACTTCATGTCCCTAATTTTAGGTTATTTCGGCCGCCAATTGCCCCAACGGCCCACGGATTCCGTTTACGGGAATAAACAGGCTAAATCATGTCCCTGTTCAAAAGTTCGCCGTGATCCAGTACCAGGCGGCGGAAGGGGCTATTCAGGTAGAAATCGGGGTTATGGGTCGCCATCACCACAGTGGTGCCGCGTGCGTTGATTTCCTTGAAAATGCGGAATACGTCCTCAGCATTGGCGGGGTCCAGGTTTCCGGTAGGTTCGTCAGCCAAAAGCAGGTAGGGGTTGTGGACCATGGCTCGTGCGATAGCCACACGCTGTTGCTCACCGCCCGAAAGGGTGTAGGGCATGGCGAAACGTTTCTGGCTAATACCCACCAGGGCCAGCGCATCAAAGACAGCGGCATTGATCTTGCTTGCAGGGGTTCCCACGATGCGCAACGCCAGCGCCACATTGTCGAAGACATTTCGGTCGGGCAAAAGCTTGAAATCCTGGAAGATAATTCCCATCTTGCGGCGGAGCGCCTGGATTTTCTTCTCGGGAGTGGTCTTGCTGTCGTATACGGTGTCGCCGGTGAACTTCACCATGACCTGGCCGCCGCGTTCCTCGTCGGGTCGTTCATCCATGTAGATTAGCTTCAGCACGGTGGACTTGCCCGCGCCAGAATGTCCCGTCAAAAACACGAACTCACCCTTGTTGATACGGAACGTCACGTTATTAAGGGCTTTCCAGTCCTTCTCGTAAGATTTCGTCACGTGGGTGAAATGGATCATGGTCGCAGTCTCTCGTGTCCTAAAGCAAACTTATTCCGTCATGCGGATGTCCACGTGGACTTCCTGCCGCCACTTCTTGATGAGGGTCTTCAGTTTCTCATTTTCCAGGTGAGAGGCCGCAAAGGATTCGATCTTTCCGTAATCTTCTTCGAGGGTCAGCTCACGAATCTGGCGCGAATCGTCCAGGCGGAACAGGTGGTAGGCCCCGTCAATCAGCACAGGTTCCGACACCTCACCCACGTTCAGCCCAGCCACAGGCTCCACGTAGGCAGGCTCCATCTCATTACGCTGGAACCAACCCAGCAGGCCACCTTGGAAGTTGCTGGACTTGTCCTCGCTGAACTTCTTGGCCGCTGCGCTAAATTCTTCCTTAGTCTTTATGGTCTTCTGCAGGGAATCGGCCCTCTGGATAACTGCCGCCGTATCTGCAGCTGTGGGAATCGTGCGGAGCAGGATATGGGCAGAACGCACTCCGTCTTCCTTACGGCCCAGCACACGCACAATGTGCCAGCCCAAGTCCGTCTTCACAGGGATGGCGGAATACTGACCATTCTTCAGCTGGTCCAGAGCCCGCTCGAATGCCGGGTCCAAAAGCCCACGCTTGAAGTAACCCAAGTCACCGCCCTTCGCGGCCGAGGTATCTTGGGAGTGGTTCTTGGCAAGCAATTCAAAGTTCATGCCCAGGTTCAGGCTGTCGATCAGGGCCTCGGCCACCTTCTTCACGGAATCCACAATGGCCGTATCGGGATGGATGGTCATCTGAATGTGGCTCAAAAGAACGCAGTTGTACTGGGGCGGAATGGAGTCCTTGTAGGCCTTGTAGAAAGCGTCCACCTCTTTCTTGGTAGGGCTTACTGCACCCACGTGGCGCTGACGGACCTTCATGAGTTCGATATGGCTACGGATCTGCTTGGAAAGGCGGTCCCTGTACTGGGCCATGCTGAGCCCCAATTGGGCGCGGATGGCCTTTTCAAGAGTGGCAAGGTCAATGTTCTGGCTTCCCGCCAGCTGAGCCAAGTGGGCGTTCACGCGCTGATCCACCTCGGCATCGGTCACCACGATAGAGTCGCGGTCAATACGGGAAAGCAGCACCTTCTCCTCGATCATCTGATCCAGCACATAGTCCTTCTGCTGCTGTTCCGTCATGGCGGAACCCTCGGGGGTCTCCTGGAACTGGTAAAGGTTGTTCAGGAACTCCGAACGCATAATGGGCTTGCCATCTACCACAGCGGCAACACCCTCCATCAACACAGGAGCGGCCCACAGGGAGGCGGCAAATAGGCAGACAAAATACACAAGATTCTTGACTTTCGTCATCACTTATCCTTCTTGGAAAAAACGTCCGTCTGGGAGAAAATTGGACGGGACATCTTCCATTCCTTTTTCAAACGTTCACGTACGGCCTTGCGGTGTTCAAGCCACGCCTGGGTCGCCACAGTCTCCGCCACCTCGTCGTAAGGCAAAACGTCGGCGGAATCCAGCCTCTGGGTCACCACCACCATCTTCAGCGCTCCCGAGCACACCTTCATGGGCGAAAGCTTGCCCACCGTCACCTCGCGGATATCGGCGATCATGCAAGAATCCGGCGTCTCGGCCAGGGAGTCGAAGGGTTCAATCTTTTTAATCAGGTAATGCACCGCAGGCAGGGAGTCGTATTCCAGAGCCTTGTGGCCCTTGTAATAGGTGTCGGCCGAGGTCCAGTCCTTAAAGAACAGCTGGGCCCCCGAAACCAGGGTCGTGCCCCGCAGGTACTGCTCCTTGTGGGCATTGTAGTAGTCGATACGTTCGGCGTCACTCACCACCATGGTGTCCTCGAAGCCCTGCATAAAACGATCCACCACCATTTTACGCACAGTCTGTTCGATCTGCATCGAAAGTACGGGGTCCTTGTCGATACCCTTCAGCTGGGCCTCCTGGAACATGGTCTCTTCGTCAATCCAGCGTTCCAGGAAAGCAAGGCGCTCCCTGTCTGTCCAGGAATTCCACTCCGGGGCCTGCTTCACGATGTCCGAAAGGTAGAGTCTCGAATCCCCCACGGAAACTACCACGGGGTCATTCTTTTCGCGCATCAAATCACATGCCGCTACGGTGAGCAGCACCAGGGCGCAAAAAATGCGTAACAAGGCTTTCATCGCCCCCAAATGTAGAAAAAATGCAGTTGGACAAACCACACTACGGACAAAACACCACTACCCACAGCGGGTTTTCTTGGTGTCGGTGCCGATGTAGTCAGGGTAGTCGTTGTCGAAGCAGGCAGCGCAGTAGTTCTCGCCCTCACCGGTACATTCCTTCATGCCGTCAACGCTCAAGTAGCCCAAGCTTTCGACGCCCAACATTTTGGCAATTTCGTCGGGAGTCATGGAGCTTGCAGCCAGTTCGCCCTGGCTCGGAAAATCCATGCCAAAGAAGCAGGGGTGCGCCACCGGAGGCGAAGCGATGCGGATATGGACCTCGAGAGCGCCCGCGTCACGGAGCATGCGGGAGAGAATCTTCAGCGTGGTGCCGCGAACAATGGAGTCTTCTACCACGCAGACCCGCTTGTTCTTGAGTACTCCCTCGATGGGGTTGAACTTGAGCTTGACCTTCTGTTCACGCACATTCTGCGTGGGGTCAATAAAGGTGCGGCCTACATAGTGGTTACGGAGAAGTCCTATCTCGAAGCGGATGCCGCTAGCCTGAGCATAGCCAAGGGCCGCGGTAGTGGCGCTGTCGGGAACAGAAATCACAATGTCTGCATCAACGGGGCATTCCTTCGCCAGCTGCTTACCCATCTTGCGGCGGATCTTGTCGCAGCTCTGTTCGAAAATCTTGGAATCGGGACGGCTGAAGTAGATGTACTCGAAGATGCAATGTGCAAGACGGTCTTTGTGAGTAAAGCGCTCGGAGTGGAGACCGTTCTGGGTAATAGTCAGGAATTCACCAGGCTGGATGTCGCGAACGTAGTTCGCCCCCAAAAGATCAAAGGCGCAGGTCTCGGAGGCCACGCACCAGGCCTTGCCCATACGGGCGATAGAAAGCGGACGGAAGCCAAACCCGTCACGGGCCACATACATGGTGTCCTTGCTGATGAACACGAGGCAGAAGCTGCCTGTAAATTTCGTGATGGCCTTCTTGATGGCTTCGCCCAGGTCGTCAGCTTCGGTGCGGGCGATTTCATGAAGTAAAATTTCGGAGTCAGAGGTGGTCTGGAAGATGTGGCCTTCGCTTTCCATCTCGGCACGGAGTTCGTTGGCGTTGGTGATGTTGCCGTTGTGGGCTACCGCAAGCTGGCCCCACTTGCAACTCACCAGGATGGGCTGGGCATTGGCTAGAGTGGAAGCTCCCGTAGTGCTGTAACGGACATGGCCGATACCTGCAAAGCCCTGAAGTTCATCGATATTGTGTTCTCTAAGGAGTGTCGATACAAGACCCATGGACTTGCGGACACGAACCTTGTCTCCGTCGGTCACGGCAAAGCCTGCGCTTTCCTGACCGCGGTGTTGCAGGGCATAAAGCCCCATGGCCACATTGCGGACGACATTTTCACCATTGTAAATGCCGATAACACCGCATTCTTCATGTAATTCTTCGAGCATAACGCCTCTTCGGAATGATTGTCTCCCCCACCTCAAGGGTCGTAGCCCACCCGTTCGGGTGCAAGCAGGGAAACGGACGCCACTGGCCTGCAAAAAATGTGCCATTTTTTACGTTTTTGGGCTAAAAACGGGGATTTTTGGGGAACGGCTTAATAGATCTCTTTGCCCCGCCAAGCCATATTTTACAATTTTTGTATACCAAATGCCAGAAAATACAGAAAATGTAAAAGATTTGCCGTTTTTGAGCAAATTTCGCAAAAAATTTTCCATTTTACCCTCTTCACAATTATTTTTTTTATTGCTAGTTTTTGGTTCCGATGTATAAATCGGATTCCATCTTGGCCCTCACGAGAACCGCCGTTGCCAACCTCACGCAACGGGGCCAGGCGACTCTCCCCGGACATCTGATTTTTATTTCTGTCTTTAAAATTTTCAATCGTTTGGCAAAAGCTTCTGGCTTTTGCCTTTATTTTTATCCGGATTTTCAATTAATAGCGAGCGATATATGACTGATCAATTCAACTGGAAAGCGAAACGCGAGAAGAAGGCGTTTCTGGCATTGACGGATGGAACCGTCTTCAGGGGCTATGCCTTCGGGCAGGCAAACGATACCGTCGGCGAAGCGGTGTTCAACACCGGCATGGCAGGCTACAAGCAGATTTTGACGGACCCCTCTTACGCGGGCCAGTTCGTAGTATTCACCACGGCCGAAGTCGGAGCCTATGCCGCTAACCTCGAGAAGTCCGAATCTCGCGACGTCTTTTTGAACGGAATCGTCGTGAACTCGCTGGACGATGTTTCCAGGGAAATCGGCGAAGAGAGCCTGCACGACTACATGCTCGCCCACAAGAAGCCGGGCATCGCAGGCGTGGATACCCGCGCCCTCACGATTCACCTGCGCGACCATGGTGCCCAGAAGGCCTACCTGCATGTGGACGGCACCGAAATGAGCGAAGCCGACGCCATCAAGAAAGCCCAAGAATGGGAAGGCCTGGACGGCCAGGACTACGCCAGCAAGGTAAGCGACCCCAACGGTTACGAATTCAGCACCGAAGGCGACCTGAACGTGGTCGCGCTTGATTTCGGTATCAAGACAAATATTTTGAGAAACCTCGCCTCACAGGGCATGAAGGTGACTGTGCTCCCGATTAACGCCACATTCGAACAGGTGATGGCGAAGAAACCGGACGGCGTTTTCCTTTCTAATGGACCGGCCGACCCGAACTCGCTCCCGCAAGTGGCAGCTGTCGTCAAGCAGCTTTTGGGCAAAGTCCCGCTGATGGGTATCTGCCTTGGTAACCAGCTCCTGGGCCTCGCTCTGGGTGCGAAGGTTTCCAAGCTCAAGTTCGGTCACCACGGTTGCAACCACCCGGTCAAGAACCTGAAAACCGGCGCCGTGGAAATCACAAGCCAGAACCACAACTACGCCATCGAAGAATCTACACTCCCCGCAAACGTAGAAGTCAGCCACATCAACCTGAACGACAACACGGTGGAAGGTATCCGCCACAAGGAACTTCCCGCGTTCAGCGTGCAGTACCACCCGGAATCCGCACCGGGCCCCAACGACTCCTACTACCTGTTCGGCGAGTTCAGGCAGATGATTCTCGATTTTAAGTCTGGCAAGGCCGGGGAGGCGTAAATGGCTAAGGCAACCACAAAAAAACAGACCAAGTACATCTTCATCACCGGTGGCGTGGTCAGCTCCCTCGGTAAGGGCATCACCTCGGCATCGATGGCGCTGCTCCTCAAGAGCCGCGGCTACAATGTATTCATGCAGAAGCTGGACCCGTACCTGAATGTGGACCCGGGCACCATGAGCCCCTACCAGCACGGCGAAGTTTTTGTGACCGACGACGGCTACGAAACCGACCTTGACTTGGGCCACTACGAACGCTTTGCTGGCGTACAATGCTCCAGGGCGTCGAGCTACACCTCCGGCCGCATCTACTCTTCCGTGCTTTCCAAGGAACGGGCGGGTAAGTACCTGGGCGGCACCGTGCAGGTCATCCCCCACATCACCAACGAAATCAAGGATGCCTTCCGTTCTGCAGCCGAAAGCGGCGCCGACATCGTGCTCTGCGAAATCGGTGGTGTGGCAGGCGACATTGAATCGCTCCCGTTCCTCGAAGCCGCAAGACAGTTCCGCTTCGAAGTCGGCGTCGAAAACACTTGCTTTGTCCACCTGGTTCTCGTGCCTTACCTGAAGGCCGCAGGCGAACTCAAGACCAAGCCCTCGCAGCACTCTGTGGCAGAGCTCCGCAACATCGGTATTTTCCCGGACATTCTGGTGTGCCGCACCGAAATGACGATCCCGCAAGATCACCTGGACAAGCTGGCCCTTTTCTGCAACGTGAAGCCCGAATGCGTGATCGAAGAAAAGGACGTGACGGATTCTGTATATGCAGTGCCCCGCGAACTTTCCAAGCAGGAACTGGACCTCCGCGTTTTGGAACAACTCCGCTTAAGCGTTCACCCGATTATTCACACCGAATGGGACAAGCTTGTAAAGAAGGCAACCCAGCCCAAGTACGAATGCACCATCGCGCTGGTGGGCAAGTATATCGCCATTCGCGATGCCTACAAGTCCGTGCACGAAGCATTGCAGCACGCCGGTATGGAACACAACGCCAAGGTGAAGGTGGAATGCATCGAGGCCGAAGATCTCGAAAAGAATCCGAACCTGATCAAGAAAGCCGACGGCATTCTGATTCCGGGAGGCTTCGGCAGCCGCGGCGTGAACGGCAAGTGCGTGGCTATCAAATATGCCCGAGAACACAAGGTCCCGCTACTCGGCATTTGTCTTGGCATGCAGTGCTGTGTGATTGAATTTGCACGCGATGTGCTGGGCTGGAAAGACGCCAACTCCACGGAATTCGACGAAAAGACGGCCCACCCGGTCATCGACCTGATGGACGAACAGAAGAACGTCACCGAGAAGGGCGGCACCATGCGCCTGGGCGCTTACCCATGCAAGCTCATGAAGGATTCCAACGCCGCGAAGCTCTACAAGAGTGAAAAGATCAGCGAGCGCCACCGTCACCGCTACGAGTTCAACTACAACAGCGAATTTCGCAAGGAACTGGAAAAGGCCGGCCTCAAGATTGCCGGTACTTCTCCCGACGGAAAGCTGGTTGAAATGGTGGAAATCAAGAACCACCCTTACTTTGAAGCCTGTCAGTTCCATCCGGAATTCAAGAGCAGACCCACCGCCCCTCACCCGCTGTTCAGCGGCCTTGTAAAGGCGGCCCTGGCTAATGCATCTCAGGCCAAGAAAAAATAAAAACGAAAATACCAAACAGAAAAGTCCTGGCAAAACGCCAGGACTTTTTGTTGCACTATGAAATAATTCTTAGAAGCTGAACACGGTTTCCACACCGAAGCGCAGCGCGTTGTCGTCTTCGTTATCCTGGATGGGCATATCAATCATGCCAAAGGCCGTGATTTCCAGGTTTTCCACCGGCGTGATGTAGACGCGTCCACCCACGTCGAATGTGGCGGCAGTCTCGTCATCGTCATCCAGCGTGTGAGTGTGGTATTCTACAGGAATACCCAGCTTGATGAATTCGGCAAGCTTGAGGGCGGGTTCACCATAGAGGAAAAAGTATTCAGGAATTTCCCCGCTGTCAAGATCGCTGGCATCGGCTACAGCATCTCCCCTGTCGATAATGGCATAGAAAGCTGTGGTCTGGATTTCGAACATGCCCAGCGCGAAGGAAGGTTCGGCCAAGAAGGTGTGGGCCGTAGAGGTCCAGTCCTGTCCCTTTGCCACGTCGCCGTCGTCCATCAGGTAGTCACCGTGGAAACCGTAGACTGCGCGGAAACCAAAACCACCGAGAGAGAGACCAGCTTCGATACCGGCGTGGAGTTCGTTATGCTGTGTAGTCTGGAAGCTCTTGTAGTCCACATACGGACGCAGGTGCTGACCGGCGTAGTCGAATTCGTAGGCGGCATGAACATTGTAAACCTTGGCGCCTTCGTCGTCGCCCCAGTCGTTATCTCCGCGACCGAAACCGAATCCGAGCATGAATCCGGCCAGGTCAATTTCAAGACCGCGGATGTCGTGTTCCTTCATACCGGCGGCGTTGTCGGCTGGATCGTCGTAGTCGTAGTAGGCCACAAATGCACCTTCGGAGTATGTCAGGTCACCGGCCTTGACGGCGAAGGATTCTGCGGGCTGATACTGGATGTAGGCTCCATTATACGCGGCGGGAGGATTCGTGGTTTCGTCATCAGCCTCGAGACCTACGAATGCAGACCACTTTTCGTTGAACTGGATTTCAAAGTTCAGGTCAAAGGTAGAAGCGTAGCTATGGTTCAGGTCATCATCAACCCAAACGTTGCCCGTATAGACGTCGAATTCCACTTCGCCGCTATACTTGACTTCCATCTTGGCTTCGGAGGTGCCTTCGTTCATGCTGGCCTTGAGCACATCAAGGGCGTTACCGGCAGCATTGGCCACTTCGCCGGGGTTGGTGTTCTCGGCAGGGGCTGCGGCCTGTTCGGACTTTGGTTCTTCAGCCTTGGGTTCTTCTGCGGGCTGTGCCGCTGCGGTCTGCTCGGCAGGCTGTTCCTGGGCAGCTGCCGGAGCTTCCGTCTGTTCAGCGGCGACAGATTCTTCGGCCTTCGGCTGTTCAGCTGCAGGCTGAGTTTCTTCTACTGCGGGCTTCGCTTCTTCTGTAGCGGGCTGCTCGGCAGCAGGAGCGGAAGCGGCGGCTTCTGTTGTCGCGGGTGCTGCGTCCTGTGCAAGTGCCGGCATAGCAAAGAATGCTGCGGCAGCAAGGCCGGACAAGATGTGGGACGATAAACGGTTATTCATTTTTGACTCCTTTGACGGATTTATAGTCGTTTTTGTAACACTCCGTCTTCTGTTTTACAGTTCATGTCACAAAAACGGTAGGCTAACGCTCTTTCACACAGTGGTGAAGCAAAATGCGTGCCAATATGTTTAAACATCGTCATTCTCGTTCCGACGAGAATCTTGATTAGACAAGTCTAACTCGAACTTTTTAAAGAAGGGCTGGCAGGTTTCGGGCCCACCAGCCCTCTTTGGTTTTTGAAAGTAAACGCTTAATCTTCGAATCTCTTTTCCTTGTTTGCCTTCATGCCGAAGAGCTTGAGGAAAATTCCCGTACCCACGAGCACCACGATGGCGGCGACAATCCATGTCATGTTTCCGCCAACGGGGACCTGATAAAGGAGCACGGCAATCGCCCAGGCAAGGAGTGTCTGCACGGTCGCCATGAGCACAGCGAGACCGAGGCCGATTTCACGGGCAACCACGCCCATAGCGGCAAGGCACGGCACGTAAAGCAAGATGAAGATGAGGAACGCAAACACCTGCCAGTTAAAGCCATCCACCGGGTTGCCGTTCTTGTCCGGATTGTGGAAGTAAGAGCGGAGGTTGGCGTAGATGTCGGCAGTTTCGGAAAGGTCGCCTTCTTCGAGAGCGCCCATTTCGTCTTCGGAGAGTTCGAGACCTGCGGCAGCGAGCTTTGCGAACACGGCCTCGCGGGTCTTTTCGTCCTCCTCCTCTTCGCCGAAGGTTTCGATGGCTGCATATTCTTCGCAGGTCAGCACCTTGGCGTCGGTAATCTTGTCCAAAGTTTCTTTCTTGAGTTCGGCTGCTTCCTGGCCTTCCAATTCGCCGGTGGTTCCGAGCGGGTCAGTAAGCGAGCCGAAGACTTCGGCGAGGTTAGCAGGAATCGAGCCGAGTGCTTCGAGCACAGCGCCCTTGATATCGGGTGCGCCGCCATCTTCTTCTTCTTCGGCGGGGCATTCGTCTACACCGGCGATAAGGGGCTTTTCTTCTGCAGGAGCCTCGGCAGGAGCGGCTTCGGCAACAACTTCTGCGGATTCAGCAGGTGCTGCGGCACTATCGGTTACAGCAGAGTCTACAACTGCAGAAACAGTCGAATCGGCCTTCACGCTATCCGTAGCGGCAGAGTCAGCAACCGCCACTTGTTCCGGTGCGGGTTCTTCAGCCTTCGGTTCTTCAACAGGTTCCGCAGCTTTGTTTTCTTCAGCAGGAGCCTCGGCATTCTCCCCCGCCATAGAATACAGCGAGTTCATGGTACCGATAACGGCTTCCTTGGCCAAAAGGCCTGTGAACAGCGACACGGATGCCGGCCAGTTTTCCTTTTCGACGCCAAAGGGTTCGAACACCGGCGTAATCGCCTTGCCGATGACGGAAAGCAAGCTGTTTTCGGAGTCACCGTTACCGGCGGTAAATTCGTTGGACTTGACCACCTTGGATTCATCGACCACAAAGCCTTCGGGGAGCGCCACGTTTTCTGCCTCTCCTGCTTCGTTTTCTTGAACCATCTGGTAGCCTTCATCGGCCTGGACGATTTCGGTCGTCTTGCCGTCAACATCGACATACATCTTCTCCACAATGCCGAAGCTATTGAGGAACCCGAGTACGGCAACGGCAATGGTAATCACCTTACCGGCGCGCCAAATGTAGTCGCGCAGGCGCTGCCAGCAGTGAATCATCAGGGACTTGAACTTGGGCATGTGATAGGGCGGAAGTTCCATCACAAAGTTGCTGGCCTGGCCCTGGAAAAGGGATTTTTTCAGGAACAAACCGTAGGCGATGGCGAACAGCACACCGGCGAGGTAAAGCAGGAACACAACCGTGCCCGCCATCTTGCCGAAGAATGCCGCCGCAAACAGCGCATACACCGGGAGGCGTGCGCCGCAGCTCATGAACGGCACCAAGAAGATGGTGAGGAAGCGTTCACGCTTGGATTCCAGCACGCGGGAGCCCATAATGCCCGGCACACCGCAGCCGAAGCCCACCATCATCGGCACGAAGGCACGACCCGGGAGCCCAAGGAAACGCATGAAGCGGTCTGCAACGAAAGCCGCGCGGGCCATGTAACCCGAGTCTTCCAAGAACGAAAGGCACAGGAACATGAAGAAGATAACCGGGATGAAGGTGGAAACCGTCTGTATACCGGCACCGATACCGTCGGCGAGAATTGCCGTGACAAACGACGGGCAACCGAGTACATCGCCCAGCACGTAGCCGAGGCCATCCACGAAAATCGCACCGAAGAGCACATCAAAGAAATCAATGAACGCAGAACCGATCGTCACCGCAATCCAGAACACCAGATACATGATGACCAGGAAAATCGGGAGTGCAGCCCAGCGGTTCAAAAGAACTGCGTCAAGCTTGTCAGAGAATGTCTTCTTGGCGCGCGCAGAAACAATCGCCTTGCCCGCCACCTCGTGCGAAATGGAGTAGCGGTTTTCGGCCATCGCGAATTCCGGCTCTTCGCCCAGAATCTTCACGACTTCGGCCTTGTCGATGGTAACGCCCGCTTCGGCAAACTTGTCCGCATAGCTCTTCTGGTTGCCCAAGTACATGAGCGAAACCCAACGAGCATCTGCATCCAATAGCTTTGCGACAGGAGCCACCTTCGGTTCCAACACCTTTACGGCTTCTTCGACCTTGTCACCGTAAACCATCTGCTTCGGGAGCGGCATCGGGCTTGCAAGCACGTGGCCCATCTGGCTAATAAAGTTAGTGACGCTCTTTTCGCTCACGGCAGAAAGCGGAATGCAGGGCACACCGTAATAGTCGGAAAGTTCATCGAGGTCCAGCTGAACGCCACGCTTTTCGGCTATGTCCATCATATTGACGGCAATCACCATCGGAATCTTCATATCGGCAAGCTGGCTCGTAAGGAACAGGTTGCGTTCCAGGTTCGTCGCATCGACGATGTTGATGATCAGGCTCGCTTCGCGGCTGAGCAGGTAATCGACAGCGGCACGCTCATCTTCTGCATTTGCGAACAAAGCGTAAGTACCCGGAAGGTCCACCAGGCGAATCTGGCGGTCGCCCAGTTCAAAGTAACCTTCCTTCTTTTCGACCGTCACGCCGGGCCAGTTACCCACATGCTGGCGTGCACCCGTAAGCGCGTTAAAGAGAGCCGTCTTACCGCAGTTCGGGTTACCGGCAATTGCAATCGTCAAAAGTTTTCTGGCAGCCATTATACCCTCCTCAGCTTGAGAACGTTGGCTTCTTCTTTGCGGAGCGAGAGTCTATAAGAAAGCACCGCCACTTCAATCGGGTCGCCGAGAGGGGCCACCTGCAAAACCTCGAGGGTTACGCCGCGAACCAGTCCCATGGAGAGTAGTTTTGACTTGTAACGGGAATCGCCTTCGTTGTAGCCGACGATTTCCACCTTGTCACCGCGTTTCAAGTCCGAAAACTGCGGCTCAGTGTTCCATTTCTTTGTTTGCGACTTGCCGCCGCAACCACAATTACAGCTCATATTTTATCCTCGTATAAAAGGCCGGATACCGCATGAGCCGCGATTTCCAGCCTACTTTTTGTTTTTGACGCTCTTTGCCTTTTTGGGCGAGGGCACAGCCTCCGCCGGTTTCATAAAGTCTTCAATTTTTCCAAGAGTCTCTGCCGAAAGAATGTGCTCCATACAGCAGGCGTCCTTGTCAGCAATAGCTTCCGACACGCCCAGCTTGATCAGGAATCCTTTCAATAATATATGGCGGTTCAGAATCATGGCAGCGACGCGCTGCCCCTCTTCGGTGAGTTCTATGCCGCTGTAGGGTTCCTGGGTCACGAGCCCAAGTTTCTTGAGTTCGATCATCGCCTTTGCCACCGACGGCATCTTGACCGTAAGGGCTGCGGCAATGTCCTTGACTCGGGCGATTCCGTTTGCTAGGCGCAACATGTGCACCATTTCCAAGTAGTCTTCGAGACTCTGGCTTAGTTTTGTATGATCCATTCGAGGCCTCCGATTCGGATTATACGGGTTAATTTTTGTCTAATCGTCATTAGACGGGGCTAATATAGTTTTGTTCAGCTAATTAGTCAAGGCTAAAATTATTAAAAAAGGCATACTTTTTTAGCAGCGCCTAACTTTTTAACTAAAAATTTACGAAATTTAGCGAAAATTGCCCTTGTTTTTAGAATTAGATTTAACTAACTTTTTGTTAGATGAGCCTAATTTAGAATTTAGCCATAGTTTCTAGGTTGGGTAAATCTGGTTGAAGCAAAAATCCATTCCCTCTTGTGTCTCTTTGGGAACAACCTCGCCCCTGCTCAAGTAGCTCTGAGCAGGGGCGTTTTTTATGGGCTTATAGCTTTTTTTCACTAATTCCGCTTTAGCGGAGTCATACTCTTTGCACAAATTCCCATGGTCGAGAGGTTGTGCAACAGGGCCGAAGTCGAGGGGGCCAGCAGGCCGAAGAAGCCTGCCGCGAGCAGCGACGTATTGAAGGCAACGATAAAGCGGTAATTCGCCTGAATGCGTTCCATGAGCTGCGTACTCAATGTGCGGAGTTCGGCGAGGTCGCGCAGGTCTTCGCTGCGGAGCGTCACGTCGGCGGTTTCGCGGGCAATATCGCTTGCATCACTCATGGCAACCGATACATTTGCTGCCGCAAGGGCGGGAGCATCGTTGATTCCATCGCCCACCATAATCACGCGGCGGCCTTCAGCCTTCATTTTTTCCACATAGCGGTGCTTATCTTCGGGCAAAACCTGCGCAAAGAAGGTATCGATGCCCAAAAGTTGCGCCGTGCGTTCGGCGGCCTTCTGGCTATCGCCGGTAATCATCGCCACATGTTTAATTCCACGTTCACGGAGCATGCGGATAGCTTCTGCTGCTTCGTCTCGCGGAGGATCGCTAATGCAAAGCACGCCCGCAAGGTTCCCGCCAATGGCAAGGTAAATCACGGAAGCGGCTCCGGCAAGTTCGTCAATCTTTTTCTGCTCCGCCTCGCCCACTGCAATTTTTTCGTCTTCGACGACGAAATGCTTGCTTCCGATAACGGCGCGTTCACCGTCGAGAGTTGTCACGATTCCGTGCGCCACGATGTACTTGACATCGGCATGTTCTTCTTCGTGATCGATTCCCCGTTCGGCGGCCCCGCGCACAATGGCGCGCGCCATGCTATGCGGGAAGTGCTCTTCGATGCAGGCCGCGATGCGGAGGATTTCCTCTTCGCTGCGATCGCCGAACGGAATCACGCGTTCGAGCTTCGGTTCCGCCTTGGTGAGCGTTCCCGTCTTGTCGAAAACGATGGTGTCTGCAAGCGCGAATTCTTCCAGGTACTTGCCGCCCTTCACGGTCATGTTGCGGTCGGCCGCTTCGCGCAGCGCCGAAATCACCGAAATCGGAGTGGAAAGTTTGATGGCGCAAGAATAGTCCACCATCAGAATCGAGACGGCCTTGGTAATATTGCGCGTAAACAGGAGCGTGAGCCCGAATCCGATAAAACTGAACGGCACGATACCATCGGCAAGGCGTTCGGCGCGGCTCTGGATAGAGGCCTTCAGGTCTTCGGAGCGGTCAATGAGTTCGATGATTTTCTGAATCTTGGTGTTGCCGCTCACGGCCCGCACAGATACGACGATGGAGCCTTCGTCCACGACGGTGCCTGCAAAAACGGACTTCCCGACCGTCTTATGCACCGCCTGCGATTCGCCCGTCATGGTGGCTTCGTTCACGAAAGCATCGCCTTCGGCAACGGTTCCGTCCACCGGAATCATGCTGCCGGAACGTACGCGTACCAGGTCGCCCACCTGAACGTCTTGCATACGTACTTGGACATCCACACCGTCGCGAACAACCCACACGCGGTCTACCTTCACGGCAAGGCTTGCGGTAAGGGCCGTGCGGGTGCGCGCCTTGGTGTAATCTTCCAAGAGGCTGCTCACGTTCAACAGGAACATGATGGTCCCTGCCGATTCGTAATTGCGCTGCAAGATGCTCGTCCCGATGGCGGCCCCGTCCAACACCTCTACGGAAAGTTTCCCTTCGCCAAGACAGTTCAACCCCTTCGCCACAAACTTCAGGCCCCTGTAAATCAGGTGCACCGTGCGGATGGGAGCAGGAATCAGCAACTTGGCCAGGTAGCGCCGTGCAATCATGAACGCGAGCCGGTTTTTGAATCGGGTGTCCAGTTCCTGAAGTTGGTATTCCGTCTCGGGTTCGCTTTCGGGGAGGTTGGCGATGTTCAGGTTCTGGACGAAATCTATCACCTGTTCACGATAGCCGTCTTTGTATTCCAGCAGAATACCGCCGTTTTCCGAATGGACCACCGCTTTCTGGACATAGGGTTCACTCACGCATGCCTTGTGGATGCGCGGTTCGTGCACGCGTTCAAATGCATAGGCCCCCGCCCGAAAGCGGATTCGCCCCGGCTTATCGTAGGTGATTTTGAAGTTCATGGGTTACTTCGCTTCGGCTTGATTTTTTGCGTCGTTGCAGATGTCGGCGGCTTCGTCCTTCATATCCTGGAAAGCGGCCTTGGCGTCGGCGGTAATCTTCATGCCTTCGGCGAGTCCCTTTACCGCATATTCGCGAGTCTTGGGTGCCTTAAGAATTTTCTTGATGATAGTCGGGCCAACGACACCGGCCACCACGCACCAGAACTTTTCATTTTTCCATACGGACATAGTTTACTCCTTTTGTTTTACTCCAACGTCATCCCCGACTTGATCGGGGATCTCTATTGAAGTATTGTTGTTCGTTGATTATTAATCTACCTAATTATTTGTCAAAATGCAAATTACAAACAAACTAATATACGGACTTCGAGCCCAAGTCCTATAAGGCTTCCAGGCAACTAACATTGTTAGAATTTTCCTAATTTAGTTCAGTCTATTTAACTTAGTTAGCGTAAAAAAAGTTAGCCCTATTCCGATTCCATCTCGTTTATCAACTGGATATTGTACAGTTTTTGCACCTGTAAAATATCGAGAATGACTGCGATACGTTCGTAAGTTGTGCCCTTGTCTATCTTGATGGCGACAGGAGATTTTTTGTTCTGTACTGCAGCCGCCTTTTCGCGGAGCTCGTCGGGAGTGCCCCGCTGGCCATTAAAGGCAAGCTCAGTTTCGGAAAGTTCTATGTATAAGCCTTCGGGGGTATCGCGCTTAACTTCACTCTGGGTTTCTGGCAAAATCAGCTTGAGCACCGATTCGTCTTGCTTGAATACCGATGTCACCAGAAAAAAAACAAGTAGCAAGAAGACGCAGTCGATGAGGGGCGTCATGTCGGGCCGGATTCGGCGTGTTCGCTTAGCCATTTATGCGTCCTCGTTTGCGGAATCGGCCACCTGGGAGCGAATATGATCTTTTTCTTTGAGAATACTGCCCAATTGCAACAGAACGTCATTTTCCACATTGTCCTGCTCCGATTCCATACGGGCATTTAGGTAATTGAACGCAATGACATGCGGAATAGCGACCACAAGGCCGATTACGGTTGTAATAAGGGCGAGCTTAATGCCCGTGGCAAATGCCCCGGCGTCAGAAAGACCTGAAACAGCGATGACGCTAAAGGCGTTAAAGATGCCAAATACGGTACCCAAAAGGCCGAGCAGCGGAGAAATGCTGGCGATGTTTTCAATGGTGGTCATGCCCTTTTGTAGTGGAGAAAAAGCAAGAGCGATTTCGGTGCGGATACTTTCCATAATAATGTGGTGGTCGGTGTTGTGGCTAACCACGCGATGGAGAATTTTTGCGGGAAGGCGCATGCGGATACTTCTGTTAAAGAGAACCAGCGAGATGATTTTCCATACGATGATGGAGTAGCCAACGAAATTCATGGCTACGAGTACATAGGCGATAATTCCGCCCTGTTGGATAAAGTCTAAGATGTAGTTCATTATTATGTCATGCCCGTGAAGGCGGGCATCTCCTTTTTTAGTGAAGGTTATACTTGATCGGAATCTCCATTTTCCATGTTTCTTTTCCGAGCACTGTTGGAATTGGGTCAAACTTTGGCACGGCCTGCACGGCGGCAAGGGCACTCTCGTTTAGCGAGGAATAAGGGCAAGGTTTAGAGACGGTTGCTCCGCTGATGCTCCCGTCTTTGGCGACTGTAAATTGTACGCGAACTGTGCCCTCTTGCTTTAAGCGGCGGGCTGTAGCAGGGTAGTCTTTTTGCTTTTCGAATGCCTTGGAAAGCCCGATAAGGTACGCTTTTGTCACCTTCATCAGGGAATCCTTTGAAGGTTTTGGCGGTGGCGGAGGAGGCGGTGGGGGCGCGACAGGCTCTGGAGCAGGTTCGACAACAGGCTCGATGGGTGCAGCGTCTGTAACCATAATCGGTTCCGGTTCTGGCTCGGGTTCAGGTTCTGGCACAGAGTCTTGTACAATATTCGGAATAATCTTTGCCCGGACCACTTTTTTGACAATTTTTTTGACTTCAGGTGGTGGCGGAGGTGGTTGGAGCAGTAAACGCTCTACATGAATCACTTCAGCATCTTCGCGGGTCGTAACCACCTGCGTACGCTTCAAGAACCCCCAGGCGTAAAAGCCTGCATGCAGCAAAATAGCGATAATAATGCCCACGCAAAATACCCGCCGCATGGTGAATGCGGAATAGGGATTTTTGCGATTTGGTTCAAAAATCGGCATTATTTCAGGGGTAACGCTCATTTGATGGGCAAATTGAGGTTTTTTAGCGTAAAAATTCTACTCCAAACGGTTTTTTGAAAATCCATTTGGAGTAGAACTTTTTTGCCCCCGAATCTACCTTTGGCACATGCCAAAAGAACCTGAAAACACCATTAAACTCGCCGAAATGAGCGAGAATCGTTGTGGGACCGTCGCCCAGATCGAGGGCGATTCCCGCTTTATTTCAAGAATTGTTTCTATCGGACTTACGCCGGGTTCTGCCTTAACACTCCTCAAGAACGACGGGCGCTCGCCGGTGCTTGTTTTTTGTCGCGATACGGTTATCGCCGTCAATCATAAGGAAAGTTCACAGATTTTTGTCAAGGTGGAGTCGTAAAAATGAGCGAAATCAAGACTATTGCCTTGCTCGGGCAACCCAATTCTGGTAAATCGACGCTTTTTAACAACCTTACGGGACTTCACCAGCGCGTGGGCAACTGGCCCGGCAAAACGGTGGAACAGGCCGAAGGTGAATTTGTTTTTGACGGCACGACGTATAAAGTAATTGACCTTCCGGGCAGTTACGGACTTTCGGCGAATTCCGAAGAAGAAGTCGTCACGCGCGACTACATTCAGAGTGGCAAGGCAGATCTCGTGTGCATTCTGGTAGATGCGTCGCAGCTGGAACGCAGCCTTTACATGTTGGCAGATTTTGTAGGCATTCGCAAGCCCGTGATGTTGGTACTCAACATGATGGATGTGGCCGAAGCGGCGGGCAAGAAGATTGACGCGGCTGCGATTGAAAAGCGCCTCGGCATTCCTGTGCTCGGTTTCAGCGCGGCTGAAACGGAACGTTATCCTGAATTTTTCAAGAAGATGGTTTCGGCCATCAAGACACCCATTTGCCTTGATAGTGGCAGCTTGCGTGAGGAACTCGTAGGCGAAAAAAAGGAAGGAGAAGATGTCATAAGCCGCATCGAAGCTGCCCTCGGCGATTTTGAATACGGCGTGTGCGAAAAAATATGGATTGCAGAAAAGCTTCTCGAAAAAGACAAGCTCATTTGCGGTGTGGTGAATGAAATGCTTCCGTTCGCCCGTAAAAATGCGATTGGCGCGATTCTCGATAGCGAAGAAGGGCGTGACGGCGGTATTCTCACCGGCGAGGCCAAGTACCGCTGGGTTTCGAAGATTGCGCGTGAATCGGCGACGCCCAAGTCCATCGAGAAGGTTTTCAGCAAATGGGACCGCATCGCAACGCACCATATCAAGGGCAAGTTCTTTGCTTTCGGCATCATGGTTGTATCGCTGATTGCATGTATGATTCTCGCGTTCCCGGGCATGGGAATCGGCTTTGGAATGCAGCCTGTATTGCAATCGCTCGTAGAACATATTGGTGACGCACTTGGCGTCTGGCCCGTAGTGATTTCGTTCATCAACTTGGTGCTTGTCGGTGGAACTTGCATCACAATTTGTATGACGAGTTTCATTTTCGCCATCATTTTCGTTTTCCGCATCCTCGAAGAAATCGGCTATATGGCGCGTTTCTCGTATGCGTTTGACAACTGGCTTTCTCGCCTCAGTTTGCAGGGCAAGGCGATTATGCCGTTGTTCTCCGGAATTGGCTGCACGGCGGGTGCGGTTTGCGGCACGCGCGTGCTCGATACCCGCGGGCAACGCTTGCTTGCGCTCGTTCTGTTGTGGGCGATTCCGTGCGGGAGCAAGGTGGCGGTGGTGCTGTTCCTGGCGTCTACATTCTTCGGGTCAGCGGCTCCGCTGTTCGGCATCGGCTATGTGGCACTGATTTTCGCCAGTTTCTACCTGTCTTCGCGCCTGTTCGGCAAAAAACTTGTCCCGCAGAATGAACGCGTGGGCATGATTATGGAACTCCCGCCGTATCACAAGCCGCATTGGAAGATGATTGCTGCGATGGTGGGGCGCAGCACTTGGGGCATTTTCAAGAAGGCCTTGAAGATGATCCTGATGGTGGCTGCCCTTTTCTGGGCGCTCTCTTACGCAGGCGACGGAAATGTGGAAAATACGCTCCTGTACAAGATTGGCAATGCGATTGAGCCCGTGACGGTGTTCTTCGGAATGCGCTGGGAACTTTTCGTGTCGTATCTGGGCGGTATGTTCAGTAAGGAAGCTTCGCTCGGTATCATGAGCACGCTTTTCAACCATACCAGCGAGGCGTTCTCGCTTGTGACCCGCGTGGCTGCAAGCGAAAACTTGGGCGAAGCACTTGCAAGTGCCATCACCAAGCCCGAAGCGCTCGCGTTCCTATTTGCATCGATGTTCAACGTTCCCTGCGTGCTGGCGATGGGCACTACCTACCGTGAGGCCGGTTCGTTCAAGTGGCTGGCCACCATTATGGGGTATTATTTGGCGCTTTCTCTTGGACTCGCCTTTATCGGCTACCACATCGGATTGCTGATTTTCTAAAAAAAAGGATTTGTGTATATGAGTAATGTCAGAACGACTGGAAAAAAATCTTCGAACACCTTGGTCCGTGATTTAGTGAACGTGGGCATTTCTGGTGCTCTCTACGTAATCATTAGCTTTTTGGTGGCGTTTATCGGGTATATTCCGGTCTTTATCGTTGTCGTTTGTGGGCTGGTAGGGCTTGTGGCGAGCATTCCTGTGTTCGTATTCTTCGCAAAAATCGACCGCCCGCTATTGTGCTGCACTTTGTTCTGCTTCTTATTCGGCATGGTCATGTTCCTGACAGGGCATGACTGGACGATTATCGCCATGTCGGTTTTAGGCGGCCTTTTGGCGGGCATTGCATTGCACGTGAGCAAGAAAAGTTTTTGGGGTTGCACACTGGCAAATATGGCAATCAGTATTGCGCCTTCGTCGATGATTCTTCCGTTGTGGACAAATACCGAACAGTATCTGGAATTGGCCGCCAGCATGTGCGACGAAGAATATGTGGCCTATATGACAAATTTAGGGCAGTCGTATTGGCCCTTGGTGGTTGAATTCGGCCTTGGCTTTATTGGATGCTTTATTGGGTCGTTTATCGCCAAGCGCGTCATGAAAAAACATTTTGAGCGTATCGGTATCACGAAGTGAAACTCGACCCCAGAACAAAACTTTTTATAGCTGTAGTCGCCAATACCATTCTCTTTTCGGCACCTCTCTATATTAGCCTTACGATGGCAGCACTCCCTACGGTGTTGCTGATTGCCGAACGCAAGATCCGCTTCGTGCTTCTATTCGCTTTGAGTTATGTCGTGGCGGCATTCCTCTTTTATCAGCTCAAGGGGCAAAATTTCGGGCTCTTCGGTACATTCGTTACGGCTCCCATGTTCTTTCTGTATCGATGCATGCCGATTTGCGTGTTGCTCTACTATGTGATTTCAACCACCAAGGTGAATGAGTTCATGGCCGGAATGTCGCGGATGCACATGCCAAACAAGATAACGATCCCCTTGGCGGTGATGATTCGCTTTTTTCCGACCGTATTTGACGAAGCCCGCGATATCGGGAATGCAATGCACATGCGGGGCATTCGCCTGTTCAGCCTGCGGACAATGAAGAACCCGCTTACCATTCTGGAATACAGGCTCATTCCGCTGTTGGTGTCGCTTACGAAAATCGGTGACGAACTTTCGGTAGCGGCGACGACGCGCGGACTTTCTCCAGAAACGATACGCAGTTGCATGGTCAAAATCGGGTTCCATGTTCAAGATGTTGTTGTGTTTGTTTATTGTTTGGCTGTTGTAGCTTTATTCTGTTCTCGGTCAGTCCCTTAATTGTCATCCCCGCGAAGGCGGGAATCTCCCTGCTTGTTAGAAATGACTATTGCATTAAAAAACGTTTCCTTCTCCTACACGGAATCCCTGGACGACGCCATCATCAGAAACTTGAATTTTGAAATCAAGTCTGGCGAATGCGTTGTGCTTGTAGGTGAATCTGGCTGCGGTAAGACAACCATTTCTAAGCTAATCAACGGGCTTATTCCGCTTTATCAATCGGGAACGATGTCGGGCGACGTATTGCTCGACGACAAGAATACCGCCGATATGACGCTTGCCGAAATTTCAAGACATGTGGGCTCCGTTTTTCAGAATCCGCGTTCGCAGTTTTTCAATATCGATACCGACAGTGAAATCGCCTTTGGCTGCGAAAACTTGGGGATGGATCCGGAAGAAATCAGGGAACGCGTGAATCGCATCGTGAAGGAATTCCACATAGAACATTTGGCGGGCCGAAATATCTTCCACCTTTCTGGCGGGGAAAAGCAGAAAATCGCCTGCGCCTCGGTCTCTGCGACCGATCCGGAAATTTTCGTTCTTGACGAACCCTCGGCTAATCTTGACTTGAAAACAGTCGCAGACCTCGCCGAAATCATCAAGTTCTGGAAATCTCGCGGCAAGACCGTCATTATCGTGGAACACCGCATCCATTACCTGCGCGAAATCGCGGACCGGATTTGCTATGTAAAAGACGGCCGCATTGCACACGAATGGACTCCTGTCGAGCTTGAGTCGAAAGGCCCGGAATATGCGGCAAGTCTCGGCCTGCGCTGCATGAACTTGAAACAACTAGGTGAAACAGAAGATGCCCGCCTGCGCGGGCATGACAAGAAATGTGTCGTTGCGACCCTGAACTCGTTTCAGGGGAAGCAATCTCCTGCCGAAGCGCTCACCTTCCGCGACCTTCATTTCGCCTACAATCGCAAATTTACTGTTTTAGATATTCCGGTGCTTTCACTCCCCCGCAATCAAATCACCGCCATTATCGGCCATAATGGTGCCGGAAAATCAACGTTGGCCCAGGTGCTATGCGGGCTTCGCGGAACTTGGCGACAAAAACGTAAGGCGCGTAAGTACGGAGCGTACTTGATTATGCAGGATGTAAACCACCAACTGTTTACAGAAAGCGTCCTTGACGAAATCTTGCTGGGCATGAATCCGCAAGATGAAAAAGCCACCCTTGAAATCCTTGAAAGGCTTAACCTGAAAGATTACGCTAGCTGCCACCCGATGGCGCTTTCGGGTGGGCAAAAACAGCGTGTCGCAATCGGTAGTGGCGTTTCTAGCGGTCGCGAAATTGTCGTATTTGATGAACCCACCAGTGGCCTTGACTATAGACAAATGCTTTCCGTATCGGCATCCCTCCAGAAATTAGCAGCCACCGGAAAAACGCTACTCGTGATTACTCACGACCCCGAATTCATTCTAAACTGTTGCGACAGTGTTATACGCATGGATCACGGCAAGATCGCCGAACAATACCCGTTGCATGGAAACTGGGAACGGCTCATTTGCTCGATGACGGAATCCAATTAGAAATAATACTTCGCTTTAGCCCAGACTTCGCGATTCTTGTCGTAGCCTGCGAGTTGCCCGCGTTTACCGCCAAAGTGGTCGTAACCGAGCGAAATCATTACCTGGTCGGTGACGGAGTAATCGTTCGAAACGCGTGCGTAATAAGCGAGGTTGTCGATGTCGAACATGCCGTAGAGCGAAAGCTTAAGCGTGTTGTTCAGGAGTTCCTTCGAAATACGGAACGTCATTTCGGAACTGTTCTTTTCGGCAGCCAATTCGTCCGAATAGTCAGCGATGTACTTGTGTAAGTACTGCACCATGAAAGTCCAGTTGTCGCCGGCGTACCAGTCGATTCCACCGAGCGCATTGAAGGTGTTCTTGCGGGCGTAATCGAGGTTGCTTGCGTAACCGAGCGCTTCGCCGAAGTATTCTGCGATTTCGGCACGGAGTACGAATTCGCCGACAGGCATCGAGAGGTCGCCACCGATCATGGTCATGGTTTCGTGAATGCCGTGGATGACAATGGAATCCTTGACAGGGTCGTAGCCAGCAACCGTAACGGGCGACTGGTTATGCGTATGGAGCGCCGAGATAGAGAAGTCTAGATTCGAGAGGAAAAACGAAACGCGAGTTCCGAAGTCGCCGTTCTTGAATTTGGCGTCGGGACCTTCCGGAAAATCGACGCTTGCTTTTTCGGGCAATTCAGGACGCCAGGGGTTTTCTTCTTGCATGGGCATCTGGAAATATCGCGGCACGGGCACGTAAACGATTTCGGCATTGACACGCTCGCCGGGGTACTTGATGCGGAATCCGTCAACAGCCATGCGCATGTCATCGTAATCGCTGGACATGAATTCAGTGTAGTCTACAGGCGAAATCAGGTCGGTGACGCGAAGCCCGTCGGCAACGCCCCATACCACAATCTGGCGGCCTGCCTTGATTTCCACGAAGTCATTCTGGTAGTTAAAATACGCTTCTTGCAACTGAACTCCGGTGCGGTCTTCGAGAATGCTGTTGTGCACGCCGTTCAGGCTGGTGAACAGGTAAGCGTTCTCGTAATCCACGCGAAGTTCTGCACGCAAGCGCGTCCGCGACGTTGTAAAGTCGTGCGGATGTTCCGTCTGCACCGCGTGATACGTATCCACGAACCCGTTGAATTGAAACGGGGAATCTTGGGCGAAGGCTGCGACAGCGGCCGCCCCAATCACTAACCACCAACCACTAGCCACTATTACAGTCCTCTTTCCAGGCGCGGTACGGTGAATGTCTTCGCGTCAAGCGAGATGTTGAACTTGATATCGCCGAATTCAAGGAGCGTCTTGTGGTTGGCCTGCACGTTTTCCATGGTCATCTTGCCGATGGCCCAGAAACCATCCACCTGAACCACGTTTTCGACCTTCAGCAAACGGTGCAGTTTGCCGAGCTTGTCGTAGTATTCCACCTTGGCGGCAATCAGGCAGTCCTTGCGGATCCACATGATTTTCTTCGAGAAGATTTCGTCGCTCTTCTTGGGTACGGATTCTACGACCCAGCAGTCTACACCATCGACCTTTTCTTCGCGCACGAATGTATGTGTATCTTCGTCAATGTTGCGCTGGCCCACATCGTCATAGGTAAAGTCGGATCCCATAAAGTAATCCGTCTTGGAACTCTTTCCGCTAATGCGGCGAGTCTTTTTCATGGCGGGCAGGTAAAGCCACTTGTCGTCATCCTTGTTGATGTCGTCGTAATCGACCGTCAGGAATCCCGTGCCCTTTACGTCGTTGGGGTAGCGGAAGAACATAATCTGTTTGGTGTCCTTGCCTACGTCCATCGCGAACGAGGTAATCTTGCGTTCGCGCTTGCTGCCACTCTTGTTTACGAGCGTCATCGAAAGCTCGGAACTACGCGTGTCGCCATCGGGGCGGTCGTGCACCTTTTGCACAATGTCGCGGCCGGTTAATGTTTCTGCGCACACCATGGCGCTCAATGCGACAACAATTGTCGCGGCGGTTTTTGCAATTTTCATGCTCATAAGATACTCCTATTTTCCAAAAATCTTGAATTTCTTGATTAAAAGCGGTGTCACGAACAGGTCGGCGAGCAATGCCGAGACAAGGCCCACGAACACCACGAAGCCAAAGTTGAACATTTGCGTTGCGGCCGAGGTGGTAAAGCCCGCAAATGTCGCCACTATGATAATTGTCGTCATCACGAGAGCCGGGCCCGCCGTGCGGAACACGTTGAGAATCGATTCGCGGTAATCGCGGGTACGGTCGAATTCCACATGCCCGTGGTTGATAAAATGAATCGTATCGTCAACGGAAAGGCCGATAATCATCGGGATGAGTGTCGCCGTCATCATGTCAAGCGGAATGTCCGTGAGTCCAAGGTAACCGCCCACGAAAATGCCCGGCGCAATGTTCGGAATCATGCCGATAAGGCCCGTGCGAATGCTGCCGAAAACGATCATCAAAAGGACAGCCACGATGACTACAGAAATCAGGAACGACGTCATCTGGCCCACTTCCAGGTACTGCTGCATGGCGGTGAACTGCGGCAAGTTTCCTACGGCAGTCACCTTTGCGTCCGGGTAAAGCTTGCGTGCGAAATTCTGCAAGTCCTCGATTTCCTTCTGGAG
>JAFVGH010000054.1 GCA_017475045.1 Fibrobacter sp. | reverse complement strand
TTCCATGTTAATCCTTTGGTTTCATTGTTATGCAGTTTGTCAGGCCGCATTTCAATTATAATCAAAGGATTTCTTGTTTTCAGCACCGCCAAAAGGCTTCTTTAGAACCACCAGCCTAGCTGGTGGTTTTCGTTCATACAACAAAAAGGACCCTCCATTGGAGGGCCCTTTTTACTCATATTCACAATTCTTAGCGGCTAATAAACCTGACAGTCTTTATCTGACTACCATACCGCATCCTGAGCACGTACGCCCCATTCGACAAAGCCTGACGGTTCATACCTACAGAATGTTCGCCAGCGGACAATACCCCGTTCAGCAGCGAAGCAACCTTGTGTCCGTTCATATCAAAGACATCCAGGGAAACCTTCGTCGAGCGCTGCAGGGAAACAAGAACCTGATCCCCATGAATCTGCAGATTCTTGACTACCAAAGCAGCAGGAGCAACGGCATCAGACTTTCTGGGCGTATCATCTCCATCATCGTCGGAGTCGTCATCTTTCTTGGGAGGAGGATCATTTTCCAATGTAGGTTCGCTAATAGTACCATCAAAGGATGTTCCATCTCCAGTAAGTTTAATTGTCACCGTTCCAACGTTCGACTCGAGTTCGCCATCGGTAACAATAGCAAGCACAGAGACGGTACCTATCTTGTTTGCTGCAGGCGTATAAATCAGGGTATCTCCGGTTCCGTTCAATTCCAGGGTTCCCGGGAAATCACCCTTTGTGTATTTTTTATACCATATAGAATCACCATCAGCGTCTACAGCCCTGTAACGCTTCAAAGGAATGTAAATGGGATCCGTATTGGCCCAAGAGCCCATGCTACCCTTCTTATAGAGTGACGGGGCCTGATTCTCGCAGGTCAAGAAAATCTTTGCTGTAGTTGTCCCATTCGCATTTTTTACACCATAGGTAATAGTATCTTTCCCAGCACCAGCAGGGGTATAGTAAAGGGTATCACCCTTGGTCGTTACGGTTCCGCGAACAGCCGATGCACTTGTAAAGGAAAGTCCCTTTATTCCATCGCTAACAGGATCTTCGATTTTTAGGGCAACCATAGAAAATTTGGTCTGGGTCTTATGGCTAACAGAAGTCTTGAGATCTGATACCACTGGCTTACGGTTAATGTCCGCAAAAACACGGCCCTTTACCGTCTTGGAGCCATCCTTGACCTCGTAAGTGAAAGCGACAGTTTTAGGAGATCCACTGGCAGCGGCCTTATATGTGATAGAAGTTCCCGTAAAGGTCACCTCACCCACAGCGGGCTTTGAAACAGACGTAATAGTTCCCTTAATGCCAAGTTCGGTACTTAGAGTCTTTGATTCACCTTCCGTAACAGTAAAGCTGGCATTGCCCGCACTGGGATCTGACGAAGGAACATAGGTGGTCCAGTTGTTCTTTTTCATGTAAGCCAGGAAAAGCTTACCGGAAGCGGACAACTTGGAGTCACTCAGTTCGCTAACAGAAACTCCGGAGGGGAACATTGCCGACTGTTGGGCGTCCGAGCCTGCAAACCAGTTACAGCTGCTAATCTTATTCTGGTCCATCCAAGAAGTCCACGTCGAAGTGGACCCTTCGTCTGGAGCACCATCTCCATCATAGTTGGTCGTTCCCCATTCCGTAACAAATACGGGAACCTTGTTAGATACAGCTTTATCTGCATCGTTATCACGACCACCAATACCATGGGAACCCGCATAGAAATGCAGTGTATAGGCTATATTGGTACCCGAAGTGCTCCCGGACTGTTCATAGGGATAAGACGAATAGTTCCGGCTACCTACCACAATCAGGTTGCTGTTCCCTGTATTGCGAATTGCACTAATTACGGTACTAGCATAGCTATTAACGGTACTCGCGTTCACTATCGGCTCATTGTAAATCTCCCAAATAATGTTCGGGGTGTCCTTGTACTTCGTGGCCATTTCTTTGAAAAAAGAAACAGCGTCAGATTTTTCTTCATGGGCACGGTGCGAATGCCAGTCCACTATTACGTAAATGTCGTTATCAATTGCCGCCTGGATAACGGTCTCTATCATCGCCTTTTGTTTAGATTTGTTGTTGGCTCCTGACGACAAGTAACCGAAATCAGTCGTATACGCTTGGTTTCCATCAGACATGGATATGGGGCTTTGACCATTGGTATCCCAATACTTAATGGCCATTGCTGCACGGATAACGCCGATGTTCATATCGCGAACAAACCAGTTTACTGCTTCTTCTGTGTAGAAAGCCGCACCAAAGCTTGTAGACCAGTAAAGGCTTGGCCCCTTTACCTGAACGGGAGTACTTGTACCCGTTTTTTCACCGCATAACTGGCCCCCACAGGTCACCAACTTGCCAAAATGGCTCACAGGACCGGCAAAGGCAGCAAGGGAAGCCAATGCAACTAAACCGACTACTTTGGTTTTTATAGACATAGGAATCTCCTAGGGCAAAAAACCCCATAATACATCTCTCCGTAAAATTAATCTATTATTCCGCAAATTTCAGCAATTGTATGTAAAAAATCCGGTTCCTGAAGAAAACAAAAGTTTACTTTTGTTAACAAACGGAACGAATCGTGACAATTATCACGCTACAGACCCTTTTCAAGGGAATAGTCCGAAATTTTGATAAGCGTATCCAAGGTGTTTTTTAAGCGCTCGGCGTCTTGCAAACGGTCTGCGGAAAGCTCTTTTTCCTGGCGGGTGTCACCATCAGCAAACAGGTACGTCTCGTCAAAAGAGGGGTACTTGGCAATAAAGCGGTATCCATCAAGACCGATGGCAGAGTAACCGGAGTAGGCCCCTAAAGAAAGGCCAGCAACCTCACCCTCTCTCAGCAAATTGTGGCCCATAAAGATGTTGGGCACGGCAAACCCGGCAAGTTCAAGTACCGTAGGAGCAATGTCTATCTGGGCAGCCGTAGTGGTATCGCGGACTACTTCCAAGCCTTCGCCGTGAATCATGAAGGGAATCCAACTCACGTTAGAAAATCCGCCGCCATTCATGGTAGAGACGCCGTTTTCGCCCAAGGGGAATCCATGATCTGCCATCACAATGACGTAAGTGTTCTTGTACCACTCCTCGTTTTCCACAGCCCGAATAAACCGCGCCAACTGCCGGTCGGCATAATTCATGGTGACGTTAATACGTTCCTGCAAAGGTCTGTTCTTCTGCTCGTCGGTCATGCCCGCCGCAAAGTTGAATGGGTAATGGTTGGAGCGGGTCATGAGGGTGGCCAGGAAGGGCTTTCCACTCTTGGAAAGGGTATCCCGCACATATTCGATGGCGTGATCCATAAAGGTGGAGTCATCTTCCCTTTCGCGATTGTAGTGCTGAGCAGTATACCATTTGGCCATCCAAACGCCCAGATTGTCCCAGGCAGGGTCCGCTGCCGACATATAATGGGTACTGTAGCCGTTCTCCGTTAGTACCGAGACAAAGCTGGGCAGCGTTACATGGGCAAGATCAGTGGCTTCTGCAAGTCTGGAGTGGTGCGGAATTCCCAAATGGGTAGAAAGCACGCCGCCCGTAGTGGGCACGCCGCTAGTATGCATACGCATCCACACGTGGGAATGAGCCGCCAGAGAATCCATAAAGGGCGTAGGAGAAGGCCGGATTTGCGGGTTCATATAGCCCGTATTGTAACCCCGCTGGGATTCCATGAGGACCAGGATAAAGTTGGGTTTCTTTTCCCGCTGGGCTGTAAGTCTTTCGCTCTGGAGCAAAGCCTGCGTCGGCACACGATAAAGGGGCAAGTGGTTGCCCGCATCGCTGTCCACGAACTGCCACAGGGAATCGCCTTCCACTTTTTGCCAAAGGTTCTGGTAAGATGCACGATAATTTGCCAAGTCTGCTTCAGAAAGCCCGCCCGTCTTTTGAGTCACAAACAGGTCGTTGTAAATCAGCGACACCACAGGGCGGAGCTTTGTCATGCGAGCATTTCCTGTCCAAATAAAGTAAACGAACAAGAACGAGGCGATATAGAAGGCCACCATGGCGATGACGGATTTCTTTACGTAGAAGCCGTCACCGGGTTTGTACCACTTGCGGAGCAGCCTGTAGCAACCATAAGTCGCAGGCAACATCAACAAGAGCACCACAAACTGCAAATACGGCACAGACAAATCGTTGGCCACGTAGTCGTAGAACACGATTATGGAAGAAGTGTCCTTGTAGGTATCCACCAACCCGAAGGTCAGGTGACCGCCCAGGAACCTTTGCGTCTCGTTGTCCAGCAAGGTAAGGAGCAGAATCGCGCTGTGGAATACCGCATAGAGTATTGCGGTAATCTTCGCGACTATCGCGACCTTTGGGCAACTTCCGGAATCGGGACTTTTCGCAATCTTGGAAACAAGAAGCCCGGCCAATACACCCAAAACCAGGAACACCACCAGGGCGTTCACGATCCACATGAAGTCGAGGCAGACCGCATGGAAAATGAACCAGTCCGGCTTGCTAACAAAGGGGAATCCGTAGGGATTGCTGCGGAATAGCAACAGCACCCGCAAGACGATATGGGTTACCCATACCGCAAGGGATATCAAAATAATACTCTGGAAAGGCGCTAACGCCCTGCCCAATCTACTAAAAAAATTTCCCAACAGTTGCTTCATATAAACGTACCTACATTTCACTTCAAAAGGAGATCCCCCGTCAAGCGGGGGATGACATTTCTACACCAATTGCCAGGCTGTTCAAGTTACCCTTCGCGACCCAGCATGAACGCCTTCTTGTTCCCCTCGTGGAACTTTTCGGCGAAGAGTTTGTTCAGGGCAACTTCCCACTGTTCGACGGTAAAGTCAAAGTGCTTGGAAAGCTTGCCCAACATGGCAACGTTCAGAGCCTTCACGTTCTCCAACTTGGAGACATCGATGTCGGCCGGAGTGAGGAGCACGCCACCCTGTTTGAGGAAGGCCTCGTTCACCACAACCTGGGTCTCGTCGAATACCACCAGGTAGTCGGCCTCGCCCGTGGGAATCATGGGGGACTGAACTTCTTCGCCCTTGGCAAAGCGGACATCACTAGCGATAGAACCGCCGCGCTGGCTCATGCCGTGCACCTCGGCCTTCTTCACGTCGTAACCCTGTTCGAATACCAGTTCTGCCATCACGTCGCTGGCCTTGATAACGCCTGTACCGCCCAGGCCGGCAAATTTCACGTTAACTACGCTCATAAAAACTTCTCCTAAAAATTGCCGTTCTTCTTTGCGGCGGCTTCGGACTCGGCGAGAGCCTTTTCAGCCTTTTCCTTGTTGGCCTTGTCCCAGGCGAGGATGCTCTTGAGAGCGAGAATGCAGGGGCTCTTCGCCACGATGAGCGTGAGCTCGTCCTTCTCGAGAGCTTCCTTCACGAGTTCCTTGAACTTCTCGGGTTCCTTGACCTGGTTCACTTCATAAACGTTGTCAAAGCCGGCAGTCTTCGCGATGGCACCGTAGTCCAGCTTGTAGGCCGGGCTGTGGTCCAGGTGACGGCCCGTACCCGGGTGTTCCTGCTGACCAGTCATGGCGGTGATGCTGTTGTCGAGAATGACGACCACATGGCCGGTGTCGGGGCGATTGTAGCCCGCTTCCACGAGGCCGGTGATGCCGCTGTGAACAAACGTGGAGTCACCGATCACGGAGACCACCTTCTTGGCCTGTTCCCGCGGGAGCACGTTGCGGAGCCCAATGCCCATACCGATAGCGGCACCCATGTCAATCATGTAGTCCATGGCGCTGATGGGCGGGAGGGCGGCCAGCGTGTAGCAGCCGATATCGCCAGAGACGATGCAGTCCAATTCCTTGAGGACTGCGAACGAGCTGCGGTGCGGGCAGCCCGGGCAAAGCATAGGCGGCTTGCCCTTGACCGGAACCGGATCCGGACTCTTGTCGCCAGCGATAATGCGGCGCACGCGGTTCACGTCCAGTTCGCCGAAGCGGAAAATTGGGTCGTACTTGGATTCCACCGGGATGCCGGCGGCCTTGATGTTCTCGGCGAGCCACGGGTCGTTCTCTTCGATGACCATGAGGCGCTTGCCTTCGAACTTCTTGGCGAAATCCTTGATGAGCTGCATGGGCAGCGGGTAGGTCATGCCGAGCTTGAGAATGCTTGCTTCCGGGGCGGCTTCACGCACATGGTGGTAGCTGATGCCGCTCACGATAATGCCCATGTCGGCGCTGCGCATTTCCACCTTGTTCGGGCCTTCGGCCACGTTCCAGGCTTCCATCTCGTCCATCTTGGCACGAAGCTTGCGGCCAGCCGGCTTGGAGAAGCCGGGCACCATCACGTGCTGGGCAATATTGCGCTCGAAGTTCGGCACCATGGCCGGGAGTTCTTCTTTGGGCACCACGATGGACTTGGAGTGGTCCACGCGGGTCGTCATGCGGAGAATGACCGGAATCTTGAACTTTTCGCTGGTCTGCATGGCGATGCGGAAGAAGTCATAGGCTTCCTGGGAGTTGCTGGGCTCGAACATGGGGCAAACGGATGCCTTCGCGTGGTTGCGGGTATCCTGTTCGTTCTGGGAACTGCCCTGGCCCGGGTCGTCGGCGACAATCCAAACCATGCCGCCATCCACGCCTGTGTAGGTCGCGGTGTAGAGCACGTCGCTAGCCACGTTGAGGCCCACCATCTTCATGGTGACCACGCTGCGGGCATGGCCAAAGGCTGCACCCAGGGCCACTTCGGCGGCGACCTTCTCGTTGGGGGCCCACTGGGCATACCCGCCGAGTTCAGAATAGTCCTCGAGGATTTCGGTAGAGGGGGTACCCGGGTAACCCGCGGCAAACTGCACGTTGCAGTGGCGCATGGAAAGCGAGATGGCCTCGTTTCCCGAAATCAGCATCTTTTTCGCATTGGGATCAAAAGCTGGCATGATATTCCTTTTTCACAAAATTACTTGGCGGCCTTATTCTGCTCGAGTTCGTCCTCGAGCTTCTTGGTCTGGGCATTGGTCGCATCAATGATGTTTTTCAGGTTCTCGATTTCAACACCCTGCTTTGCCACCTGATCCTTGAGTTCTTCGCACTTGGCAGCATAGGTCTGTTCCGATTCAATGCGGTTGTTCAGTTCCTTGCGCAAGCAATCTACGGAGCCACGCAAGGTATCCACAGCTTCTTCGGCATCCTTCAGGGCCGGATTCTCATCGGCACAGGCCTTTTCAGAGCAGGCACACTTGCCGTCCATGAACTTCTTGGAAAAAGCGACAGCAGCGGCAGCACCGGCAATCGCGCCAACTAAAAAAGCTCCAGTCTTCATAAGAACTCCTTGTGAAATTTATCCTATTCCACAATATAGAAAACTCCGGCAAAAGCCGGAGTAGAATGGTTATTCTAGACTCCCCGTCAAGCGTGGGATGGCGAAGATTTCTTGGTCTTCGGGAACAACTCTTTGATGATTTCGTCGATATGCTTTTTCGGGTGGATTTTCAGGCCCTTCTTTGCTGGGGCCGGAAGTTCCGCCACATCCTTCTTATTGCCCTCGGGTAAATAAAGCGTCTTGACGCCTGCTTCTTGGGCAGCCAAGGCCTTCTCGTTCAAACCACCGATGGGGAGCAGATCACCCGTGAGGCTCACTTCTCCCGTAAAGGCGATATCAGGCGATACCGGCCTGCGTGTAAACGCCGAAAGCAAGGCCAACGTCAGAGCGATACCTGCCGACGGGCCATCCTTGGGAACAGCTCCTTCGGGCACATGAATGTGAATATCCGTCTTCTTTACGATAGCCGGGTCTATTCCAAAACGGTGTAACCTTTCACGCACAAGACTGAGGGCAATCTGGGCCGATTCCTTCATCACGTCGCCAAGCTTTCCGGTAAGCATCAGGTGACCCTTACCGGAAAGAAGCATGCATTCCAGCGTAAGAATTTCACCCCCAACACTTGTCCACGCAAGTCCTGTAATAACACCAGGGTGCCCCGGAGCAGGCAAGCGGTTTTCGGTAAAGCGGGGCACGCCCAGGTATTCCTGAAGTTGCTTTTCCGTCAGTTCCTTTTTCAACTTCTTGCCCATGACCATGTCTTTGGCACGATGACGGACAATACTTTCCAGGGAGCGTTCCAGTTCACGAACGCCCGCCTCGCGGGTCCATTCCCTAATAACCTTTTCAATAAGTACGTCGGGAATAGAAATATCCTTATCCAAAGCAACACCGCAACGCTCACAGATTTTTGGAATCAGGAACTTGGAGGCAATCTGCTTTTTCTCATGAGCATAGTAGCCCGGCAGGCGCACAACCTCCAAGCGGTCGCGCAAAGCATCGGGAATTTCAGCCTCGGAGTTGGCAGTAGCGATGAACAGCACACGACTGAGGTCCAGGCCCACTTCCATAAAGTGGTCCGTAAAATCGTGGTTCTGTTCCGGATCCAGAACCTCCAGCAAAGCACTAGCAGGATCACCTCTGAAGTCAGCGGCCATCTTGTCTATTTCGTCCAAGAGCAGCACAGGGTTCATGCATTTTGCACGACGTAGAGCCTGAATGAAGCGACCCGGCATGGCACCAATGTATGTACGACGGTGACCACGAATTTCAGCTTCGTCACGGACGCCACCCAAGGTAATGCGCACAAAATTTCGCTGCATGGATGAAGCAATAGATTCAACAAGTGTAGTCTTGCCCACTCCCGGAGGGCCAACCAAACAAAGTATAGGCGCCCGACGTTCAGTACCCGTAAGTTTCAGTACCGCGACATATTCCAAAATGCGGTCCTTAACCTTATCCAGACCGAAATGCTTGGCATCTAAGTCAGCTTTCACCTTTTTCAGGTTCAACACCGTATCGCTATAAACGCCATAGGGCATGGAAAGGAACCAATCGATGTAATTGCGAACCACGGCATATTCCGGCGTGGTGGGGTGCATCAGACGCATGCGGGCGATTTCCTCTTCCATCTTTTCCATGATGGCCGGAGAGAAATTCTTAGCCTTAAGCTTTTTGAGAAGTTGGTCCGGTTCCGAAGACGGATTCTCCCCATCGTTCAATTCATCTTGCAGCTGACGAATCTGTTCGCTGATGAACCATTCCTTCTGCTGCTGCGCCATCTTCTGACGGACACTCTGCTGGATTCGCACCATCACATTGTCATTATCATCAGTGATGGACATAAGGGCCAGAAGTTTTGCGGCCATATCATCCAGGGATTCCGCCTCCAAGAAATTCTGCTTCTCGGCCAA
This sequence comes from Fibrobacter sp., assembly GCA_017475045.1. Lineage (GTDB taxonomy): Bacteria > Fibrobacterota > Fibrobacteria > Fibrobacterales > Fibrobacteraceae > Fibrobacter. Next base: position 12,531 of record JAFVGH010000054.1, on the reverse strand, counting down.
AGAAATCTGCAAGAAGGGAATGATTCCGTAGAAAGCGTTCAGCTGGCTATCCATACCAAAGAATGCGTCTACCATGCCTTCGGCAATGTTGCGCTTGGCGGCATAGTCTCTGAAGCTAGAAAGAACATCAGCAAAACTTTCGGTCTTGTCTTTGCTACCGACAGGAACTTTTCGAGGGGATACAGTTACCTGCAGGAATCCGTCTTTCAAAATAACGGACCGCAAATCTACAATCTGCTCGCCTTCTAAAACCACCTTCACGCATCCGTTGGGGAAAGGCGTCACATTGGAAACGCGGGCAGCAACGCCAACAGAGTACAGATCTAAAAGCGGATTGGATATTTCTTCTTGCTCCACGTCTTTCTGGGTCACCAGAATAATTTCACCGTCGTGGGCCTCTGCATACTCCAAAGCCTTCAAAGAGATATCACGACCCACCAAAATGCGACGAGTCGTACAAGGGAAAACGATAGCGTCCCTCAGAGGAAGGAGAGGGAAAACCTTAGAAAAATCAAAAGCCATATTTCAATAATAGTAAAGCAGACAGACCTGGGCGCTAAGCCACGTTCTTGCCGGCTTTTTTCGAGGATTTCTTCCCAGAAACCGCCAAGGGATTCAAGCCCCTGCGGATTATCTCGTCCGTAAGTACCAGTTTTTTTGCTCCCGTGCCAGGCATCTCAAACATAGCCTGCTGCAAGGACTTTTCCATAACGGAGCGAAGTCCACGAGCACCAGTTTTTCTGCTCATGGTTTCGCGGACAATTTCTTTAAGAGCATCATCGGTAAAATCGAGCTCAATTCCATCCATGGCGAACAAGCTCTTAAACTGCTTTACCAAGGCGTTTTTCGGCTGGGTCAGAATATTCAGCAAGGCCTTTTCGTCCAGTTCTTCGAGAGCGACAGCAATAGGCAAACGGCCCACAATCTCGGGAATGAGACCAAACTTGATAAGGTCATCGGGTTCCAATTGCTTGAAAAGCTCGCTTAGAGAATTGTCGGATTCGCTACGAATGTCTGCGCCGAACCCCATACCGCCCTTGTTCACACGCTGGGAAATAATCTTATCCAGAGTTTCAAAGGCGCCACCGCAAATGAACAGGATATTCTTGGTATTCACCTGCACCAACGGCTGCTCAGGATGCTTACGGCCACCCTTAGGGGGTACCGCTGCAACGGTTCCTTCCAAAAGCTTGAGAAGCCCCTGTTGCACGCCTTCGCCACTCACGTCGCGAGTGATGGAAGGATTGGCAGTCTTCCTAGCAATCTTGTCGATTTCATCAATGAAGATAATGCCACGCTCAGCACGGGCCACATCATAATCGGCAGCCTGCAACAAGCGCACGATAATGCTATCCACGTCTTCACCAACATAGCCCGCCTCGGTAAGGACTGTGGCATCGGCAATGGTAAAGGGCACGTCCAAGAAGCGGGCCATGGTCTGGGCCAAGAGCGTCTTGCCGGAACCTGTGGGGCCAACCAGAAGCAGGTTGGACTTTTCCACTTCCACTGCATCGCCATTCGGGTGCGCCTGCTTGTAGCGCAAGCGCTTGTAGTGGTTATAGACCGCTACGGAAAGCGCAATCTTTGCCTGTTCCTGGCCTATAACGAAATCGTCCAGATGGGCCTTGATTTCGGAAGGGAGCGGAAGAGGTTTCTGGCTCGCAACTTCGGCGGCCTGTTTCTCTTGCAAGGAACGGGACTTATCCTCTTCGATAATCCGGTAGCACATGGAAACGCAGTCACTGCATATATGCACGCCTGCACCAGCAATCATCTTTTCTACCTGTTCGGCAGACTTTCCACAGAAGCTACACGTTACCGTCGGACGGTTCTTCCCATTCCTATACATTAACCTTAGACTCCCTCTTTACGCGGGACAAAAATCTCGTCGATGACTCCGAAGGTCTTTGCTTCTTCGGGTCCCATATAGAAATCACGGTCCGTCTTTTCGCGGACTTCTTCAATGGACTTGCCGGTATGTTTCGCTACAATTTCGGCAAGGGTGTCCTTAGTGCGGATGATTTCCTTCGCCGTAATCTGGATATCTGTAGACTGTCCAGTGGCAGCTCCCGACGGCTGGTGCAGCATAATGCGGGAATGAGGGAGCGCATAACGCTTGCCCTTAGTCCCTGCCGCCAAGAGAACAGCCGCCATAGAGGCGCAATTGCCAATACAGATGGTGGCAATATTGGGGCGCACATGCTGCATGGTATCGTAAATGGCAAGCCCCGCCGACACGTAACCACCGGGACTGTTGATGTACAGCGTGATATCCTTCTCTGGATTCTCGTATTCAAGGAAAATCAACTGGGCCATGACGTTGTTCGCCACTTCGTCATTAATAGGCGTACCCAAGAAGATGATACGTTCCTTGAGGAGGCGAGAATAGATATCGTACGCGCGTTCGCCACGCCCCGTGTTCTCGATGACGGTAGGGATAATCATTCAACGAACCTCTTACTTGGATTCTTCAGCAGCCGGACGGATTCCAACGATAAAGTCGGCAGCCATCTGGAAGCGGAGTTCTTCGCGAAGCTGGTTGATACGGCCAGACTGACGGAAGTGGGACTTCAAATCTTCGAATTCGATATGATAAGCCTTGGCCATTTCCTGCAGGCGAGCATCCACCTGAGCCTGTGCGGGGCGGATCTTTTCCTTTGTGGCCACGAACTCCAGAATACGGTGCTTCTTGATTTCGCGGATAGCCTCGGGGCCGAGCTCCTTGAGCTGTTCTTCCGTGGGTTCCACGGCATCCTTCGGATCTTGCACGTTACGGTTGATGGACCACTTGATGAGGTCTACCACACGGGCATTCGGAACTTCGAAGGGATTCTGTTCGATAATCTTGTCAATGGCTTCGTTGATGGCCTTTGTCTTGGCGGCATCCTGCTTCTGGTTAGCAAGGCTTTCAGCGATGTTGCTCTTCAACTCGGCTTCGTCCTTCACGCCCACTTTCTTGCAGAATTCTTCGTCCAGGGTAGGAGGAACAATCTTGCGGACATCGGTCACTGTAACCTTGAACTGAGCCGTTTTGCCACGGTAACGTTCGTCCTTGTGGTCGTCAGGATACTTGAAGTTGATTTCCTTGGTCTCGCCAGCGGAAACTCCCATAAGGCCCTCATCAAAACCGGGGCTGGCAGATTCGCCCAGCAAGCTGCGGAATTCCTTGTTTTCGGGCAATTCCTGCTTTTCGCCATCAATAACCACTTCCTGGTAGTTGCCCACTACCACATCACCCTTCTGGGCAGCGCGGTCTACATGTTCATCCTGGCTCCACATCTTGAGCAAGTGGTCAAATTCAGCCTGAACTTCTTCTTCATGGACTGCGGTCTGAGGTACGGTGATACCCGTATCAGCATAACCCTTGATGTCAATTTCCGGATCCATTTCCACTTCAACCGTCAAAGTAACCGCAGATTCCTTGTCGTCGTTGAACTTGGTGATCTTCAACTGGCCCACGGGGATGATGTTCGCCTTCTTGAGCTCCTCGTTCAAGACCTTATCTACCACCTCATTTACCACTTCGTGGTGGATAGAATCGCCAAACTGCTTCAAAATCATGGCCTTGGGAACCTGACCCTGGCGGAAACCCTTCAACGTCACCTGTTTCTTGTACTGGGACAGCTTCTTTTCGAAAGGAGCCTTCAGGTCTTCCTGGGGGATGGTGACTTCGAGGGTACGCAGGGTTGCGCTGGTTTCTTTGATTTCAACGGGCATATAAACTCCGGTATTCGTTAGTTAAAAATTCTGCGAGGGGTGGGAGTCGAACCCACACACCGAAGTACCAGATCCTAAGTCTGGCGCGTCTGCCAATTCCGCCACTCTCGCGTTTTGAGCACAAAGATACAAAAAAATAAAACGGCAAATATGTCAAAATGCTGACGAAAGCCGCCAGACCGTTCAATTTCTTGCAAGAATCGAAAAATCTCTTTTCGATACGTACTTCGTTCCTAAAATCAGGCCAACCTCTAGCAACACTGTCAGTACAGCAAGCCATACGGGAACACTTCCTGCCCAAAAGAAAACTACTACACAGGGCACCAGAAGAAGGTGAGCCCTTATAACCCCTAAAAAGTTCCAGCGCATAGTGGCATTAACCGAAAAGAACAGGAAACCAAATATGGCCATTTCCGATATAATTTTTGCAAATGCCGCGCCCTCTATTCCGTAAGCAGGAACAAGACATATATTGGATGCCACATTGACAACGCCCGCAACAATGGAAAGCTTCAGGTACCGTTTTCTCGACTCCGAAATGAGCCATTCGCTCCACGGGACCGAATAAAAAGACACCACTAGCCAGCAGGCAAAAATAGCCAGTAGCCTGGAGGCCGAAAAGTCCGTTGCAATAGGCACGACTTTCGAAAAAAGGACTTCTGAAAACAAAAGGGCAAACAGGAGAAAAACCGAGCTCATGAGGCCAAGCAACTTATGGCTGGACAGAACCAAGCGGCTAGATTCCTGGTTCCCGCTAAATTCTTTTAGACGGGCCAACTGGCGACGAAGCGGTTCGCTTAAGGACCCTCCCAGCAAAAAGACAAACAGGGCGTAGCGGTAACAATAGTCATAGACACCTACCATGGCGTTTCCACCGAAGAACTTCAAGAAGAAGATGTCTACATTCTGGTGCAAAAGCAACAACGCCGACGAAACAAACAGGATAAGGGAGCCATGATAACACTGCAGCCCCTCTTTCCATTCTTCTCGACTGGGTAAACCCAAAGAGAAACCTCTTCGCGGACCAACAAGCCACAGCGCCAATGTCGCAAGTAGTTCCGTTCCCACATCTATGACAGCGAAATGTTCAATAGAGGGGATATGCAAAAAGTAAATCAGCCCCAGCAAAAGCCCTTGTCTAAAGAACTGGACCAGTGAATTTATACCCGCAAGGCCTTTTCTGGCAACAAGCCAGTCTATATTTATCGGCCTTAAAAAAACGGTCAGGAGATATATCTTCAAAACCGTCCCGCAAGAAAAATCCATCGCAAAATACGCAGCGATGGCGACAAGGGCAAAGCCTGTTACTAAACAACCCCGAATATAACCCATTGCCGTAAAAATCTTCCTGTCCAGCTTCGTATCGTCCGGTCGCTCAATCAACGCAAAAGACGACATACCAAAGTTCAGGACGAAATTGATATACGTGATAAGGGTGTAGGCGAAAGCCACCTCACCCCAACCGGTGGCACCGAACTTGACGATAGCGATGCTTGTAGTCACAAAGCGGACAAGCCGTCCCAAGCCCTGAGCCGTTCCGTTTATAGTCGCATTAAGGAGAAGGGAGTCCTTTCTCATACCGGTCCCTTCCAGCTTTTATAAAACTTTTGACGGACAAACTCCCGAGCTGACCAGAACAACCAGAAGAGAGCTCTGCCAATTGAAGGGCGGCAGGAATGACTATCCGGGCATATCAGCCTAATCAACTCCACCAATTCCTTCCCATTTTGCTTCCAGCGAAACCGGCTATCCACAAACTGGAACATTTTCTCGCCATCGGCCTTCAGGGATTCCTTTGTCGACTTTTTCAGATAATCACGAATTGCCTCATAGGAATCAAATACAAAAGGCGTTACCTCGGGATGAGCGCATACATTCAACGCCAGAGCAGGTTTGTGAGCAAAACCCGCCTCCGCCAACGGCAAATTAAATAGTTCCCATTGGGAAAAACTTACCAGAGCATCACAGCAAGAATAGTAACTGGCCAAATCCTGATCCGACACTGTGCCGGGAACCTCTATTCCCGAATCTCTCAATACTTGAACCGATTCGTCGTCACCGCGACCAACCACCATTATCCGGCAAGATTCTCCCATATCTTTTTTTAGTTGGACAATTTGGTCTATGCCCTTATATTTCCACTCACCCTTGCGATATCGGGTCACGGCCAAAATATGAACGGGGGCTGATTCTTCAAGATTAACCGACTTATGCATTAACTCGTAATGATCCGCACCATTGTATATGACACAGGCTTTTGGCCATTTCAAGTATTCAACACCATAGTGGCTAATGGTCACAATTTGAGACAACGCCGGATAAACAGAACCCAATCTATTTCCGATTTCCTTCACCCTCGCATTTCGTTCTTCGGGAAGGCACAGTTCTACAGGCGGATATCCATGTTCATAGCCAATCGTGACAGCACCGCAATTGTCTTCTGCCAAGAATTGGTAAAAAGGGTCCGTATGCGCAATGATTACATCATACCGAGCTTTTTTCAGACACCAGCGCAGGCCTTTCAAATGTGTCGGGACACGAATCGCCTTTACTCCCTCGGGCACCATTCCGGCATTAAGTTCACAGGCGTACAGATCTACAGTCATACCCGCCTTTACAAGGTAAGGCAACTGAGAGGCAACGACACGAGCCACGCCATATTCCGGAACAAAAACCGATGTCAAGATAGCGATTCTCACTTTTTATCCTTTCTATAGCTACGCAAGGAAAAAAGCACACCCATATACCAGGCGCCCCATCCAAGAGACGACGGATAGAGAGGGAATACGTCAATACAACCCAGAATCATAAAGACAATGGCCCCTCCCAATAGGGCAAAGCCAAAGCCATCCCACATATTCTTGATATATAGGAACAGTTCCCTAAAGCAAACAACACATACCGAACCAAGAGCCAAAAAGCCTACAATACCCTGCTCTGAAAGAATCATCAGATAAATGTTATGGGCATGTCCAAGTCTCGGTACATAGCGCATCAGCGGAATCATATTGAACTGTTCCAAAAACAGCTTGTTGAGCCTGAGAAAATTTCCGGGACCACATCCCCAAACGGGAGATTTTTTTATAGCATCTAGTGCCGTTAACCACACACCAATTCTTCCCAGGGAACTCCGGTCCAGCTTTCCTTCTGCCAACAGGTTGAAACCCCGCTTGATTAACAATTCGTCTGGCAAAACAAACCACAGCAATACAGCCAAAACAGCCAAAGCAGCAAAAATCAGCACAACCCTTCCAAGCAAGGGAAGTAACCTCTCCCTCATATTTCTCATAAAGAAAAAGATTACGGCAAACATGCCGCCAACACCGATTCCGATGAAACCCATTCTGGAACCTGACAAAACCACGCACAGGCAAACCGCCATGGAGCCCAACGCAAGAAAAGGCCAACGCAGCATTCCCGACAACCATCCATTAATAAACCAGATTGTCCAAGATGCCGTAATTAGGGCGGCAAGATTCGTAGAACTCAGAGACGGCCCAGACACACGATCAGTGTAACAGAAATTGTACTCAATAATGCACCACACTATCGTATAAAGGATATGTGCGTTCAGCAAGTTCTGCACCCGCACCTTGTCCCAACGAAACAAAGAGACCGCAGCAAATAAGGCAAGCCCCACCAGGTCTACAAAGTAAAACGACATATGGACACTATAGGGCCGTTTTAAAAGTACGAGCCCAAAATACAGCGTCATCACAAAAAGTGGAACAAACCATAGGCGGTCTACCTTAACTTCTCTCTTTACGAGTCCCATAAGGACATACACCAAGTTCGCAACCATTAAGAAATAGACCGCAATATATATGCCTTCTTCCATAATCCAATGCATGGAAATAATCAGACAAAAACTTCCAAGCACAGGCTTTGCAAAGCATGCCCCGAACAGAAGCCCCATAAAGGCAATGACAAGCGCAAGAATACCAGTATAATTATCAGAGGACGGAATCAGAAAGATAACCGTCAAAATGACAGGAAGGATTATCAGGAATAAAGCGCCCTTCAGCTTCATTTGCGTAAGGCTATCTTGATTTGCTCAAGCTTTTCTTTCAATCCAATTTGATTTTCGATTTCGCCGGACAGGAGTCCAGATAGCAACAAATACATGAGCACAGCAACAAGAGAGATGCCAAAACCGGCAGCAGCCCAAATACCACGTTTGGGACGAGTTTTCCAATCCGCCACATAGGCATCCTGAATGATCTGTATGGCCGGCTGACTCTTGAGCCGCTCCGCCTCCGTCATCATTACCTGAGCCGACGTTATCTCAAGTATGGAAAGGTACATTTCCAATTCGGCCTGGCGCTGTTTCTGATACAGGATTTTCGACATGGCCCAGTTAGAGTTCACATACAATGTCTTTTCAGAGGGCTTATACCCCTTTGAATACGAACCCCTGAGCTCCTTAAACTTTTGTTCCAGAAGATTCCTACGTTTCCGCAGTTCTGCCGCACTCGCGTTCCTTTCACCCTCGCTCTTTTCTGTAAGCATGAAGTTGTTTATCTGCCCTTCATAGGCGGCAAGGGCTGTCATCGTGAGTTTCATCTGGCTTTCCAAATCCACCAGGTTGTTCCTTCTGTAGAACTTAACCAACTCTTCGCTGATATTTTTTACGCTGTCCATCAAATCGCGCTGAGACTTTTGCAGGTATTCGACAGAATACCGTAGGCCCTGCTTTTGAAGGTCCTTATATTTCTCGTTAGCCTGGTTGACCATAAAGCGGACCAGGTCACGAGCCATATACTTGTCCTTTGCCTCAAACGAGCATGAAATAATACCATCCTCGTCCTCAATCTTTATTTCCTTGTCGAAACGCTTTAGCAAAAGGTCCTTGGATTTCTTCTTGTAGAGGGTGTCCAACCTGAACTCTTGAATCGTCTCGAGCATCACGTCTCGGCCGGTAACCACCTCCATGTATAGATCCCTGGCTGTAAGGTCCGCCGACGAGGCCATGAGACTAGAAAGCGATCCACCAAGCCCCGAAATCCCCCTCTTGCCACCGGACATTACGGAAGAAAGTAATCCTAGGCCTCCATCACTCTGCGACGAATCGATCTGTATACGGATTTCGCTCTTGTAATAGGGCGGAAGAATCCAGGCTATGCCAAAACAAATCCCAGCAACAATGAGGGGAACAAGCAATAACTTCTTATGAGACAGTGCGTAAAGTAAAAAGGAAAAATACGACATGGTTATCTTGCTGTAGTAATAATGATTGCCGTGGCCACTAGACTCAACAATGAAGCCAGGAAAGTTACAACGTCCTTGACGGCTTCATAACGGCTCTGTGGAATTTCAATATAGTCCCCCGGTAAGATTTCATCCTTATGAGGATCGATACTCATACTCTTTCCATCGCGGGTTACAGTGACCTGGCTCCAGGAACCCGTCACGATGGTCACGCCTGAGGCCGCAATATAGTCGATAGCGTGAAATTCAGGATTGTAGATGGCACGTCCCATACGAGCAACCGCACCTCCCACATAAACCGCAGGTTCCCTGTGCCAAAATTCAATTACCGTCTTGGGTTCAAGGGTCATGTCCCCAACATCCTTGAGCTCGTAGGTTTCAGCAGCAAGCCCGGGCTTTTTGATCTTGACCCACTTGAAGTTCATCTGCTGGTCAATATGAGCCTCGCCCAAATAGGCGAGAATGGTTTTTCCCGGTACACAGGGAAGGGACTTTTGCGTACCTTGGACCTCTATCGTAATAGAAGATTCCTGTCTGGAAAAAGGCACGTAGACAACATCTTCCTGTTCCATGGTCACGTTGACGGCATCGTTTCCCTCGTTTCCATACAACGAGTAGTCAACCCGTAGAGTATCACCCCCACGGTGAATAATCATAATGTTTTTGCGATCCGCAGTGGGGAGTAACCCACCAACCATGTCCAAAGCCGTACTCAGTCTCAACTGCGGATCCGCTGTACGCCGTCCCGGGACAGCGACGGCCCCCAAGACAGAAAACTGGATCCAGCGCATATGAACCAACTGAACGCGAGTATACTTCGCATCGTACTTTGTGTTCAGCAGTTCAAGAATTCTCGCCTTGGCATCGTTCAGCCGCAAACCATCTACGAATACGAAGCCGCATTCAGGAATCGCTACATTGCCTTCCGGCGATATCTGAACAACATCCAGGCCCTTTATCGTCAAAATTTCAAAGTAATCTCCAGGACCAACAACATAAGTGGAATCAACAACCTTCGGCAAATTCAAGGGTTGTTGCGCAATAGGATTCCTCTGTGTCGGGACATTGCGGTCCTGAAATACGGGAACAACCGCATTGAGATCTAATGCAAATACCTGACAGACAATCAGAAACAGAAGGATAGCAACACGTTTCGACATACTCGGAAAAAATACAAAAAATAGTCTTGAAAGCCCACTTACATAAAAAAAACCCAGTCCTCAGGACTGGGTCTCGTTAAAATGGATAAGCCTTAGGACTTGCCTTCGCCTTCAACCATGCTTACGGAATCGGACTTGGCCGTATCAGCAGCGCCCTTCTTGGCCTTCACAACGATTTCGTCTTCGACGAGACCGACGAGAGCCATTTCAGAAGCGTCACCAGCACGGTTCGGACCGAGCTTCAGCACGCGAGTGTAGCCGCCATTGCGAGAGGCATAGCGGGGGCCGATTGTGGCGAACAGGTCCTGAAGAACCTTGGGGTCCATAATGAAGCGAGCAGCTTCACGACGGGCAGAAAGGTCGCCCTTCTTGGCATAGGTAACCATGCGGTCTACCACGCCACGGACCATCTTGGCCTTGTGCAGTGTTGTACGCACATAGCGGTTGCTCTGTTCGGCTTCCATGCCCTTTCCGATGATAGAAGTGGCAAGGGCGCGGAGGATGGCACGCTTGTGCTGGGCGTTAACGCCGAGTTTCTTGTTTTTTACACCGTGTCTCATTTTTAATCCTTCAAGTATTCATCGACATCCATGCCAAAAGAGAGGCCCATGGAGGTCAACACCTCGTTAAGTTCCACCAAGGACTTCCGACCGAAGTTCTTGTATTTGAGCATATCGTTTTCCTTGTTGCGCACAAGTTCACCGACCGTATGGATATTGGCCATACGCAGGCAGTTGCTGGAGCGAACAGAAAGTTCCAGTTCATCAACGCGAGTGCGGAGCAGTTCCGCGATGCGCTGGTGTTCTTCATCCTGGCCGTCAGCACCTTCGGTCACCAAGTCACCTTCGAAGTTGATGAAGATTTCCAGGTGGTCGACGAGAAGCTTGGCAGCATATGCCAAGGCATCTTCGGGGTCGATGGAGCCGTCCGTGGTAATTTCCAGTTCCAAACGGTTGTAATCCGTCTTCTGGCCCACGCGGGTATCGCTGATGTGCATCGCGACTTTCTGCACCGGGTTGAAGTTCGCATCCGTGGCGATAACGCCAATGGGAGCGTTCGGATCCTTCAGTTCGTCGGCACGGACAAAACCGCGGCCACTGGAGATCTTCACATCCATAGAAAGCGAAGCATTACCGTTCAGCGTTGCGATATGGACATCGGGAGTCAAGACGACCACGCCCGGATTTTCCATAAAGGACTTGGCAGTAACTTCGCCATCGCCGGACACATCCAGGTGCAAAGTTTCGTCGTGATCGGAAAGGAGCTTCACGCGGATGCTCTTGAGATTCAGGATGATGTCGGTGACATCTTCCTTGACACCGGGAATCGTCGAAAATTCCTTCTCGACGCCTTCGATTTTCACGGAGACAATGGCCGCACCCTGCAGGGAGGAAAGGAGCGTACGACGGAGTGCGTTGCCGAGGGTGATACCCCAGCCACGTTCCAGGGCCTCTACGACAAACTTAGCATAGCGGCCGTCTTCGCCGGTTTCCACTTTCTGGAAGCTGCGCGGCATTTGAAGTGATTTCCACATCATTGGCGATACCTCTTTGGATTAGACTCTTCTCTTCTTTTTAGGACGGCAACCATTGTGAGGAATGCCCGTCACGTCTCGAATAGAGAGAACTTCGAGGCCCGCATTCTTGATAGCGCGGACGGCAGATTCACGACCACCACCGGCACCCTTGACGCGGACATCCACCTTACGCATGCCGAGGTCAAAAGCCTTGTGGGCAGCAGCTTCGGCGGCGAGCTGAGCGGCAAACGGAGTGCTCTTGCGGGAGCCCTTGAAACCGGCATTACCGGGGGAACCCCAAGCCACAACGTTACCGCGAGCGTCGGTGATAGAAACGATTGTGTTGTTGAAGGTAGCGTTGACGCAGGCAATGCCCTGGATGTCGATACGCTTCTTGCCCTTCTTGACCTTAACTTCTTCAGCGGCAGCAACCGGAGCTTCGGCAGCGGCAGCAGTTTCCTTAATTTCTTCTTCAGCCACGAGGAATCTCCTTACTTCTTCTTGTTAGCCACAGTTTTCTTCGGGCCCTTGCGGGTACGGGCATTGGTGCGGGAACGCTGACCGCGAACGGGGAGACCCTTGCGGTGGCGGATGCCGCGATAGCAGCCGATATCCTGCAAACGCTTAATGTTCAAGGTGATCTCTGCGCGGAGCTGACCTTCCACGGAGTATTCGTCTTCGAGAAGATGACGAATCTTACCTTGTTCTTCTTCGGTGAGGTCATCGCACTTCTTGTTCTTGTCGATACCCAGCTGGGCACAGACCTTGTTTGCGGTGAACAGACCGACACCATAGATTGCCGTCAGACCGTACTCGACGGTCTTGTTTTTCGGTAAATCGACACCAGCGATACGTGCCATACGATCTCCTTATCCCTGCTTCTGCTTGTGACGGGGGTTCTTCGAACAGATGATGCGCAATACACCCTTA
>JAFVGH010000053.1 GCA_017475045.1 Fibrobacter sp. | reverse complement strand
TTAGCGTTGTAACGGTCCATGGTAATCTGCATACGGCCACCGCCGCTAGCAATGCAAACGTCGAATTCCGGGCTGCGGAGTTCGTCGAGGAACTTTTCGAACGGGCCAACGTAATCGAGAGCGGAAGTTTCCGGCACGTCACGACCGTCGAGCAAGATGTGCACGCGGACCTTCTTGAGGCCTTCCTTCTTGGCCTGGGCAACCATGGCCTTGAGGTGGCTGATGTTGGAGTGGACGTTACCGTCACTGAAGAGGCCGATGAAGTGGAGAACGGTGTTCTTGGCGCGAACGTTCTCGGCGATTTCCTTCCAGGCGTCGCGGCCGAAGATTTCGCCAGAGACGATGGAATCCTGCACGAGGGCGGCACCCTGGTTGTACACCTGGCCAGCACCGATAGCGTTGTGGCCGACTTCGGAGTTACCCATGTCTTCGTTGGTCGGCATACCCACAGCGCGACCGTGGGCCTTCAGGAGCACATTCGGGTACATCTTGAAGAGGTTGTCGAGAGTCGGGGTGCGGGCGGCCTTGATGGCGTTGCCTTCGACCTTATCGGTGATACCAAAACCATCCATCACGATGGTCACGACCGGTCCCTTGATGCCGGGAAAATTGGAAAGCTTCTTGAGCATGGTTTACTCCGTGTTTAAATTTACGCGGGTAAATTTAGTAAAAGGCGAGTGCAGCGACAAAACAACTAGTTGTTTTGGCATTGCCGAGCCGTACTAAATGCGCTCCGAAGGAGCGCCAAGATAGAAAAAAATCGAGGAAGACGAGGAATCCTAAGCGGTTTCCCTGTGAGCCGTAGGCGACTTGTATCAACAAGTCGTCGAAGGCGAGAGCGAGTGAGAAACCGGAGGTTTCAATACCCGAGACGACGAACGAGCGGTCGCAAAAAGGCCCTCCCGAGGGGGAGGGCTTTTCCAAACGGCTGTTTTAAGAACTATTTCTTCTTGAAGTAGATGATGGTCAGGTCGCCTCTGGTTTCGTCCTGCCTCATGAAGCTGTCAATCATGACGGCGTAGGTTCCGGAAGAGGTCTTGATGAGGTACCAGCCCATCTGTTCCAGTTCCATGTGGCTGTCCTTGCCGTTGTAGGCTTCGGAGAAGTTCTCCAAGCAGACTTTACCTTCGGGGATAACACCTGTTTCTTGAGAGCCTTCGCGGACGATTTCTACGCCTGCGCCTGCGTCAAAGAAGGGGACGCCGTCTTCGATGACCATAGTCACATTGGGACTTTCGGCTGTGCCGGTGGCGAAGTTGATGGCGTACTGGCCGTCACCGAGTTTGTTAGACAGGGTAACCGGGCCGAACTTTTCCATTTCGGTACAGGTGGCGGCAGCACTGGAGGATTCGATGACCTTGCAGGGTATGGAGAATTCATCGCTCAAGCGGGCCGTATAGGCAAACTGCTTGGTCTCTTCTTCGTCACCGCTCATAAAGATGGTAACGTAGAGTGTGAACTTGTCGCCGCAGGTGGCGTCCTGATCAAGGGGAATTTCGTCAATGACGCTGATCAGGTTGATGTTTTCCTTTCCGAGGGATGCACCCGGCTTGAGATTAACCGGAAGGGATACCCTGTTGTTGTTCTTGTCACCGACGTCAAACTGGAGCTTGTCAATGACGTAGTAAACGCGGTCGTCGCCTTCGTAACCTTCGGTTTCGAACTCGTCGCTATCGGTCTTGATGATACCGCTGAGTGAGAGGATGTAACCGCCCTTTCCATCAGCTTGGACATCAACACTAATCTTGGAACCCTCGTCCAACGGAGACGTTTCCGAAACAGAAGACAGAATCAGGGGTTCTGCAGAAGAAGAGCTTTCGCCATCACCAGCGTTAGAACTGCTGTCGTCACCGCAGGCAGTGAGACCGATGGACCCCAGTGCGAAGAAAGAGCCCAAGAGGAGAGTTTTTACAAATTGGAATTTCATGATTTTTCCCTCATAAAAAGTTTCTAACCCTGAAAATAAACAAAAAGGGGCAAAAAAGCAACAAGAATTGTGAAAAAAAAGGCGAAAAATCAAATTCCGAACTATTCCATCCCCCGAATAATGTCCCGGAGGCGTGCCGCTTCCTCAAAGTCCAGTCGGGCTGCGGCTTCTTTCATCTGGCGTTCCAGGTCCTCCAACTTCGACGAATTGGATGTCTGTTCCAGCAGTTTGGCGTTTTCGGCGCGTTTCGAGCCTCGTATGCCTTTCTTCTTGGTCTTGCTCGAAGGCTGTAGCGGTTCCATGGGGCGGATGCCGGTGTTGTCGTCTTCCCAGTCGTCGTCGACGGAATCGTCGCCGATATCGCCGAGTGGGTCGTTGATCCTCAGGTCGTCTTCCAGCTTACGGGTTACGGATTTCGGCGTGATGCCGTGTTCCTTGTTGAATTCTTCCTGAACGCTGCGGCGGCGGGCTGTTTCGGTGACGGCTTTTTCCAGACTGTCTGTCATGTTGTCGGCGAAAAGCAATACGGTGCCGTTTACGTTACGGCTCGCGCGGCCCATCGTCTGGATAAGGCTCCTGTAGTTGCGTAAGAAGCCTTCCTTGTCGGCGTCGAGGATCGCGACCATGCTCACTTCGGGCAAGTCGAGACCTTCGCGTAGCAAGTTGATGCCCACCAGCACGTCGAATTCCCCGGTGCGAAGCCCGCGAATCAGTTCGTGGCGCTCCAGCGTCTTGATGTCGCTGTGCAGGTAACGTGCGCGGATGCCCGCTTCCACAAAGAAATCGGTGAGGTCCTGCGCCATCTTCTTGGTAAGCGTCGTGACCAGCACGCGGTCGCCGTTCTTGATGACTTCCTCGATGCGGTACAGCAGCACGTCCATCTGGCCCTTGATGGGAAACATCTCGATTTTCGGATCCAGAAGTCCGGTGGGCCTGTTGATTTGTTCGGTAACCACACCGCCTGTCTTTTTCAGTTCGTAATCGCCGGGGGTAGCACTCACGAAGAGCACCTGCTTCGGGTACATGTACTCGAATTCGGCAAAGTTCATGGGGCGGTTGTCAAGTGCGCAGGGGAGGCGGAAACCATATTGCACCAGCGTGGTCTTGCGGGATTTGTCGCCCTCGGCCATGCCGCCCACCTGCGGAATACTCACGTGGGATTCGTCCACCATCAAGAGCCAGTCGTCGCCAAAGTAGTCGATAAGCGTAAAGGGGCGTGTCCCCGGTGCTCGGTTTTCGATAATGCGGGAGTAGTTCTCGATGCCGCTGCATTGACCGGTCTCGCGGATCATTTCCATGTCATAACGGGTGCGGCTGCTGAGGCGGGCCGATTCCAACACCTTGCCTTCCTTGTCCAGTTCCGCGAGACGCTCCGTCAGTTCCATCTGCATACGCTGCAGAATGCCCGCACGGCCTTCTTCCTTCGTCACGAAGTGCTTCGCCGGAGCGATGGTCATCTCGTCCAGTTCCTGCGTCACTTCGCCGGTAATGATGTTGAAACGTACGAGCCTGTCAACCTCGTCGCCGAAAAGTTCGATGCGGAGCCCTTCTTCGTCGTAGCTCGGGTGAATCTCGATGACGTCGCCGTGCACGCGGAAAGACCCGCGTTCCAGGCTGAAGTCGTTTCGCGTGTATTGAATGCGCACTAAATCATGCAGAATCTTGTCCCGGTCGTAGATTTCGCCCTTCTTGATGCGCACCATCAGGTCAAAGTATTCCGAAGGGCTTCCCAAACCGTAAATGCAGCTGACGGAAGCGACGATAATCACGTCACGGCGGGTCAAAAGGTTTGCGGTGGCACGCAGACGGAGCTTGTCAATCTCGTCATTGATGCTTGCGTCTTTCTCGATGAAGGTGTCCGTGTGTGGGATGTACGCTTCGGGCTGGAAGTAGTCGTAGTAACTCACGAAATATTCCACCGCATTGTGCGGGAAGAACGCCTTGAATTCCTGGTAGAGCTGTGCCGCCAGCGTCTTGTTGTGGGTGAGGATTAGTGTGGGCTTGCCTACGTTCTTGATGACGTTTGCCATCGTGAAGGTCTTGCCGGAACCTGTGACACCAAGCAGCGTCTGGAACTGTTCGCCATTCTTGAAACCTTCAGTTAATTCTTCAATAGCTTTCGGCTGGTCACCTGCCGCCCCGTAAGGGCTTACCAGTTCAAAATTCGCACGCGTGTTGGACTGGAACTGCTTCAGGTGCCCCGGCAAACTTTGTTCTGGCGGTAGCGGTTTCGCTATCGGTTTCGCATACGGGTCGGGAGTGATTGTCTTGCGTGCGCGGGCCATTGCAATTCCTACAGTTTTTTATTTGTCCACCTTCCAGAACGGAAACGTAAAAAATGTGCTAGGGCAAGGGCGCTTTGACCCGCTAGAGTTCCTATCCAAATGCCCTTAATTCCAAATCCAAAGATAATGACAAGGGTAAAGTCAGCGACCAGATTGAATAATCCGATAGTGCAGGTGGAAGCCATTAGGGTGTATTTGACATCGCCACTTGCTCGCAAACTTCCGCTATAAATCACCTGGCATATCTGGACAGGGATGATGATGGCTGCGTAAGTGCTGATGGTTTTTCCAATAGCCAGGAATGAGTCGTTGGTGAAGTAAATGGCGAAAAAATCCTTTCCGAAAGTGAACGTACAGAGTCCTACGGTTACCCCTAAAAGGATGCCGCAACCGATGCAACTGTACGTATATTTTCGTGCAAGGGCAATGTCTTTTTTTCCAAGCGCGTTCCCGGCTAGGGTGACACTTGCAGTTTGCATGCCCATGCCGAAGGCGAAAGCCAGGTTCAATAACGCCATGCCCACTTGATGTGCGGCAAACTGTTCGGTTCCTGTTTTTGCAGCTATAATCCCTATTAACAAGAATGAAATTCTTTTGATGAAATCTTCAGAGAGAAAGTTTGAGGTAAGCCTAACAACGCTCTTGATGTATTCTTTTGCAATGCGTTGCTTGGAGCGGATAATGTAGGGCAGGTTAATGAACAGGTTGTTCTTGGTTAGTGATAGGCCTACAATGATGAGAGAAACGAATGTCCCGCATACCGTAGCGATGGCGGCCCCCACAACGCCCAGCTTAGGAAATCCGAAATGTCCGTATATCAGTGCGTAGTTCAGAAAAACGTTTACGACCATGGACGCAACATGGGCGTACATGGAAATCTTGGTATTCTTCATGGCCCGCTGGATGGCGCTGCAAATCATGGTAAGAGCCGTGAAAATCAACCCGCCCATGGATATGGCAAAATAGACCGAAGCCATTTCGGTTGTTTCCGGATTGCCTCCGCAGAGGATTACGATCTGTTTGGATAGGCAAACGCAGATGATTCCAATGGCAATGGAGTATGTGGCGGCCATCAAGAGGATTAGCCTTGAAACCATATTGGAGCCAATCCTGTCTTCTTCGCCGCGCTTCCGTGCGATGATGGCCCCGCTTGCTGCGTTTAATGCGAATAGGGGTGCCATTAAGAAGAATTTGGGTTGAGCCGTTAACCCTGTGGCGGCCACGGCAGCATGTCCGAGAGAGGCTACCATGAATGTATCCACCATAACCACCAGCACGGCAAAGACATTTTCCAATATGGAAGGCCATGCTAGGCCAACGGTTTCCCGAAGTAATTTCCGGTCGCTTGTATTCATCGCTGAATCAAATGGTCATTCTGTAATTATCGAGTTGCAGCGTGTCAAAGAAAGAATAGCTATATCGGTTGATAATGGTTATCTTTTTTATGCCGCATTTTGTATATCGGTCTTCCAACAACATTTCGTCGCTAAGCAAAAGTTCCGCAGGTATTCCCTTTTCCTCTTCGGCGGAGACTACTTTTTCTATGGGGCAAGCACAGGGAGAATTGTCTTGGACAATCAAACGGTATTCTGTGTTTTCGTCAAAGCAATGAAGTTCTCTTAGGGGAGTCTTTTCAAATACAGTGTCTCCACTGAACTTGAATCCATTTGGATGCAATTCATATTTTTCAAAAAAGACACCAGTTTTGAAAATGGCGTAAATGTAGCCCTTTTGAGGGATTCTATCAAAAAATTTGGAATTGGGTATATCATTCAGCAACATATTCTAAGACCTCCTGGTATAGAGATTCTAGTTCTTCGTCTGTTGTACCAGGTGCATAATTTTCGGCCATTTTTCTCAAAAGGAATAGGGGAGCGTTTCCTTTTTTGAAGTTGTCCTCGCTATCCACAATGGCGACTCTCGCAATTTTGTAGTACAAAATCCGCTTTAACAAGTTTTGACAAAGTTTTGCCATTGATTCCAGGTCGCTAGTGTTGTGGGGGCTAACAACAGTGTAGGAATCTGGATCGCGGTCTTCGCAGACTCTATAAAATTTTTCATCTGGCGCCTGTACAAGAATCTCGCCAAAGCCATATCTTGTGTTGCATCCTACAAATGTTCTCCTAATGGCGCCTATGTCAATCAGGCTTTTGTCTTTTGTTCTGATTCTAAAACAGCTACCCATTAATAGACTTTTGACTGGTGCATCGCAAGATTCCATGGTTTTGCTAATGGGATAAATCAATCCGGAATCGGTCATTTTGGTAACAAATTCCAGTTTGCCTTTCGCTCCAAGCTTTTCTTCCAGCAAATTCAAGAAACTATCGGCACTATAGGAGTATAGGCCATTGCAATTATACATAATGACGGGTGCTAAGGCGAATACATCAAAAGTGTGAGCGTAATAGGGTTGGGTTTCGCTTTGCTCTTCTACATGATCAATCCTTAAGAATACTTCACCATATCCCTCGTCTGCATAAAAACCGATATTGAAGGATGGCTTTTGGCTTAGTAGTCGTGCAATGGTCCTAATTTGTTTGTCGGAACCCTTGAAATAGCCCTTGAAAATCTGGCCTTCCTTGATGGCGTCCCTAACGCCATCACTGCCGCAAAGGTTTTCCGTTTTTGCTTGTACCGGGTAGATAGAGGTTATGTCCGTTGAGAATCGTGTGACGGTCTTATTCTTATGTCCGATGATATAATCGCCGTTGATACGGACTGTTTGGATAGAGGGCTTGTCTTTGGGAGGCGTGGCAAGCTTGCTCCACAGAGAATTTTTGTTTAGCTTCTCGATAACCATGCTTAAAGGGGCGGGAATCCCTCGTAGGTCATTGCATGTCGGATAGACATTGGAGCATATAAGGCCGGGTTCGTCCAATATGTCCTGGTCTGTGTCTGTGGCGATTTTTTGAAGATGTGCCAATAATTCTGAGCCCGGTATGTAGGAACGGGTCTTTGTATCCCTTTCGTATGGGGTGTAAATGCAAAGGGGCGAGCGGATTTCAAGGGTATAATCTATCCTAGAGAAGGTTTTCTTGTCAGATAGCTTTAATGGACCGCGTTTTAGCGAGATGCCTGTACTTTTTTCTACGGAAATGTCCACAAGGCCCTTGATAAGCTCGTTTATAATACCGATCTGGTGGATTGATGAGAGCTTTTTTTCAATAATCGCAAACCTACTCTCTTCTATATCCAATTTGGCAACAAAGGTTAAATCCGGCAATAATACTCGATAGGTTTGACCATCCTTGTCCGTAATGATCTTTGTATAAAGCTCCGTGACGATTTTAGAGGAAACCCCTTCAAGGTTATTGATAAGGTTCAACTCGCTTGAAAGACCTTCATAGTTTTTTAAGCGGGCAATACCGAGAGGAATATCGAGGCTTTTAGAATCGTCTGAAAGCAAGGCTGCATCTAGAGGAATGTAGGGAAGACCTTTAGGATCTACGGGAATATCCTTGTCAAGAAAGACTTCAGAAAAACGTCCAAAGTCCAGTCCAATATAGCTTTTTGTCTTGATGAATACTCTGCACTTCATTTTATGGTTCTTCCTTCATAAAATGGTTTAGAACAAAGGCATCGTACCATGTGGCGATTCTTTCGTTGTCGGAATCTATGATAATTGGATCCCCTAGCATCTCCTTGAGATTTATGCCGTCCAGTGCCATTTTTGTAATGAAATTTTCGAATTCTATGATGCCTATAGAATAGGATCGTTCTAGGAGATATTTTTTTAATTTACCTAACTTTATTTTTTGCAAGGTCTTTATTTTCTTTTTCACGTGGTCAAAATGTCGGATGTCGTCTTGCTTTTGGATGTCTAGCGTGTAGGGGCGTAATTGTATGTTGATGTTTTCGAAAGTTCGGAAATATCGTTTTCGTGTTGTGTCCAGATGCTGAATTTTTTGATCTGTTTGAAATTCGAAATCAAACCACGTTCCGCTAAGTCCGTTTATGGAATTCTCGGGTTTCTTGGCGAATTTTTTCGCATTGGAGCAGCATTCTTCTGCCATGTTAAACGCCGAAAAGAAATTGGAATCTGGGTAAACGAATGCGATTCCTGCCGATAGAGAAAAATGGACTTCAGATTTGTCATCTTTCCAAAGACAGATGTTTCTTAATTCCTGAACAAATCGTTCTACAAAAGGTATGGCAATTGTAGGGTTGCATGCCAGGTTGATGTCGTCGCCGCCCTGGTGAAAAAAGGCTAATTCACGGAAAAATTCTTTGTCGGAAAATTTAGGGTAGTATTTTTTTCTTATGTAATCAACGGTATTTTTCAAAGTATCGTTATAACCCTCAGTTATGTTCCTGTTAATCATTCGTCTGATTATGATGCATTCTTCGTAATTTTTTTCCTTGGGAACCACTTGCCCTATAGTAGAACCCATATTGTTTCCGTCCATGTGGATAATTGCCACATAGGACTTTCCTCCTGGGCCTTTGGCAGGGGAGATTTTTTTTATGTCTACAATGTTGTCTGTGGGGGCTACATTTTGTCTGAGAATAAAAGAACTTTTGGAAATCTCTTCGCCATTTTCAAGGATCTTAAAAACAGCTTCTCCCGTATACTTTTCTTTCTTTACAATGGCAGGGGGCAAGAACGGGTGGGCTGACGCAAATTCGTTCTTTACTAAATCCAATTTGTTAAAGATTGCATCAATATCTTTGTGGAAAGAGTCCGTTCTTTCTACAGCGCATGCGGAAATTTCAAGGATATGGGCTTTGTCCAGAAAGTAACGAGACACTTTGCGAATGATTTTTTGGCAGAGTCTACCCGTTCTAAAAAGTATAAAGGCGTTTCCTGCTGAAATGACGATTGCCTGAATCAGAATTTTTTCATTATGAAAGTATGGAATCTGCCTGTCTTCGGCGTTGCTGGATAAATCGAATTGGCTTTTATCTAAAGGGGAGTCAATGTTTTTTGCGGCGTATTCTAATGCATCGTCTAGAATTATGCTCAAGACTTTACTTGCACCAAGAGATTCCATAGGGCCGTTGGTATGAAACAAATATTTCTGTATTTGCCTTATGTCAATAAGACACAGAACTTCTTTGTCTAGCAGTTCATTTTCCATCGTTGTCTCCTAGAGAATCGAATCTCAAAATCTTACGCAGCTTTTTGAATGAAAATGCAGAAATTTTTGTGGAAGATCCATCTGGATTAAGGTATTCGGTCACATTCCGGTTACTCGCCTTGACATAGATGTCGTACCCCTTTTGGATGAGTGCATCTGCCATTATGAAAAAGGGATAAAAAATCCCGCCAAGGATTATGGCATTGGGGGCCATGGTATCAATATCTCTTAGGAGACCTTCTATGATCTTGTCCTGCTTGCCAAGATCCTGAAAAGAGAAGTCTTCTACTGGAAAATCTTTTACGATTCCAAGTTTTGATATAATTTCTTTCTCGTAGTTATCCCAAGTTTCTAAGGGACGATTCCCATTGCAGTTTATGACGATGTTCTTCTTTTTGCTGACGGGTGAGACCTGTCCTTGGAACCTACGGTAGGGGATGAATTTGAGAAAGTTATAGTGAATGATTCTTTCGCTAGTTCCGTTATCGGCAGTACGGTAAGTCGTTTTTTCATCGGAGGCTGTGCTTAAGACTGTTTTTCCTTGGTTAAGCAGTTCGTCGATGATTGGAAACGCTACTCCATATTCGCCAGCGACAAAAATGGCGTCATCTGCGGACAGCTTTATTTTTTTAACACATTCCTGTGCGGCTCGGAGAATGTCTTGCTCGTCTAGCTGGGCGTTGACTTCTGGAAAAGGAACGTCCTCTATGTCCCCCCACTTGTGAGCGGCCTCTAGTTGCGCGTTCCCCCAGTTGACATGAGGATGGTTGCTCAGGTTGTAGAACATTTGATAATGTAGCTTGTTTTGCTGTAAATATAATTTTTTATATTGAGAGCTACGATATTGAACGGGTTTAAGGCTCCTTGGTTGGGATGGATTTGTAGGTGGATCACGAGTACAGCATTTCGGGAAAGCTTTGGATGGGTGCGCTGCATGCAACTCTTTCTCAAGAATATTCGTTTTCTGATAATTTGTTTGTAATTTCGTGCTGCCAGGAACGAACTCAAAACGACGACGCGACTCATGTCGTAGCACCTCAGGATCCTCGCATAGCAGAGCATTTTTCGGAAAAGGATCTGTGCGCCCTTTGTTGCCGACTTTCACAAGAATTCGGCGCCCGTGTCCGTATGGAAAAGCTCCACGAGGAATACGGCCTGCTGAACGTGTTCAACGGAGGTTCCGATTATGAGGTGGTGAGCGCGGATCGATTTGTCTGCGAATACGAGTGCGGCAAAGAGCTTTGTTGCGAAAAACGGCGATTTTAGGCCGAAAAATGGGGGGATCCCCCGCAATTTTCCATTTCTACTCCCTAAAATGTGTATTTTTCCAGAGTGAAAGAATCATTTTGAGGTATCAATGAACAAATTGATAGTTTTGACCTATGTGCTCCGTGCTTTGGGCTTTATATTGGTGATTTTAAGCCTATTTGGCCATAGTGTCTTGCTGAATCTTTTTCCGGGATTAGAAGGGACCTCTATCAACCCGTTCTTTTACTCGGGACTTGCGGTGTACCTTGTGGGCGCCGCCATCTATTTCTTTGTGAACAAGAAGATTCGCGCCGATAAGCGTCGCAGAGAGATAGAGGAGACAGAAAGTCGAATTTTTGGAAAGAAGGACGACCGAGAGTAATTTATGATCCAGATAGAGCATTTGCACAAGACCTACAGGAGCGGTTTTTTGATGAAGCCGAAACTGGCACTGAAGGATGTAAGCCTTCATGTGGAACCGGGTCAGATTTATGGTTTTATTGGCCCTAACGGGGCGGGCAAGTCCACCACCATCAAGGTGCTGACAGGGCTTCTGAACTTTGATTCCGGCAAGGTCCTGGTCAACGGGATTAGCCCCCGCGATGTGAAGAGCCGTCGTTTTATCGGATATTCTCCGGAGCAGCCCTATTTCTATGACTATCTCACCGGACGTGAACTTTTGCAGTTCTACGGCAAGCTGGTGGGCCTGGAAGGGAAACTCCTGAACGAGCGTATTACCTGGGCTCTGCAGTTGCTTCACGCAGACAAGGACTGGATTGACCGTCGCCTGCGTTCGTACTCCAAGGGCATGATGCAGCGCGTGGGAATCGCCCAGGCCATTTTGGGTAAGCCCAAGCTTTTGATTTTGGACGAACCTATGAGCGGTCTTGACCCCATGGGCCGTCGTGATGTCCGAGAGGCCATTTTGGAATTGAACCGGGACGGCGTGACCATTTTCTATTCCAGCCACCTTTTGAGTGACGTGGAATCCATCAGCCATCGCGTGGCCATGATTGTGGATGGCCGTATCGTCCGTGAGGGTACGGTGGACGAGATTACGGATTCCTGCGGTATCGAATACCATGTGCGGACCCGGGTTGCCGTTCCTGCCAAGGACCTGCCCGAGGGTGTTGCTTTGGCGGGCCACCCCCAGGAGGTGATTTGTGCCGACGATGCCGCCCGCGACCGGTTGCTCCGCTACTGCCTGGATAACGGCATTGCGGTAGAGAAGATGGACCATAAGCGTCCTAGTCTAGAAGACATTTTGACCGAGGAGATTGCCCGTGCAGACGCTTAAGCATATCGGCATTATTGCCCTCAATACGTTCCGTGAATCTATTCGCGACAAGATTCTCTATAACATCGGTCTTTTGGCTATTGGCCTTGCCCTGTTCAGCATTGTGCTTGGGGAATGGTCCGTGTTCGACCGGGCCTATGTGATCAAGTCTACCACCCTTTCGGTGATGAGCCTGTCCGGCCTTTTGATTTCCATCTTCGTGGGCATTAGCCTGGTACAGAAGGAAATCCAGCGTCGAACGGTGCTGACCCTGCTTTCCAAGCCCATCAGCCGAGCCACTTTCATTGTGGGCAAGTACTTTGGACTCTTGGCGGTAGTGGCGGTTCACCTGGCTTTGCTCACTCTCATCTACTACACGATCCTTTTCTTGACGAGTTCGGACCCGACGTTAAGCCTTTTGACGGCCATCTACCTGATTTTCTGGGAGATGGCGGTAGTCATCGCCATAGCGCTCTTGTTCAGCAGTTTCAGTTCCACCATTTTGAGTGCCTTGTTCACCTTGGGCGTTTACTTTGCTGGGCATCTGAGCAACCAGCTTCTGGAACAGATCCGCTTTGCAAGCCGCATGGGGGAGATGGGGGATACCTCTACGGCCCTGCTTGAAAAGGTGGCTGTGGTGATTCATGCGGTGTTCCCGGGTCTATACCGTTACAATGTGACTAGCTATGTGGTGCATGGCTTGGCTTTGCCCGATATGTACCTGTTCTGGAATACGGTTTATGCAATCGGTTACGTAGGAGTATTTTTAGCCATCGCTAGTTGGTGGTTCAGCCGGAGGGATTTCCTATGAGAAATCAGTATATGGCACAGGTCCTTGTCCACAATAAGGTGGTTACAGAGGATCAGGTCAAGGCCCATTGGGGCGAAATTACAGACTCTATGGATATAGGTCAGGTCCTGGTAAAGGCGGGAATTTTGCAGCAGGCCATGTATGCGAAGGTTCTTGCTTTTGTGCAGAATCTGGAGGCAAAACATGCCGCTAACGCTGCTAACGCTACTGCTGCTCCTGCAGCTCCTGCGGCTGCAACCCCGGCGGCCACGCCCAAGCCTGCCCCCGCTGTCGCTGCTGCAGCTGCGCCCGCACCGAAGCCGGCTCCCGCTCATGTGGAGCCTAAGCCTGCCGCTATGGCTGAACCTGTTAACGACGAGCCGGCCTTGCAGATTGAGGGCAACAACATTTACGGTGAGTCTTCTTCGTCCAACATGGTGGTGGAGACCGTTTCCGGTTTGGAAACGACAAGCATTTCTACAATAGGCATCGCCGAAGAATCTGGCGAAGATTCTGCAGAAGAAGGCGAACAGGAATTGCCTCGCCGTTTCGCCCTTTCTTCGGGTGAAGGCACTGCGGTGGAGGCCCCCCAGAACCTTCTTCCGATAATGTCTCTGAAGAAGATGATTGCCTTTGCACGTCAGTACGGCGCGACGGACATCTACCTCTATTCCAACCGTCAGGTGGTCATGCGTCAGTCTGGTGCGCTTTTCCCCGCTACCGAGCAGGTGGTGGACAAGACCCGCATTTCTGAATTGCTGGCCGAAGCCTCGGATGGTTTTGCGGATGGCTATAATGTAGTGGCAGGCAAGAATTTTAGCAAGACCATTGCTCTTGCTGGTGTTGGCCGTGCTCGTATTTCGGTTACCTGGAACGGTGTGGTGCCCAGTATTTCTATTCGAGTGATTCCCACGGAAGCTGCGGGCCTTGATACATTGAACTTGCCTCCTTTCTGTACGCAGTTTGCCGAATTGAATAGCGGGCTTGTGCTTGTGGCTGGTCCTTCTGCCAGCGGACGTACCACTACGGTGAATGCCTTTGCCGAATCCATTGCGGCAAACCGCCCCTGCTACATCCAGACCATTGAGCGCCCCATTGAACGTATTTTGCAGGGTGGTGGCGGAGCCTTGGTGCAAAAGGAGGTTGGCCTCCATATCCGTACGGGACTAGATGGTATCACCCTTGCCATGCGTGATGGTGCCGACGTTATCTGTTTTGATCACCTGGAAAACGTGGATGAACTGAATATGCTTTTGCAGGCGGCCAATTCTGGCGCCTTGGTGTTTGCCGTGACCCGCGGAAACAATATTCACGCCTTGCTTTCGAGACTCCTGGTTTCTGTTCCCGAAAGCGGACGTTCCTCTTTGGCTAGCTCCTTGGCTGACCAGCTGAAGGGCGTTATTGTACAGCACCTGGTTCCCGTGGTGGACAATCAGGGGCTGGTCCTTGCTGCCGAAGCTGTTCGCGTAACGCCGACCATTGCCGGCATGATCCGCAAGGGCGACCTCTCGCAGCTGAATGCCGCTATCAGCAGCCAGCGTGATCAGGGAGTTACCTTGGACGATTCCCTGCAGAAATGCGTAGAGGCTGGTTACATTGATGGTGTAGAGGCTTGGAAACGGGCGAACGACATTAGACGCTTTGCAGCGTATCATCCTGCAGGCGGGGAGGCTTAAAGATGGCTTCGGAAATTGAATCTCTTTTGGAATACGCTGTCAATACGGGCAGTAGCGAACTGATCATTACGGAGGGGGCAACCCCTGCAGTGCGTCTTGCTGGACAGGTTTGTGCTGTTCCTGATGCTCCTGCTATTGCTTTCGGTTCTTTGGCTGAATTTCTGGGCTCCCTGGAAGGGGAGTCTGGCTCCATGATTGGAGGCCCCTGGCATGACATGCGCTGGCGTGTACGGTATTTCCGCGAGGCTCTCGGTAACGGTGCCGTGTTCCGCCCCCTTTTGAACGAATGCCCTGACTTTATGTCTCTCGGAATTCCTCCTGTTCTGGAAAACATGCTGGGCTTTAGTTCAGGCCTGGTTCTCTTTGCGGGGCCGGCTTGTTCCGGCAAGACTACCAGTGCTACGGCATATGTGGGCGCACTTTGTGAGTCCAAGATTTTGCGGGCTTGCTTCTTGGATAAGGCCCAGGAGCTCCCTGTAAAGCAGGGCAGTAGCCTTATTCTCGAAGATTCCGTCGGTGGTGTTGCCGAGAAGGTGGACCAGGCTATTCGCAGCGGCGTGGATCTTTTGTGGATGGGCGATTTCGATGCAAGTATCCTTTTGCCCATGCTCCGTGCCGCCGAGGCAGGTGCCCTTGTGGTGTGCAACGTGACGGCGGGGAATTCTGCCGGCGCCCTGGACGCCCTTGTAGCGGCAGCCAAGCCCGAAGATAAGGCCCTGGTACGGACCATGCTTTCTTCAGTGCTGAAGGCTGTGGTGGTGCAACGCCTGCTTCCAGGGGCTGCCGAAGGTTCCGGTGCAGTGGCCGCTTGGGAAGTGCTTTTCAATTCTCAGAACGTGGCTATGAGTATCCGCACAGGTGATCATTTCAAGTTGCCCTCTGTCATTGCGGCTTCGGCTTCCGAAGGCATGATGCTTATGGACGACAGCCTTGCAGAACTGGTGCGCTCCGGTTATGTGGCTCAAGAGGTTGCGGCGAAGTATGTGGCCAATCCTGCTAGGTTCGGATAAGCGTTTGTTCGTGAAGTTGGCGACCGCTCTCTTGGTCGCCTTTTCCCTGTTGCCTGCAGAAGAGCCTGCCGACAGTCTGCTGTTGCAGATGACTGCGTCCCAGGATTCCGTGGCGACAGCCCAGAACACTGCAGTGGCCCAGGACTCTACAACGGCCCAGGATTCCACGCTGGCAGCACCTATGGACACTCTCTCGTCTGATAGTGGGGGCGTTGCGGGGGAGGTTTCCCCCGACACTTCAAAGAACTGTTTTTCTGTAGATCTGTCAACCGGCGAAGTCAATCCTTCCGATTCTGACAAATCTGGATTAGAGATTGCCACGCCTTCGGCTCGCAATGACGTAGGAGCCGAGCGTAACGGGAATACTTGTATTCCTGTTACCGAGGCGAACCAGTCAGGCGCTTTGCGCGATGACACGCTCCCGTCAGGCCACAAGAAATCCGTCCTCTACCTGAGTGGTGGCGAGCGTTCGCCCTGGTTCCACCTGGGAGTGCTTTATGCCATCGAGAATTACAAGGTACGTATCGATTCTGTGGTGGGAACATCTTGGGGTGCCTTTGTCGGTTACCTCTGGGCTCACGGCATGACACTTGACGACATCCAGCGCATACTTCTGGATCCACACCTGCAGGGTTATGTAGGCCACAACATGTTCGATGACCTGTACAACAAAAAGCCTGAACAGGCCAAGTGGCCTATTGCATCCAATGGGGTGCCAAGCCTGCGCTACCGTTTCGCTCTGGAGCCGGATACTTCCATGACCTTGCGGAAGATTCCTAAGTCCATCGAACCCGATACGACAGTGCAGAGGTATGCCCTTGCAAAGCTCCGCCTGCAAGAGGCGATGAACCGTGTGCCCCGTGGTGCGGTGATTCCTTTTAAGGTGCTGGGCTGTAATGGCGAGGAATGGGAAACAGCGGAGGATGTGTTCAAGAGTCTTCCTTTGATTGAAAACTACAACTCTGGCGAACTGTGCCCAGGGCTAGCTGTGCCTTACGAAGATGTTTACGACCAGGTTCCCATTATTTCGGTGGGAATCCCCCGTGTGGCTAAGGCTTCCGTGTCGTCCTGGAATTCTCCCTGGCAGCGCATCCTTTTCGAAAAGCCCTTGCAGAACTTATCTTACCAGGAATCTGGTGTGGTACTGCGTGCCCATTACGCCACCGATTCTTCTTATACGGCCTGGATTCAGGCAGGATTCTCTGCCCTGGAACGCCATGCGACGGAATTGATTCCCTTCAGGAACGATTCCCTGGACTATACGACCTTGAAGAAGGTGGCCCGCCCCTGGTTCAAGTTCAAGCCGTCTTTTGACAGCTTGTCTGCAGAGACCCATTCTACTATAGCATCTTACTGGGACGAAAGTGACACGGGCATGGTGGCTCCGGAGAATTTCCTAGAACAGATCTCCAAGGAACCCGCCTACGATTCTGTTTCCTTTGATATGCTCCCTACGGGTAACGTGTTGGTGGATGCAAAGGTGTCGCCTACGGTGGATATTGCTTTGGGTGGATTCGGCTCCAGTGCCATCGGCCCTCATGCCTATGGCGACATGACGCTTTCTTTTGTGAACCAGATGAATATTGCTCTTGGGGTTTCTGGATTTGTAGGGCCTAGGTCGTACGGGGTGAGCCCGCGACTAGAAGTTTCTCACTTGTGGAACAGGGACTGGACTGTTGGGCTGCGCTATGATTGGCGGACCTTGAAACCTCTATGGGGGTATCTAGACGACAACGTTTACCCGACGACGCCTCGTGGCGAAAAGCGCAGTGACTTTAACATGTGGGTAAATTACAGTTTGACCCGCACCCAGATTGCCTCGCTGAACTTTATGCTGGGAGATAGGACCCTTGACTTTTCAAGCGTTTACAGGATGGACAATCTGGAAACCTGGCCCGTGTCTCCGTCTCTCCAGTATCGCTACGCCGAAGGTGATACCGACCCGTTCTTTGCCTATGGCGGACAGTCTGTATTCTTGGAATGGGGACTCCAGTCTGTGCGTTACAAGATTGAACTTGCCGACCTGATCCCGATTTACCATAAGCTCACGTTAGAGATGTTTGCCAGCCGCACACCGCTGTCTTTCCTTACGGTGGGAATTTTCCTAGGTGGCGGCATGGACATGTTCCACGACGAGGGCCGTGGTTACGTGTATCCCAAGTCTACAGGGCTCAAGCCTCTTGACAACTTTTACCGCAGGTCCATTGCGGCTACACCCTGGACCGGGGAATGGTACAATCCGGAACTACTTAGCCATCATTACGGCCTTGCCCGCATAAACCTGGGGGTTCATAAAGGCTTCTTTGGAATGTGGGTGTTTGGCGCCTATGTGCGGGACTTCGAAGAAAATCCCACGTCTCGTCTGGGACAGGACAAATATATCTTGGAACCGACGATTCGCTTGTCTTATAAGTCCATCTCTGTATCTACGGGTATGTCCCGTCTAGTGGATCAAGAAACGCTTGAAGAACTTGGCGACGTTATGGATTATACCTTCTTCATCCGCGTCGGAAACTACAGTCTTTTTTAGTAATGACAACATTAGCTTCTATTCCCCGCGGTTCTTCGCGGCCACGTCCTTGAACTTGTTGTGGTCACTAAGGGTGCTGCTAAAGAAATGCGTGCCCGAACCGTCGTCCTTTGCCACAAAGTACAGGGCTTTGGTGTTGGCGGGGAACAAGGCTGCTTCAATAGCCTTGCGTCCGGGGTTCGAGATTGGGCCCGGCATCAGACCCTTAAACTTGCGGGTGTTGTAGGGACTGTCACTGTTTAGCTGGCTCTTGTAGATCGGTCCTGTCAGGTTTCTGAAGATGAACCGCACTGTGGGGTCCGCCCCTAGCGGCATGCCGATTTCCAACCGGTTATGGAAGACCCCTGCAATCAGAGGGCGTTCGTCTTCTTTGCCTGTTTCTTCTTCTACGACGCTGGCCAGCGTGAGCACCTTGTGCCAGTTGCCAAGCACGGTCCACTTGGAACCGGCCTTGTCCTTCATCTCGTCACGGACCTTCAGGTTTGCCGCCACCATCTGCTTGAGGATGGTTTCTTCGTCGGCATCGATAGGGAAGGGGTAAGTGTCGGGCAGCAGGTATCCTTCCAGGCTGTTGGCGTCTATGCCAAGAGACTGGGCGAACCTGGGGTCCTGGACCAGCTTGTTCCAGCGGTCCTCGTTCAAGTCGGGGAAAGCCTTTTTCAGGTAGGCGGGAATTTCCCAGGAGGCGCGGCCTTCGGGGATGGTCACCCTGCGGACAGCGTTCTTGCCGCTTTCCAGCAGAGCGAAAATCTGTTTCAGGGTCTGCTGGGGCGGGATTTCGTACCAGCCGGCCTTGAGGGAGGGCTTGTCCATTTTATTCCGGACCTTGAACGCCAGTCCGTCTTTCCAGACGCCCTTTTCCTGTAAAATTTGGGATACTTTGGCGGCGGAACTGCCCTTGGGAATCTCCAAAAGCACGGTTTCTTGGTTGTCGGATACCGCATTTATGCGTTTTTTCCCTTGAAAAAAGGCAAAAATCGCCAAAATGACCAGCAAAAGCACGAAAATGGTAAAAATCTTCTTCATATCGTAAAAATTTAAAAGAAAATCTCCCAATTTGCCAAAATAAAAGGTATATTCCTACTGCATAGTTGTATATTTTACCATGTTTATTGAGGAATAACATGAAAAAGGTTTTATTTGTTGCTCTTTCCCTGATGGTGGCCGCTGCTTTTGCAGCCCCGAACAAAGTGAAGTCCAAGCTGGGCGATATTGACTTGACCAAGGAAAAGGGCGGTGGATCCGTGGTTTGCACCGCAGGCTTTAACGACGAACTTACCATCGTCAAGGACGGTGACACCGAAGTGCTGGTCAAGGGTAACTGCGGCCAGGGCTGGGTGGCCAAGTCCAAGGTGGAATACGTGGCCCAGGCCGCTGGCGACAAGTCCATGAAGTTGGAAGGCGTGGACGTGGTTGGCTGGCTCGATAACCCCAGCGCCGTGTTCGTGTTGGAAAACGACGACATTGACTTCGACGGTGTGAACATCGACCGTGACTTCAAGGAATACCTGCAGCACACGATGGACCGCGAACAGATGGAAATGCACAACAACGAAAACTAAGTTGTTCAAAACACTTTGATGAAAAGGCGGGCTTTGGCCTGCCTTTTTTTGTTATATCCGGCTCAATCGGGTCTCTTTTGCGTACTGTCATGCCCGGCTTGACCGGGCATCACCTTTTTTTTAGTATCTTTAAAAAAATAACTTTCTTCGAAAGGATGGTGAATATGAAGAAAATTGCAATCCTCATGGCTCTCGCCTTGGCAAGTTTTTCCCTTGCCGCAAATCGCGTGGGTCCGGTAAGCCAGTATGGTAAACTCCTGGCTGGAAAGCTCTCAAATGGTCATGGCCGTATTTTTGGCTCCTGCCCAGCCTACAGCAACACTCCGGTGAAGGTTCGTGGTATGAGCCTCTATTGGAGCGTCCATTCCAATGCTACGGAGTTCTACAACGACGATGCCGTGAGCAATATGGTACGGAATATGAAGATTGAAGTCATTCGTATTCCTGTGGCCACTGAAGAAAATTGTTGGTCTGAAGACTGTGCCGGTGGATACATGAATCCTGGATATTTCCAAGGCAAACCCAATAAAGAACACCAGCAGGCCTTGGTGGACAAGGTGGTCCAGTCTGCAGTCAAGAATGACATCTATGTGATTATCGACTGGCATTCCCATACGGCGAACAATCAGACAAGCGAAGCGAAAAGTTTCTTTAGCTATATGGCCCAGCAATATGGGGACCTTGACAACGTGATTTTTGAAGTGTTCAACGAGCCAATCGCACAAGATTGGGGCACCATCAAGAACTATGCGGATGAGATTATTACCGAAATCCGTAAGTACTCTTCCAATCTTATCCTTGTGGGGAGCAGAAGTTACGACCAGTACCCCGATGAGGCAATCAACAATCCCATCAATGACAAAAACGTCGCCTATTCTTTCCACTATTACGCAAATTCCCATAGCCCGAAGGGTGGCACTGGCGAAGGAGACAATGCTGCTAGAGCAATCAAGGCGGGATTGCCTGTATTTGTATCGGAATGGGGAACTGCCAATGCTGATGGCGGGGGTGCTCCCAATGATTATGCCAACAATCAGTGGCAGCAATGGCTAGACGATTACGATCTTTCTGCTGCAAACTGGTCTGCTTCTCGCATAGAGGAGGGTACGGCTGCCTTTACCACCAACAGTAACCGCTCGACTTTCTCTTACACTACTTCTGGAACAATGGTCAAGAATTACCTGGCGTCCAATCCCAATTCCTATACGGCTTGTTCTGGAACGACCAATTCAAGTTCAAGCACGGAATCTTCGGCTTCCCAGGGATACCCTGTAATTGACGACTTTGAAGATGGTAACGGCATTGCCAATACGGGCTTGGAAGATTACTGGTATGCCTATACCGATGTGGGCAATAAAGGAGCTTCCACTATTGGTAACGTGACGGATGACGACGGCAATTACGTAGTGGTGTTTTCCGGTGCTGCTGCAGGCACTTCCAAATATGGTGCCGGCTTGACCAGCATTTCTCTCAAGAAAGGCCAGAATCCGAATTCCCCTTACGTAGCTTTGGGGCTGGACGTCAAGGGCGGACTTGCCGGTTGCAAAACCATTTCCTATAAGTACAAGGGTGCAGCGCATAGCTTCAAGGTGGTCATGGAAGGCGATACCGACGAAGATGGTGACGATGAAAGTGACCTGACGGGTTGGAACCGCCACAAGGCTGACAAGATTGGATCCACGTCGTGGACAACGGCTAGCTATGTTGTTCCCGGGGATCTGGGACAGGAATCGGGCTGGGGCATCAATGTCGATCTGGACATTTCTAAGGTTGTCCAGCTCCAGTGGGAAGTGACATCTACGACCACGGCCAGCTACTTCTATATAGATGACTTGGAATGCGATGGTATGAATATTGTGCCCGTTGTGATTCCCGATGACGAATCCTCCAGCTCTGTAAAACCGAAAAGCTCTTCCAGCTCTCATGTGAATCCCACGTGTGAAGACGGTGAGACCATCGATGTCGGTTCGACACACATGCTTTGCGTTGATGGGGAATGGACTGAAGTTGAAGTCAGCAGTTCTTCTGCGGTGTCTACTGTTGTCATGATTGATGACGTGGAAGATGGTAATACTGGTGTGGAAACTTTGGGCGAAGATGGCTATTGGTTCCTGTATACTGCAGGAGGCTCGATTTCCAATACTCAGGGCGCCGATCAAGTGTGGGATATGGTTCGTGGTAATTCGAGCAACTACTATGTCGCTATGGAAGACATTTCCGATATAACGTTTGGCGATAAATCGTATCCTTCCGTGGGAATGTCCATGAATATTCCGGCATCCGCTCTGGCGGGGTGTTCTGCCATTCAGTACGAATACAAGGGCTCCGGCCACATGTTCCGTGCGGCCATGAGTACGGTGACTGCAGAAAAAGGCTACGAGCATGCAACAACTGCTAAGGATAAGGCCACTTCTTGGACCCCCGTAACCGTTTCCGTAAGTGACCTCAAACAACCGACATGGATTCCTGCTACCGAGGAGAAAAACTTCTCTTGGAAATTGGTCTACCAGCTTGTTTGGGTGGTGGACGAAAAGATAAAGGATGCTCAGCGCGGTACTTATCTTGATGTTGATAATGTTCAGTGCGTTGGCTCATTGCCTGATGTTGAAGGTTCCAGCAGCTCGGGAACGGTTGTGCCCTCGTCATCCTCTGCCGAGCCGGAATGTACAGAAGGTCAAGAAATCCATGTGGGTTCCTCTGACCTGAAGTGCGTTGATGGCAAGTGGACCGACATGAATGCAAGCAGCAGCTCGAGCTCACCCAACTCTTCTGCCTCCACCAATCCGGGCATTGCCCTTATTGACGACTTCCAGGATGAAAATACCCAGGCTGAATCTTTGGGCGAGGCCTACTGGTACATTTACGAGTCCAATGGAGGCTCTGTAACCAACAAGGAAGACAAGAAGATAGGTTGGGACATGGTCCGTACGGCTGGAACCAATGGTTATGTGGCTATGGAAGGCATTTCCGGAATCACCAATGGCTCCACGAAGTATCCTTCTGTGGGTATGGGCATCGATGTTCCGACTTCCGCCTTCGCAAACTGCACGGCTATTACCTACGATTACAAGGGTTCTGCCCACAAGTTCCGTGCCTCTCTGTCTACGGTAACTCCAGATAAGGGATACGAACACGTTACAGAGATTCTGCCCAAGGCTTCGGCTTGGACCCCTGTGACAGTTAAGGCTTCTGATTTGAGCCAGCCGGACTGGGTTGATGAGGATGAGTTAAAGGACTTCTCTTGGGCAAGGGTGATTAAGCTTGCCTGGGTGGTGGACGAGAAAATCGAAAATGAGGATCGGGGAACCGAGCTGGATATCGACAACGTGCAGTGTGTCGGCACCCTGCCTACGCCCAAGTCCAGTTCCAGTACAATCGCAAATTCTAGCGCCAGCACAACTTATAGCTCTAGTAGCAATGGAACCGATGGCGATACTGATGAAGGTCGTGATGGCAAGGGTAATGATCGTGAAGATGACACCTCCATTGGTGTGGTGGCTGCTTCTGCCGGCCTCAACGCTTCTATCCAGGGCAAGACCTTGGTGGTCTCTGTCGCTCGCGCGGGTCTCGTGAAGGTCCAGGTGTTCGACATGATGGGCCATGCCATTGAACGGCATAGCGAAAACATGGTGGCAGGTAGCTTTGCCCACGACTTTGCCAAGCTGAATAAGGGCGCCTATATTGTCCGTGTGCAGCAGGGCTCCATGGTCAAGACCGTGCGTATGCAGGTCCGTTAGGAGTTGCTGCCCTAGCGGCCTTGAATCACCATTTAGAATAAGGCGGGGGTTTCCCCGCCTTTCTTGTTTACTTGCCCCGGTTAGGTCCGAATATGGCGGAAAGAGCCGTCAAATTGCCCTAAAGTGGGAATGTAAAATATTTTTTCTCTTGTTGGTGCCGTTACAAAAAACTATATACATTTTGGGAAAAATGATTGGGATTTTTTCACTAGGAGAGAAACAATGAAAAAAATCTTTGTGGCTGCACTTTGTGCAACAACAGCTATGTCTTTCGCCCAGACTACCGCCAACATCGATGACTTTGAAGACGGTGATGGCTTGGCTAATACCGGTGGTGCCAAGGATGCTTGGTACGCTTATACCGATAAAAACGACAAGGGCGCATCTACGTATACAAATACGACAGACCAGTATGGCCTTGTTGTCGTGATGGAAGATGCCGCTGCTGGTGGTTCTAAGTATGGGGCTGGCCTGACCGGCATTAGCTTGGCCAAGGGCAGCAATCCTGACGATCCTTACGTGGTTCTTGCTGTGAATGTTGCCGGAGGCCTTTCCGGATGTACCACGATTTCCTATAAGTATAAGGGTGCCGGCCACAACTTGAAGGCAACAATGAAGGGTGACGACTCTGGTGACCTCACTGGCTACAATAGGCATGCCTATGCTCTTGATGGCAGCACCAGTTGGACCAATGCCTCCGTTTCTGTATCTCAACTTAAGCAGGCTACAGACTGGGGTACAACGCTTTCCTTGAATATGGCCAATGTGGTTTCTCTGTCTTGGGAAGTTAAGGGCACTGCAACCTCTGATTACCTCTACATTGACGATGTGAACTGTGCCGGTTATACTCCTGGTGCATCTTCTTCGACAACAACTCCCACCACTGCTGTTGTTATTGACGATTTCGAAGATGGCAATACTACTGCCGAAACTCTCGGTAAAACGGCTTACTGGTACATCTACACTGCCGATGGTAAAGTTACTAATACGCAGGATGCCAATGATTCTTGGGATATTCTGGATAGTGTCGATGGCACTAATCACTGGGTTACAATGAAGGGTATAAGTGGCATTACTCCGGGTAGTGACAAGTTGGAAACGCCTGTCTATACCTCTGTGGGTATGGAAGTTGCCTTCACCTCGGGTAAGCTCTCTGGTTGTACTGCAATCCAGTACGATTACAAGGGCTCTGGCCACCGCATGCGTTCCACTGTGGACGGCGTGAAGGCCAATCAGGGTTGGGAACATGTGGCTTCCGACCAGTCGGCTTCTACGGACTGGAAGACGGTGACCGTTTCTTCCATGGCACAGCCGGAATGGGTTGCCGATGCTACAGGCGCTACCGTGGTTGCTTTCTCTTGGGCCAAGGTTTCCAGGCTGACTTGGGTGGTGGACGAAAAGTTCTCTGCTGCCAATCTGGGTACATCTTTGTCTATTGACAACTTGAAGTGTGTCGGTACCCTGTCGTCTCCGACGAGCTCTTCGTCTGCTGCTACCACGATAACTTCCAGTGCAAGCACCGAGACTGGTTCCAGCGCTAGCAAGGATAAGGATGATGACGACACCGCTATCGGTACCGTTGCCTCCATCTCTGGTTTGACCGCTACCCTCCATGGCAACACCCTGCAGGTGTCTGTCGCCAAGGCCGGTCTTGTGAAGGTCCAGGTGTTCGACATGATGGGCCACGCCATCGAAAGCCACAGCGAAAACATGACTGCTGGTAGCTTTGCTCACAGCTTCGGCAACATGAGCAAGGGTGCCTACATCATCCGCGTGCAGCAGGGCTCCATGGTGAAGACCGTGCGTATGCAGGTTCGCTAGGTAAAACTTTGTAAACGTTTGCGCACTAAGCGCGGAAAAGTAAAAGAGGCGGGTTAATTCCCGCCTTTTTTTTGCTAAAAAAGGGGCTTCTAGGGCCCCCTCTTTTTTGTATACAGGAGTAACAAATTGTAACCATAATTTGGCTTGGATTGTAGCTCCCTTGGAATTATTTTTAGAAAGATAACAACAAAAAAGAGATGGGTGTTGTATGAAAAAGACTCTTTTCTGGGTGCTGGCTTTTTGCCTCGTTTCCCTTTCATTTGGTCGTGTCGGACCGGTAAGTCAGTATGGTCAGCTTTTGGCCGGCAAGAATTCCGCAGGTCAGGGCCGTATTTATGGCAGTTGCCAGGGCGTCAAGAGCGGTAGCGAAGTCCAGGTGCAGGGCATGAGCCTGTTCTGGAGCATTGCTGGCGATGTGGGTGACTTCTGGAATTCTAGCACGGTTACTGGACTTGTCCAGAGACAGAACATCCAGATTATCCGTGCTGCTATGGGCGTGGACGAGAACTGGGGCAGTGGTAACTATTTTACGGACCAGAGCAAGTATCAGGGCATGATGGATGCCGTGGTACAGGCGGCCATCGATAACGACATCTACGTGATTATCGACTACCATAGCCACAAGGCCAGCGCCGACGTGAACAGCGCAAAGACGTTCTTTAGCAGAATGGCCCAGAAGTGGGGTGGTTATGACAACGTGATTTTTGAAGTGTTCAACGAACCTACCAGCCAGAGCTGGAATGAAATTAGAACCTATGCGAACGCTGTGGTCGCAACGATCCGCCAATATTCCGACAACCTGGTCTTGGTCGGTAACCCCAGCTGGGATCAGTTCCCGAACTATGCTATCAACAACGAGGTGACGGATAGTAAGAATAATATTGCTTACACGTTCCACTTTTATGCCGGTTCCCATTCCACGGGTAACGAAGGTTCGCATGCCGTTTCGGCTATGAACAGCGGACTTTCGGTGTTCGTGTCGGAATGGGGCACGGTCAATGCCGATGGTGATGGTGGCGTGAGCGGTAATGCTTCTACCTGGCTCAATTGGATGAACCAGTACAAACTTTCGGGTGCGAACTGGGCTGTATCCACCAAGGGTGAAGGAGCCTCTTACTTTAACGGCAGTGCCTGGAATTATTCCGAAAGTGGAAAGTGGGTGAACTCGAACATCTTTTCGAAACTCCCGACATCTTATACAGGGTGTTCCGCTGGTCCTCAGCCTGCTTCAAGCAGCTCAGTGAAGCCTAACTCCAGCGCTTCGCAGCCCAGTTCCAGTGCCTCTACGACAAAGAAGTACGCCCTTGTGGACGATTTGGAGGACAAGGACGAAATTTCTCTTTGGGGCGGTAAATGGGACGTGTACAACGACAATTCCAACCAAGCCCAGTCCAAGTCAACCATGAGTTTTGTCAATGGAAATGCTTCGAACGGGGCTATCCAGATGGATTATACCTTGAACAAGGGTGGCTACGAGTTCAGTCCGTTTGTGGGAATTGTGGTTGATGTGAATGCAGATGGCGAAACCACGGAAGACCTGTCGAAGTGCACGTCGATTCAGTACGATTACAAGGGTGCGGCCCATTCGTTCCGAGTGGAGAACCCGTCCGAAGCTACAGGCTATAACTATTATCAGATAGCCGTTGATGCAAGCAATAGCTGGACGACAAAGCGGGTTTCCTGGACGTCTTTAAAGCAGCAGACCGGCTGGGGAACTACTGTGAGTCTTGATTATGCAAAACAGAATGTGCGCGCATTCAGCTGGCAGATAGAAGGTTCCACTGGTGATAAGGGAACCCTCCAGATTGACAATGTCAAGTGCGTTGGTCTCCCTGAAGCACCGGTTTCCAGTTCCTCTGCGAAATCCAGCAGTTCTTCTGCAGTATCCAGCAGTTCTTCTGCAATATCTAGCAGTTCCGTGCCCCCTCCCAGTAGTTCTTCCAATGCGATATACAATGTCGATGGAGATTTGGTACAAACGGTTGCACGCAATACGGCCATCAACACGGTCACGATCAGCGGTGTAACGTCATTTACAAGGAATTCCTGGAATGCCTATTTCCTTGATTTTAAGGTGGAAAACGGAACGCTCACCATTTCGGGTATTGTTCCGGACTATTTCAATGCAAATAGTGCAATTGAAAAATTTACAGTCAATGGGGATAAGCTGCAACTTGAGTTGACCATAACAGCTGCAGCGAGCAGTTCTAGTGTTTCTAGTTCCTCTAGTACACCCACCTATACGGTGATTTGGAAGAACGCCGACGGCGTAACGCTAGAAACCGACGAGGGTGTTTTGGAAGGGACCGTTCCCTCGTATGATAGTGCGGTACCTACGCTTGCCCCGGATGCTCAATATACCTATACTTTCGATTCTTGGGATCCAGAAGTCATGGCTGCAAATTCCGATGCAACTTACATGGCTGTTTACGCCAAGGTACTGAACAAGTACACGGTCACCTGGAAGAACGGCAATACTACCCTTGAGACAGACAAAAATGTGGTATATGGAACAACACCCGAATATAATGGTGCGACGCCTACGAAATCGGAGACTGCGCAGTTCAGCTATACTTTTGCAGGCTGGACTCCCGAAGTGGCCGCTGTGACCGGTGCCGCCACCTACAGTGCCGTGTTTGATGCTACGGTCCGTAGCTATGTGGTAACGTTCAAGAACTACAATGACAAGGTGTTGCAGGCCGTCAATGTCAAGTATGGCGAGACTCCGAAGTACACGGGTTACACTCCTGAAAAACCGGCTGACGCAGAGTACACGTACGAGTTCGAAGGGTGGAGCCCCAAAATTGGTGCGGTGACGGGTGAAGCCACTTATACGGCACAGTTCAAGGGAACCCTTATTCCTGTCCAGTCCAGTTCCAGCGAAGCGGAGTCCAGCTCGTCGCAGGAACAATCCAGCTCGGCCCAGACTGTGTCTAGCTCTTCTGAGGTGCAGCCGAGCTCCTCGACCACGATAGCGGACATGGATTGGCATTCTAATGCGGGATTGAAAAATGAATCTGAAACCGGCGTAATAGTTGAGCAGTCTGAACCTTATGCTTCTCCTCGTGTTGTAACGAAAGTCGTAGGCAATGTGGAAAACGGTGTAGATTATGTATTCTCCTTTGATGTGTTCTTGACCCCTTGGGGCGATGACATGGATATGCAGGTGGTTCTTGGCAGTTACTGCGATGAACCTACCACACTTACAAAAGGAAAAGAGCGGACGTTCGCTTGCACGTTCAAGGCAACTGCAAGTGAACCTGTTGTGCTGACGCTTACCATGCCTGGCAACCGTTGGGAGCCTGTAACGATTTCAAATATGTCGCTTAAGGCCAATCTGGGGCCAACGACCCATACGGTGTTCTGGAAGAATGATGATGGAACGGTTCTGGAAACCGATAAGAACGTGGCCGAGGGGGATGTCCCTGAGTATAACGGGGCGACTCCGGCAAAAGCGGCGACTGCACAGTTCAGCTATACTTTTGCTGGCTGGGAAGAAAGCGTTGCTGCTTCTGGTGATGTTACCTACACGGCAACCTTTGATGCTATTTTGAGGAAATATACGGTTTCTTGGGTGAATGAAAACGGAAACGAAATTTCAAGCGCACAGGTTGAATACGGAACAATGCCGGCATTTGATGGCGAACAACCCTCAAAATTTGCCGATGCGCAGTATTCCTATACCTTTGCCGGCTGGACTCCCGATGTTGTAGCTGTAGGTGGTGATGCCATTTACACGGCAAAGTTCAATAAGACTTTGCGCAGCTACACGGTCACTTGGAAAAATGAGAACGGGAATGTGCTTGAGATGGATGCGTCTGTTGATTACGGTGCGACGCCTAAGTTTGATGGGGCGATTCCCACAAAGCCCGCTGACGATCAATACACATATACGTTTGCGGATTGGGATCCCAAGGTTTCTGTTGTGAAAGGCAATGTGACCTATACAGCGACGTACAGTGCAGAAGCCATTCCTGTCGTGAGCAGCAGTTCCGAACTAATAGAAGAATCTAGTTCTAGCGAAGGGGCGAGCTCCAGCTCCGAACAACCCGGAGAAAGCAGTTCTTCCGAAGAATCCAGCAGTGCTGCAAACGGCGTGGTGGTTAGCGGAGACCTGCAACAGGAAGTGGTCAAGGGTGGCGAGTTCCAGACGGTTACCTTCTCCAATGTGGAATCGTTTGATCGCGGTGAGTGGGAAATTTACTGGATTTTGTTTGATCCGAAGGGAGGCGAACTGGTTGTTACCCAGTCTCCTTACAACAAGACGAATGATTTGCAACCGGGTAGCGTGACGGAAACCTTTACCGTGAACGGCACCCAGTACGAAATCAAGGTGACCGTGGTGGAACCCAAGTCCAGTTCCAGCGCAAATAGCCCGAGAAGTTCTAGCTCCTCTGGTTATGACATTGCTTCCTGCAACAGCAACGTGTATAGCTCCAGCGCGGGCGGCGTGGTTCCTGCTTCTAATGGTAGTGAGACTCCTGCTTCCGACGATCCTTCGACACTTGCCCTGCGCGGTGCGGTGAAGTTCCCTGTTTCCGTGGGCCTGAATGGTCGTGTACTCCAAGTGGCTGGAGGCCAGGCGACCATAGATGTGTTCGACATGCAGGGACGCCCATTGGCGAGGTTTGACCAGGTGTCGGGAGCCATCGGACTTGAAATGTTAAATTCTGGAAACTATATTTTGCGGATAAGATCTGGCGGTCAAGTTCAAAATCGCAGAATCATGTTGAAATAAAGTAATTTGGTAGATGGATTCCCTTGCTCCTCGGAGTAAGGGAATTATCTTTTATAGACGTTTTCTAAAAGGTGTTGTGATGAAGAAGCTTTTCAGTGTGTTGCTGGTGCTGGTA
Source organism: Fibrobacter sp. (assembly GCA_017475045.1). Classification (GTDB taxonomy): domain Bacteria; phylum Fibrobacterota; class Fibrobacteria; order Fibrobacterales; family Fibrobacteraceae; genus Fibrobacter. The sequence goes on along the minus strand of JAFVGH010000053.1, from coordinate 2,724 downwards.
ATGGCCTCTGCCGTTTTTGCCGCTTTCGATGAGGGGCATTTTAACTACGGTCGGCAATGGGGCGAAGACATTAAGGGTGTCAACTTGTCCGGGAAGGGACTTACCCATTTGGCGATGTATATAGGCGATGGTAGTCGCGATATCTACAACCCCTATTGGGAAGGGGAAATGGTAAAGGCTGCCAAAAATTACAATTTGACGCCTGTGTTTTATGCCTATGTGATTGCAGAATGGGATAAGCATTTAGGTAATAAAGATTGTGATGTGGGCACGCCCAACCATTGTACCAAAGGAGCAGAAACTATCCGCAATGAATGGAACACCATTCTTTCGCGTTATACGGCCATGGCGCAAGGTGTTGCTCAGGATTATGGAACTTCTGGAACGACTATCTGGTTGATTGAGCCGGATTTTTTCCAGTACTCCGTTTCGGGGGATAATCACGACACTCGTTTTAGTCAAGAGGGTGGTGGTATTCCCGATGCTGAACTCTGCGGCACCCGATTTAACCAGATTGTAGCAGCCATCAAGTCAGTGCTACCTAGTGCCAAAATAGGTGTGGACATTTCCCCATGGTTAAATGACGGCATTATTACTTGGTATGCCAATTTTGATCAGAGCAAGGTAGATTACCTGTTTACTTCTGGTGGTCGTACCCAGGGAGACCAGAGCCGCATTCGCAGCGATAACAATAACTTGTTGACTTGGGCCGGTGCCAGTGCCGCCATGGGTGGCAAAAAGATCATTGCCGACGATGGTTATGGTGTAGGTGGCGGCGCTGAGGAAAATTATGACGACTGGATGAACGTAAGCAATTTGAATGCTCGTATTGCCGATGGCGTTATCGGGATTACCATCAAGGCTCCGAGGGATGCGTTCTACTCTTTTGCCGCAAGCAATCCCATTTCCATTAATGGTGGTAACAGCAGTTCGTCGGTATCGTCTAGTTCTGTAAGCTCAAGCTCAATTAGCTCTAGCTCAATCAGTTCCAGTTCTGAAGTGTCCTCGAGTTCTGTATCAAGTGGACCTTGTATTGAATTTATAAATGGTTCCGGAGGCTATGCGGATCATTGCTACAATTCCGGACTTCAAAATATGGAGGAAGGAAAATGTTATACGCTGAATCCAGATCGTTTAAGTGAAATCCAGTCAAATCCATGGATAAATGATATGGCTTCTCAAGACTGGTGGTGGATAGAAACTTCTTGCGGAAACGAAGAAAGTTCTTCAAGTGTTGAGAGCTCTAGTTCTGAGGAGAGTAGCTCTTCGGAGGAATCGTCTAGCTCGGTTAGCTCTAGTTCCGAAGAAAGCAGCTCTTCGGAAGAATCGTCCAGCTCGATCAGCTCCAGCTCAGAGGAAAGTAGTTCATCTGAAGAATCTTCAAGCTCTAGCGCTGAAGAGTCTAGCTCTAGTTCTGCGGTTTCGTCAAGTTCTGTATCGAGTGGACCCTGCATTGAGTTTGTCAATGGTACCGGTGACTATGTGGGCCACTGCTATAATTCTGGGCTTAATGAGATGGAAGAAGGAAAATGTTATACGCTGAACCCGGATCGTTTGGCTGAAATCCAATCAGAGATATGGATAAATAGTATCGCTTCACAAAGTTGGTGGTGGATTGAAACTTCTTGTGGGGTAGTCAAGTACACTATTACGTTCGTGAATGGTGGAACGGTCCTGCAGACGGTGGAAGTGGAAAAGGGAACGGTTCCCACATATACCGGCAGTGAACCCATTAAGGCCGCTACAGCCCAGTACACTTATAATTTCACAGGCTGGACTCCTGCCTTGGCTGCCGCAACGGAAGATGCAACATATGAGGCTGCTTTTAATACGGTGGTGAATGCCTATTCTATTCGCTTCTTGAATGGAGAAGATGTTCTTGCGACGGAATCGGTGGCCTATGGTGAACTTCCGGTCTATTCTGGTGAAACACCCGTTAAAGAAATGGATGCTGGGTATACTTACGCTTTTGACGGTTGGACTCCCGATTTAGTGACTGTTACGCAAGATGCCGATTATACGGCTAAGTTTATAGGAACCAAGAGAAAGTTCGCGGTATCCTTTGTGGATGACGATTTGACTACGGTTCTCAAAGAAGCTGTGGAGTATGATTTTGGAACTTTGGCCACAGATATTGTACAGCCTGCGACTCCCACGAAGACTGCTAATGCGGAATTTACTTATGAATTTGCGGGTTGGTCTCCGGAACTTGTGGATGTGGTTGACAATATCACCTATGTAGCGACTTATACGGCGACCTTGAACAAGTACACGGTGACCTTCGTGGATGAGGACGGAACGGTTTTGAAGGCTGCGACGGAGTACGACTATGGCACTGCTGCCGCCAACATCGTAAAGCCCGCCGACCCGAAGAAGGCTGCTACGGCTGAATATACTTATACCTTCGCTGGCTGGTCTCCGGCACTTGTCCAGGTGACTGGTGATGCTACTTATACGGCAACGTATTCCTCTACGGTGAACAAGTACACCATTACCTTTGTGAATGGCGATGGCTCGAAAACTACTGCCGAGGTGGAATACGGCACTGTGCCTACGGCTCCCGAGGGCAAGACTCTCGCCAATACGGATCAGTACAGCTATACGTTTGTCGGCTGGGATTCCGAGATTGTGGCTGTGACTGGAGCGGCAACTTATACGGCTGTGGTTAACCAGACTGTTAACCAGTACACGGTGACCTTCGTGGATGAGGACGGCACGGTTCTG
>JAFVGH010000052.1 GCA_017475045.1 Fibrobacter sp. | reverse complement strand
TGGAGTTTCTTTTGAAGACGGTCTATGGAAATTGTCTCCTAAAGATGATGCTGGAAAAATCTTGTATTATTCTGCTTGTGAAGAAAGAATTATGAAGGTTTTTTATGTTTCGGGTGACACCGTGACAACCATGAATTATTCCTATTTTGACGAATCTGCCGATTTTCCTGGAACTGTCAAATCTATGAATTTGGAACGATCGGTTTATTTAAGAGATGCTCAAATGCGTGAATATATGAAATCAGATACCATGAAAGTCTTTATGGAATGGAATTTGTATAAAATAAAACAAAGGCGCCTCTTGCCTGAGAAGTTGTTTGATATAAATTAAAATCTAAGATTTAAAAATCCCCACTCCAGCGTTGCTCTTGGGGAGTGTGCTAGAATGAGGGTGTTCAAGGAGTGTTATGAACGAGATTTGCTTAACGCTCCACGGAGAGCTTGAATAGGCTCTGCGTACTTGCCTTGGGAGCGTCGATTGCGTGCACACCTGCGGCGAAGTGCTGCACCGGGCTCTGCCACAGGACGCGGCCCTGGTAGTCGAACTGCACGACGCTTGCGTTTAGCGCTTTGCCGGTTTGCATGTAGAGCTTGCCGTCTTGCAGGCGAAAGGAGCTGCTGGCGGCCCTCCCGGTCGGCATGATGCCTGTGTTACCGCTCGAAGAACTTGAGTTTATGTCTTGGCTGCTAGAGGAGGTGGGGTTGGCGGCCTTCATTTTCGCGATGCCCGCCTTCCATGCATCGACTGCGGCCTGCGAAGTGTTGAGCGCCCAGTCGCCCTCGTTTGCTTCTTTGCTCTGGCTGAACCACATCACCGCGAACACGCGAGAGAAGTCTGTAGCGAAATGTTCGAACATGTCGGTAATCCATTCGGCCTTGTTGCCGCCCCTCTCGGAACTCGAAATTTCTGCGATGAACAGCGGCTTGTTGATTTTGGCAAGTGCGTCGTATGCTTTCTTGAATACCTGCGAGAACGTCTGCCAGCTGGACCAGCTTTGGCATGTGCCCCAGTTGTAGCCGTCAATTGAAATGTAATCGACGTATTCGTCGCCGGGGTAGTTGCCGGTAAGCGTCGAACCCTTTCCTGAGTTCGAAGCGTTGGTCGTCCAGACCCATTTGACGTTCGTAACGCCTTCTTCCTTGAAGATTTTCACGATATGGCGGAATGCTTCGGCGACGTTTGCATCGGTGTTGCCGGCACCTGCCTTGCCTACGCCCCAGTCGTACCAGTCGCCGTTTGCTTCGTGGAGCGGCCTGAGCCAGATTTCTTCGCCGTAGCCTTTGACTCCCTTGGCGTAATCGCGGATGTAGGTGTCTGCCTTGCCGTCCACCAAATCTTGCGCGTTGTAGCCGTTCGCCATCCAGGTCACCACCAGCGTGGAGCCGTTGTTCTTCGCGACGTTTGCATACTCTTCGGTCGCATTCCAGTCGTTCATGTCGAAGAGAGCAAAGTAGCTGATGAGGTCGATATGCGTGCCCTGCAAATCCTGGAATGCCTGCACGTTCTCTTGGGTGGGTTGCGGGTATTGGCCGGGGCCACCGACCCAGGCTCCGATTTGGAATGCTAATGCGGTCATAGGCAAAATCCCCAATGTGAAGAGTAACGATTTGAACATGATAGCCTC
>JAFVGH010000051.1 GCA_017475045.1 Fibrobacter sp. | reverse complement strand
GATTTAGATTATAGATAGGGGGAATAATCCCCCTGATTGCAGCCCGCCTTGCGGTCTTCCATCACCCCCAATACGGGCTTCAAACGCCAGCCCGTAACGCCTGGCTTAAATGCCTCAAGGAAATGGGGCGAGCCAAAAGTTGGGCCTATGCAACCAAAAGTGAGGAACAATGGGTATGAAAGGTTTTGGTCAAATAGTACTTGCGAGCGTTGTCTCTGTTTTTGGAATTTCTGTAGTACACGCGGCAGATGCACCTGCAAAAATTCCGACAACGGAAGTCGTAAAGCTCCCGTCCGATGCCGCTTATGGCGGTGGCGATAAAGTCGGTTCGCAATTGATTGCGGCGACCTATAATGCGGGTTATGGCCCCGGCATCTGGATTGTGGCCGATGGTGGTTACAGGCTCTACCACAACGGTGCACTTATGGCCGAAGACAACCAGGCGGGCCGCGTGCGTTTTGTCCCGATGACATTCTTGCCGGGTGAAAATGCGATTTCGGTCGTGGGTGTGAACGGAAAGGGTGCTCCTGGCGTTTTGGTGCAGATTGACGACCTCGACAAGTCTTACTATTCTGGCAGCGATTGGAAATCGAAGCCTGCGGTGGGGAATGCCTCGTGGAAAAACAAGGGCCGCGACCTCTCGCAGTGGGGCGGCGCTACGACGCTATCTTATGCGAACAACAAACTCCCGAGCGGGGGCGACTTGAACGGCTTTGCTGCAAACACGCAGGCCAAGTGGATATGGACGAGTGCCGAAACGGATTCGACGGCAGTGCTACTTTATACGTTCTATGTGAAAGCGGAAGGCTTTGGCGTATCCACAACGGGTGGCGACGCAGGCAAAGTCGTCATTGCAAGCGATTCCGCGAGCATTCGCAAGCACTTGCAGAGTAACGACGCCGTTACAATCCTCGTGCCCGAAGGCACTTACGACTTTAGGCAATTCCGCAACGCAGTTACCGAAGCCAAAAGCAAAGGCCGCACCTGGTGCAAGACCACCTGCACCGAGAAAAACCGCGTCACCGGCAAGACCAATACGTTCTATCGTATTACTTTTAAGGCGAATAGCTGCAGCGATTTGACCGAGGCGGGTGTGCAGATTGTACAGGAAAGCGAAAATCTGCAGGCGTGGAGCAACTGGATTACCACCAAGCCCAACAAGAGTCTCGTGGGCATGGGCCGTGGTGCGAACTTGCGCGGTGCATCCATCGCTGTGCGCAGTAACGAAGGTTCTAGCAACCACATCTATCGAAACCTCGCCATTTACGATGTGAACCCTCACCTGATTGAAGGCGGCGATGGCCTTGAAACTGTGGGAACGTCAGACAAACATGTGAAAAAATTTTGGGCAGACCACATCAGCTACAAGTGGATTTCTGATGGCATGGACATGGAATTTGTAGATGATGCGACTATCAGCTACTTGGATTTTGATGGTGCGAATGAATATAACTGCTGGGGCACCGACCCTTACATGGCCTTGGTCGAAGATGCTCACATGACCTATGCGAACAACTACTGGCACAATACCTATGGACGCGTGCCGAAAGTGACGGGCGAAGTCAACGGTTCGCAAGTTCATCTGTACAACCAGTATGTAGATTACAACCGCTTCTTTGTCGCCGGAGCCGATGGCCATAGTGCAAATGCGAAGGCTTATGTGCGTTACGAAAACAGCTATATTGATAATGGCCAGGGGTATTTGGCTGAATGGGGCGACAATGGCTATGTGTATTTTAGCGGGGTCTCGTTCGGTAAAAATACTAAACAACAGCACCGCTACAAAGGTTCCGTGACGCAGGGTATTCCAACCGCGCAGACGTTCACGCCGAGCTACAGCTTTGAAAAACGCACCGTGGCAAATCTCCCTAAGGAAATTCCGAACTTGGCCGGGGTGGGTGGCCGCTACGGCAAAATGCCCGAATACAATCAGAAATTTGGGCAAAGTAACAAGGCGGCAAGCGTTACCTTGACCGCCCCTGCGGCGGGTGCGAAGTTCCAAGTGGGTGCTGCGGTTACGCTGAAAGCCGACGCGAAGGACGACGACGGTTCCGTGAAAAGTGTGGTATTTTACGTGGGCAATACGTTGGTGGGCACTGCAAATGCGGCTCCGTACCAGCTGAGTGTCGAAGGCGTGGCGCCGGGAACGCATTCCGCTGTTGCTGTGGTGACGGATAATTCTGGACTCTCGTGGATGAGCGAATACGTGACTTTTGCCGTGGAGGGCGTGGCTGAATCCAGCAGTTCTGCGGTCGTGGAGTCTAGCTCTAGTGCGATTGTGGAATCCAGCTCTAGCGTAGTTGCAGAATCGAGCAGCTCAAACGGGCTGGTGGGTATCACCACTTTCAAGTCGCGTGCGACCGAAGCCGAGGCCGGTTTCTACCGCATCTTTGACATTCAGGGACGCCCGCTGTTCGCAGGCAACCACAAGCCTGCGAAGATGCCCGCTGCGCGGGTCATCGTGGTGGAATTCACCACAGCGGGTTCCGTAAAGCGACGCTACGTGCAATAGCGATTGTTCGATAATGGTTGCTGTAGCGTACAATTACAATTTCTTTTTCCGAAATTCTTATATATATTGGTATCGATGAAGTTCTGCAAAAACATAAATGCTGTTCTGGTCGCCGCTTTGGCGGCCTTTATGGCGTTTTTTGCAGGGTGCTCTTCGGACAGTGATGTGGCTGGCAACAGTGCCGAAACGGGTTCCCCGGAACTCGCGGGTATTTTGGTGCTGGACAATGGTAAACCGGCTGCTCGTACGAAGGTTCAGTGCGTGCCGAGTGGCTACAATATTCTTGTAGCAAGCAAAGCCGAACAGGTTCTTCCATCAGCATTCGAAACCGTAACCGACGAAAACGGCAACTACGAATTTGACTCCATCCCGTCGGGTTCGTTCACGCTCGAAGCGTTCCACCAGGAATCCGGTCAGATGCTTCTATTGCAGAACCTGAGTGTTGAACAAGATGAACCGCTTGCGATAAATGACTCCTTGCGATATTCGGGTTCCGTCAAGCTCCTCGTGCCAGGCGCGTTCCGCGAAAACCAAAGTGGAGATGCCATCATTATCGGTACAACGATCCACAAAAGAGTTTCCGTGCAGAACGGAAAAATCGTCATCGACAGCCTTCCGGCGGATACGTTCAATCTCATTATTTATATGGATAAATTATATCCTGTAAGTTTTGAAAACGTATCGGTACAACCTAACGAAACGACGGTCTGGGGGGATTCGGTAACATACACATTCAAAGGCCCGCTTGCACTCCCGGAGAACGAATCAAACAACGATTCTAGCGGAGTAAACACCGATATTCCGCTTGTATATCGTCTTACGGCAAACGACTTGGATTCTTTAACGAATTCAACCGGACGCTGGGAGGCTGTGCGCATTTCAAAAGACGGAAACCGCAGCAAAAAGCTCCCTATTACGCAGGCTTACTTTGACTCCCAAACCAAGGAAGCTGTATTTTGGGTAAACGTCGATTCGCTTAACGTTTCCGACTCTTTGGAACTCCGCTTTGACAACACGATGGCACCAGCTTTCGCAAGTGATGTTTTCCCGACTAACCGCAACTATTCGCTTGTGTATCACTTCGAAAATTGGCCGTCTCCAATTGAAGACTCCGCTGAAAAAGGATATTTCGGCGGTGCATCAAATTCTGCAACAGGAGTAAAAAATACAAAAGGCGTTATCGGAGATGCGATTGCTCTTGATTCGAATACTTTTGTAACGGTCGAGAATTCCGCCATCGCAGACAGTTCACGCAAGGTGAACCTGAACTATGACGGCAGTGAATATTTCTGTTTCTCTGTATGGGTGCAGTTGGAATCGCTCGACAAGGAACAGAAAATATTCGAAAAAGAAAAGGAATAT
>JAFVGH010000050.1 GCA_017475045.1 Fibrobacter sp. | reverse complement strand
GGAGTAGTTGACGCGCAGGGGCATGTAGGTGCTCTGGCCGCCGTAGGTCTTGCGGCCGACGACGCGCTTGGCGTACTGGACGGGGATCTTGCGCTGGGCCTGGGTGACGGCGACGGTGCCGGCGATGACGAGGAAGGCGAGTCCGAGCATGGCGACGAGGAGGAATGGGCTGGCCGCTCCCTGCCGGAACATGTTGATGGCCTGTGAGAGGACGCCGGGGAGGCGGGAGACGATGCTGATGTCCCCCACCCTGCTCTATGCACCCGGGTTTTGGCCAATCTGGTAGCTCATCGGGAAAACGGCAGTTTTCCAACGATTGGAAAAAAGTTTTCCAATGGTTGGAAAAAATTGGGCGATTTTTCCAATGATTGGAAAAAATTTTCGTGCGTTTTCCAGCGATTGGAAAAGTTTTTTACGGGAACGAAGATTCTTTTAAGTGGTCTGTCCCCTTAATTTTTGGTGGACATGGGAGTTTTATGGTTCATGTGTCAGTATGGAGGACCAGATTTTTGCAAATTTTGGGCCTGACCCCTTGTTCTATTGCCATGGGAAGGAACTCGTTGCAAGAAGAAAACGAAAGAAGTGTTCTGGAAAATGGCAGGCCCGGCGGGATTTAGCCTTGTTCCCTCAACTCACTATGGGTAACCCCAGAAGAGATACGGTTTAATGTTTCCGGATGATTGCATAGAGTCTCAGGGACAAATAGAAGATTTGCCCCAACAACAGTCCGAACATGGCTATGGCAATGAATTTCCAGAACAATGTTGAATGCGGCACAAGATTTCCATGCAAATCATAGGGATAGAATATCGTGATGGGCCATCCAAACGCAAAACACTTTTTGTTCAACGACACAACATGAAAATCATCGCTCGCAAAACAAATCATGCACAATGCTGCATTGAGCAGAACGGAGATTCCAATAAATGACAACGTTGTCGCAACCCATTTTTTTTTCATGAGAATCTTCCTTCTTGTTGCTCCAACTCCATGGGTCCGTTATTGGCTTTGAGGATAGCCAGGCAAAGCACAGGCATTTTCATGAGGCCAATATGCACTAAAGTCATCAATTACTGAATTGTCCGGATTCTTGGGGTCTGGCTTCAATGTGGCCGTATTTCCGCCAATTTTGAATGCGCCATTTGTTTCGCCATTGATTGGATGCTCCGGGGTTGGGAATATAAAATCCAGATCGTCCAACCGGCCATCAATGGGTTTTTCCCACCCCCAAGTCCCTTCCTCTATGGTTGTCTTTTCCATCTCCCCTTCTTTGCCTTCGCTGGCTACACATACAAAGTGAATGGATGTGGTGTTGCGGATGGTCCCCATGCCTCCAAGTTGACTCGGAAGGAATGACTCTCCTTTTCTACGCAATCCATATGGGTCAATCCATAATTCTGGTTGATTGTCAGTATAAATCCATGTATTTGCACCGTTGACAAACTTCCAAGGATCAGACGTGATAAAACGCCCCGCATTTGGATTGTAAACGCGATGCCTGTAGTATATCCACCCTTGGGAGTCGCCGAGGTGTTCACGGGCGGTGTAGGTGACGCGGTTGGGGTCGGGGCCGGATTGGGAGCGGATGGAGCCGAAGGCGGAGTAGGCGTAGGTTTGGACGGGGGTGGCGTCGGGGGCGGTGAGGGCGGCGATGGAGCCGAGGGCGTCGGCGTGGAAGACGCGGCGGGCGCGGGGGGCGCCGTTCAGGTACATGATGCGTTCGATGGGCTGGTCGATGCCGGGGCCGTCGATCCAGGCGTAGGTGACGGCGTTGGAGGGGTCGAGTTCGAGGAGGACGTCGGGACCGTCGTAGAGGAAGCGGGTTTCGAGGCAGTCGCCCAAAGACTGGGAACGGCGGTTGCCTTCGGCGTCGAAGGTGTAGCGGAAGACGGCGCCGTTGGTGTCGACGAGGGTAGTCATGCGGCCCTGGAAGTCGTAGGCGAAGGTGCGAGGGAGGCCGTTGACGACGTGGTGGGTCAGGCGTCCGGCGCCGTCGTAGGCGTAGGTGTTGGTGGTGGTGGCGGAGGGAAACTCGGGGCCAGACCCCTTGGTGGGAAGAAGAATGAGCATTTCGGAGTTGGAATGGGTTGTTCATCTCAAGGGGTGAAGCTACAGGAGACGGGAAGTTGCGTCAACTCTTTTGGGAGCTGGAAATGAATCGGATGGGG
>JAFVGH010000049.1 GCA_017475045.1 Fibrobacter sp. | reverse complement strand
GAAGAAGAAAAGGGGGTTAAGGGGGAAGAAGAGGGGGAGGTACCCGTACCTATGCAATTTTTGCATAGGTCATTTTCCGAAAGCGCCTCCTCGCTGTCTTCAGTGGCGTTTTTACCTATGCAATTTTTGCATACCCCCCTATGCAATTTTTGCATAGCCTCCTTTGAAACGGCATATTCGACACGGCTTATCCCGGCGACATTCAACTCGGCCTTCTCAACCAGCCCCTTCTCAACCAGCCCTTTCAACGCATAGACCGCCGTCCTGGGAGCGACGCCAAGGATCATGGACACGTATGATATGGATCCTGTGAAAACGCCCTGCCGGTCCATGGAATAACCGTGGATGACCGCGAAGCATAGAAGCTCAGTCCCTTTCAGGCCAAGGTCCTCAATCATGGGAGGGGTGATGATGATGTATCCTTCCATGGCTATCCCTCCTTAGCGACTATCGTTATACCACTGGCCTCCCATATCTGGACGGCCTTTTCCCAGTCGATAATGACGATGCCCTGGGGACCGTTCCGCTGGACGGCATCCTCGATAAGGCCCGAGTCAAGCATCATCCGTGCCGCATCCAACTCTATGTTCAGGATGCGGGCAAGCCCGGTGGCTCCGCTAACGTACCGGGGGGTGTGCCGCCGTGGCGGCCTTTGCATTGTGTTTTGGGAATCCCGTACAACCGCCTGGCACCCTGGGGCCTGCAGTCCTACAAAAACTTTGGAAATGTCAATCATATCGTCAAATATAAGTAGGCGTGGAGGACGGAGTCGGACCGCCGGCAGAACCTGATACGCATACAGCAAAACTATTCTATCCGTTACCATTGATCATTGACATGAAGAAACATGGGATGATCCTGCCCATAACCGTATGCTCCACGACACCGCGCATCACTGCGAAGGTTCACGCTTGCGTTCCCGCAATCGAGGCAAGCACGGGATTCGAACCCGCGACCCCTGGAACCATGGCCGGAACCAGTGCTCTGACCTACTGAGCTAACCTGCCAAAGACCGGCGTGATGGGACGCTTTTTTACTGCCCGTTTCCAATATGGTTTTCTGATGTTCCCGACGCCGATAAGTTAAAGTCCCCGTTTAATTCATAGGCAAAAACTATTTATCAATCAAAACTATCTCCGCAAAAACGGCGTCCAAATGAAGTCTTGTTCGTGGCCCAGTAGCAGCCCGCGAAACCGACAAGGAAGAGTACGATCTTGACAAGACCCTCATACCAGGTCCCGACGGCGATCTCGGCAATAGCGCCGATGAGCATGATGCCCGCGAAAATGAATGACAGAGTCAAAAAAATAACCTCTCTTACAATTCTCTTCATAACCTATATTTTTACTCCATACCGCTTGGCTAACTCGCGGATAGTCTTACCGCCATAGTCTCCCAGTGTCTGCTTGATGAAAGCCCTGACCGTGATAGAGTCTGTCGGCTGATAGCCGTGCGCCCGGCACCACTCCTCGCGTCCGGCACGACAAGAACCGGTAAGTGTATGATGCCACTCGAAGAGATCACCGTAGGGGGTATCCAGTTCAGGATGGGCCTCGAGAAATGCAGAAATCCTCTCGTCAAGGGGGCGCGATTCCATGTATTTTGCCTCGGCATCAGCAACGGCCTGTCGGAGAGAGTCCCCATGCGCAAAGCTATTCCCCCGGCGAGCAATGAAGCATGGCTTCAAGCGCATGTCGTCGCTTTGCACCATATAGCCCTTCGCAAAATCGCCGTGAACCGACTCTATGACCGTGGGGACATCGTCGACGTAATAGATTTTCTTTCCGTTTATTTCTTTCCAATCGCCATAGCCATCGCCAGAG
>JAFVGH010000048.1 GCA_017475045.1 Fibrobacter sp. | reverse complement strand
TTTCATTCAATTCTATGCTATCGATTCTTTCGCTCATTACAACCTCTTGTTGAAGTAAACGTAAAAAAATGTGAACCGCCAGGTTATAGGTGTAAAGGACTATAATTTGTAAAAAGTCTCGTATTGCCGCCCCTATACTTTGCCGCCATGCCCCAATTCGTTGGTTGCGACTCTTATCTTATTCAGTTGTTGTCTCTCGTCTCTCGTTTTTCGTTTTTCGTCTCTCGTCTCTCGTCTCTCGTCTCTCGTCTTTACCCCCATTACCAAAGTGTCAATGGAAAATTTTCCCGTTTCTGAGAGCTTTTTGCGGGCTAGAGATAGATTTAGATTGTAATATTATGGATTTGGGCTAAAACAAAAAGGGAGATACAGAATGAAGTGTATGGGTTTTATATTCAAGGTTGCCGCTTGTGGACTCGCATTTTCGATTCCGACGTTTGCTTCTACCGTGAATGTAGATGTAACTGAAGAACATCAGGTGATTCGCGGTTTTGGCGGCATGGTCCACAACGAATGGCAAGGCGGTGGCGGCCTTTCCGAAGCGGATGCGAAAATTGCTTTTGGAACGGGCGATGGCACGATTGGCCTCAATACGCTCCGTATTCCGGTGTATGCAAATTCCAACTCCTTCAATAAGGAAGTGAACGCTGCAAAGTACGCCAAGAAGTATGCGGGCGATGATTTTATCTTGTATGCGACCCCTTGGACTTCTCCTTACGCAGGTGCTAATCAGCATATCAAGTCTTCGGATTATCAGAAGTACGTAGATCACTTGAACAACTTTAACGATTACATGAAGAATCAGGGTGTTCCTCTGTATGCAATTTCCATCAGTAACGAACCGGACTGGTGCGGCGAATGGGCTTGCTGGAGCGCCGACGAAATCTACAACTTCACCAAGGGCTATGCCGATAAAATGCGCAAGAACGGTGCCAAGGTGATTTCGACAGAATCGTTCCGCTACGACAAGAATCTTTACAACAAAGTATTAAATGACGCCAATGCCCTCAAGAACTGGGACATTCTCGGTGCTCACTTTTATGCCAGTGACAGAAGGACTGGGGATAATTTCTTCCAGTACAGCCTTGCCGACCAGAAAAAGGTCGAACGTTGGATGACGGAACACTACACCGAAAGCCAGGGTAGCGGTAACGACTGGCGCACAATCCGCAATACGGGTGACCAGGCGAATGCGAACAAGCGCGATACCGTGAACGCTATGGACGTGGGTTACGAAATCCACCGCGCCATGGTCGTGGGTAACTTCAATCAGTACACTTGGTGGTACATCCGTCGTTGCTATGGCTTGATTATGGAAAAGGACTTTGGCAATAAACTCCAGGTCCCGCAGAACGAAATTGGCAAAATCAGTAAGCGTGGTTACGTGATGAGCCAGTTTGCCCGCTTTGTCCGCCCGGGCGCTGTCCGCGTGGGGGCCACGGCAAATCCCGAGAAGGAAGTTTTTGCATCCGCTTACAAGAGCAAGGATGGCGATAGCGTTATCGTGGTGCTAGTAAACCGCGATTACAAGAACAGCAAGGAAGTTACGGTGAAAGTGCAGGGGGCCGACGTTCAGACCTTCCACATGTACACAACGAGCCAAGCAAAGAATGCCAAGGATGAAGGCGAAGTCGAAGTCAAGAATGGCTCCGTGACAATCAAGATGGATGCGGGTAGCTCGGAATTCAAGGACTGCATTGTAACGCTCGTGGGCGTTGGCACTCCGGCAGACCCTGTTCCTCGCGAACCCTTCGGTGGCAAGGTCGCAGAAATCCCGGGCAAGATTGAAGTTGAAAACTTTGACGTTCCGGGTACGGGTAAAGCAAACAAGTCTTATAATGAAAACGATTCCGAAGACCGTGGCGAAACGAACTACCGCGAAGGCACCGGCGTCGATATTTACAAGAAGGCGACCGGCTACGTCGTCGGTTACAACGAAGAAGGCGAATGGCTCGAATACTCCGTGAACGTGAAGGAAGCTGGCGATTACACCATGTTTGCTTCTGTCGCTACGTCTAATTCGACATCTGGTTTCTCGCTTTCTTTGGATGGCGATGTGCTTGTTGAAAATGTCGCTCTTTCGGGCTCAAGCTTTGACGAATTTACCAAGGTCAAGGCCAACGTGAAGCTCCCGGCGGGTGAACATATCCTCCGCATGACGGTGACGGGTTCCTGGTTCGATATCGACTACTTCAACTTTGCAAAGGGCAAGGACGCCAAGGATCCGGATGACGAAACGAATGCTTTGCGTGGCTCGGCTTTCCGCATGATGACCGGGGTCGAACATTATAGTGTCTTCGA
>JAFVGH010000047.1 GCA_017475045.1 Fibrobacter sp. | reverse complement strand
ATCTCCGATTCCTTCAATCTTCCCGGAAGTCTCGCGGGCTTCCGTCCCGTCCGTTCCGGCGTTTTGCCGTCCCGTTCGAGGGTGAAGCCAATTATAGAATTTTCAGGGAAAAAGTCAAGGGGGTAATGCGAAAAAATTTCACTTTTTTTCACTTTTTTTGATAAAAACGGGTTGTATGCCGTGACTCACCCACATTATTCACATCTTGTAAACAGAAATCTTTTTTGCCAGCGGTGAGAAAGCACCGTATTCATGGCGATAAAAAGAGGAGGGGCCGCTCGGAAGCGGGAGAAGGTGGACAAAAAACAAAAACTCCCCGCATTGGCGGGGAGTTTTTAATTCATTTTTATCGCAGTTACTTTTCGCAACCAGCACCCTTGCCGTTTGGATCATGCGGATTTTCGCCATCTTTCCAACAAACTGCAGTATCCAACACATCGCCTTGCTTGAAAGTGGACCAGTCGTCACGCCACTTATAATTGTTATCCCTAGTGGTATTGATACGCGTCAAATAATGGTCAATGAGGTACTGCGGGCATTCGACTTCTTCCCAGTTGTAGGTCGGATTGTCTGCCGCCATGAACCAGTCCGCAAACCAGTGACAGCCACGCAACAGGTTGGGGAAACCAGCATTACCAAACGCCGCATCGCACATGTCCCTCACGCATTGCTGGTACTTTTCGAGAGTGTTGTCGTAGCCAAGCGTGCTCTGGCATTCAGTAAGGAAGCCGCCGAAACCGGCTCCCCATTTAATGTTTTGTCCCTTCACTTGTACAGAAAGTGCATCGAACGCACCGACGCCACCGCCCGGGACCATCAAGTCAAACTGGCCTCTTTCCACATCGTGACCGATGTTCGAGGTCATCACGACCATGTGCTTGCCCTTGAGCGCCTTGTGAGTTTCCTTCGCGGCATTGTTTGCACTTGCATCCTTGAAGCTTCCGTTGTACTGAAGATGGAAGCACTTGCCGCACGTTGTCTGCGATCCAGGGCCAGCCACATAAGCGTAAGAGAGAGAATCGTTCACGGCGATAGGAGCCATGTCCGTACAAGTGAACACGCCCTTTTCTTTAGCATTGCCGCAAGCGTTGTTCGTACCTTCGTAACCGAACCAATAAACGTTCGCGCCAGAACCCACAGTGAATGTCGGGACTTCGACATCATGGATGTTGCAGTTACGGGCGGTCGTCATACCTTTCTGGTAAGAAGCCTCAGTCGTCGTATCGGTCTTGCCTTCTTGACCATTGCTAATCCATGAGCAGTGCGGCTTGCAAGCATCCCAGTAGCGGCTGTTCCAACCGTTATTTCCGTTGTTCAAAATATTCTTGGTGTATTCGGCAGGAGGCGGCCCGTAAGATTCAAGTGTCGGGAAACCGTCAGGCCCCAACTCGGGACCCGCCGAACTGACGGGAACTTCAGCAGCAGACGAAACAGGAGCTGCGCCAGAGCTTGAAGCCGGGGCATCAGCAGAACTGCCCGGAACAACAACGGCGGAACTCAAGCCCGGATTTTCGGCACCGGAACTTGAAACTGGAGAATCCACTGCAGAACTCAAAACCGGAGCGGAAGCACTAGACAAAGCGGGTTCAAAAACACTGGACCCCGGAACAACAGCGGAACTTAAACCCGGATCCGAAGCAGTCACGCTAGAGCTGCTTTCAACGCCCGGAACAAAATTCGTCGAGGAAGATAAATTATTCGACTGCGTGGGAGCGAACGGCGTAGAGGAATCATCTCCACAACCGAAAAACACGGCAATTGCACTCGCCGCGCATAAAGAACTGAATAAACGTTTTTTCATATTTTTCCTTTTCACACTTTTTTAAAAATAGATTTTATTGCAACAAAAATCACGAAAAAAAGTTTTTTAAAAGTATATATGTGAGGGGAAACAAGAATAAGTAGGAAGTAGGAAGTAGGAAGTAGGCAGTGGTTAGTGATTAGTGATTAGGGGCTAGGGGTAAAAACAAAAAAGGCCGCACATACGTGCAAGCCTTTTGAGGTTATAGGTTTTTAGGAATTAGGCAGAATAATCACGGCTAAGCAGTCTTATAAGACGCACGAAGTGCGTGTTTCTTTACCTAAAACCTGATACCTAACGCCTAAGACCTAGTCGCGGAACTTCACCTGCTTGGAGCCCTCTACGACTTCGCCGATTTGAGCCCACTTTTCGCCCTTCGATTCGAGATGAGCGACGACTTCGTCCTTGTCCTTCGGGTCGATGAAGATAAGCATGCCCATACCCATGTTGAAGGTAGAGTACATTTCGTCCTTTTCAACAGAGCCAGCCTGCTGGATGAGCTTGAAAATCATCGGAGGATCCCACGTGGTGCGATCGATAATCACATCAACGTTGTCTGGAAGGATACGCGGAATGTTGCCCTGGTAGCCAGAACCCGTAATGTGGGCAAGACCCTGAATAATCTTCTTGTTGCAAAGATCAATGAGGCTCGGATAGTAGCTGCGGTGCGGCACGGCAAGGGCTTCGCCAATCGTCTTGTCCATGCCATCGACCAAAGTATCCACCTTGTAGCCAGCCACTTCGAAAAGCACCTTACGAGCAAGCGAATAGCCGTTTGTATGAAGTCCCGTAGAAGGCAGACCGAGGATGATAGTACCCGGCTTGATCTTCTTTCCGTCAATGATGTTTTCGCGTTCCACGACACCCACGATTGTACCGGAGATATCATAGTCACCCGGACCATAGAAACCCGGCATTTCAGCCGTTTCGCCACCAATCAGAACAAGGTCGTTCTCGCGGCAAGCCTTGGCCATGCCAGCGACAAGCTTGTCCATAACGCCCGGTTCCAAGCGGCCCGTAGCCACGTAGTCCAAGAAGAACAGCGGACGAGCGCCCTGCACGAGAATGTCATCGCAGCAATGGTTCACGATGTCCTGGCCCGGCAGTTCGTGCGTACCCATTTCAATATCGACCTTGAGCTTGGTGCCCACGCCATCCACGGAACTCACGAGGACAGGGTCCTTCATGCCGAGATGGTTCAGAGTGAACAGGCCACCGAAGTTGCCTACGTCGCCCAGAACGCCCTGGTTGAATGTGGTACGAACGGATTTCTTGACACCGACCATTGCCTCGTCGGCACGTGCCAAGGAAACTCCTGCGTCTGCGTAATTCATCTTTTTTCCTTTGCCCTACGAGCGGGCAGCTATTTGGCCCTATTTACGGGCACTT
>JAFVGH010000046.1 GCA_017475045.1 Fibrobacter sp. | reverse complement strand
GGTGCTTGTCAAGAAGGGGCTGGCCATCTTGGTCGTCCTTGCCGTGCTTGTCGGTCTGTTATGGTTGGCGGGAGTCAAGGGTTTCTGGCAGGCATTCGCGGTCGGTTACGGGATGTGGCTTTTCATCGACTGGTACGACTGTTTCTTCCTGGACTGGGTTCTCTTCGCCAACATGAAGGCTGTCCGGCTTCCGGGCACGGAGCACATGGACACGGCCTATCATCAGAAGCGCTACCATTTTGTCCAGTCACTCTGGGGCATGCTCATCGGTCTGATTCCCTGCCTTGCCGGCGCGGGCCTGTACGCCTGGCTCTTTTAATCTGGTATCGCAACCTGCGTTATTTCTGATAATAGAGTTGAAGGCCTTCCAGGCACGACAGTTCATAGGTGAACGCGCCGCCGCTGGTCATAGGAGGAGCAAAACCGATAGGAAGAATCGTCTCATGGAATGAACTCTTTTTCATTGTGAAGATAGACAAATCGCTCCATGTCTCCAAAACGTTGAAAGGACATACTTTTGGCCGGGGCCGATTGCGTTTAATCCGAAAATGACTATCTTTATCCAGATCAATCGCGAAATAAAGAAATGAAAAAGTTCATCGTACTTCTGGCATTTGCATCCGTGCTGGCGAGTTGCGGGGTGGCCGGGGTATCCGGCTTCGAGTCCGCTTCGGAGCCTGTAAGTTATATCGACTTCCGTCCGTTCCTGGACGATGATTTCTATTTCATCCCCAACCGGCCCTGGACCGGAGGGTTCACCCCCATCGCCGAACTGAAGGTGGTGCTCACCCCTTCAACCTATCGCCACGAAGGTTTCTCCGAGGGAAGGCCTCCTTTCGAAGAACTTGATTATGAGGGATTCCTGCGGATCGTCGAGGAAAAGGCGCGCGAGCTCGGCGCCGACGCCATCGTCGATTTCAAGTCCTCGCTGAAGAAGGACGCCACCGGCAGGCCGACCAAATTCACGGCTTCCGGCTTCTGCATCCTCCGCGATTAGGTCGATTCCGGGCAAGGTCTGCGATGCTTTTGGGCAAGGTGGTCGGCACTTTTGGGCATGGTTTGATTTCGAGGCGCAGACCTTGCCCGCCGGAATGGGCTCTCAGTAGTGTGGAAGCCATATTGAATGGGCAAGGTCTGTACGATAAAAACAGACCTTGCCCAAAACGGTTACAGACCTTGCCCGATATGCCCGAGGAGATGGCTCATTTTCACGGCCCTACCGTCACCTGCCCCCAAACAAAAACGCCCCGCATGGCTGCGAGGCGTTTGGAGCGGAAAACGAGACTCGAACTATTTCTTGTAATACATTGATAATAAGCGATTTATAAGAACACAAAAAGACAACAGGTGAAACTTTCGTGGCTTTTCAGGACGTATAGGGGAAGCGACGTCAAAAGACATGGAAAGAATGTGTCGTGTCATGAAGTGCCATGAATTACCCGGCAGAATGATGAAGGGCGTTCCACTTGATGGCGGGTCCAGCATCTAACTTGTTTAAGTAGAAAACATTGTTTATCTTTGCTTGCAACCACATTGCGCGCGACACTTGATGGCCTTATTCTCGAAACTTAAACTTTGGCAAAAGAT
>JAFVGH010000045.1 GCA_017475045.1 Fibrobacter sp. | reverse complement strand
GAGCCCCGACGACGGCATCTACGTGCTCGCGAAGGAAGTTATCGACAACTCCATCGACGAGTTCGCCATGGGCGCGGGCAAGAAGATTGAAATCGACATGGAAGACCACAGCTGCCGCGTGCGCGACTACGGCCGCGGCATTCCTCTCGAGAAGGTCATCGACTGCGTGTCGAAGATGAATACGGGCGGCAAGTACGACTCCGAAGCCTTCCAGAAGTCGGTGGGTATGAACGGCGTGGGTACCAAGGCGGTGAACGCCCTTTCCACCAAGTTTATCGTACAAAGTTTCCGTGACGGCAAGGTGAAGCGCGCCGAGTTCAGCAAGGGCATCTTGGTGAAGGACTTCAAGATTACCTCCACCACCGAGAAAAACGGCACCGAAATCTACTTTGAACCCGACAACGACCTGTTCAAGAACTTCCGGTTCCTCCCCGCCTACATGGAAGAGAAGATCTGGAATTACGCCTACCTGAACAACGGGCTCACGCTCGTGATGAACGGCAAGGATTACAATAGCCCGAACGGCCTCCTGGACCTGCTCCACAGCCGTACCGACGATACCATTCGCTACGATGTGATCCACTGCAAGGGCAAGGACATCGAGTTTGCCATCACCCACTCGAACCAGGAAGGCGAACACTACTTCAGCTTCGTGAACGGCCAGCACACCACCCAGGGCGGCACCCACCAGGCGGCATTCCGCGAGGGTCTCGTGAAGGGCGTGCGCGACCACTTCAAGAAGGAATACGACGCTTCCGACGTGCGCAACTGCATCGTGGGAGCCGTTTCCGTGCGCATCCAGGAACCGGTTTTCGAATCCCAGACCAAGACCAAGCTGGGTTCCACAACCACGGCTCCCAACGGCCCCGCGCTCCGTACCTGGATTGTGGACTTTGTGGCCCGCGAGCTCGATAACTACCTCCACAAGAACGAGGATACGGCCAAGAAGCTCCTGGAACGCATCAACCAGAACGAAAAGCTCCGCAAGGAACTGGCTGGCGTCAAGAAGCTCGCCAACGAGCGTGCCAAGAAGGCAAACCTCAACAACAAGAAGCTGCGTGACTGCAGCGTTCACCTCACCGACGCCAAAAACCCGCTCAAGAGCGAGACGATGATCTTCATTACCGAGGGTAATTCTGCTTCCGGCACCATCACCACGGCCCGGAACCCCAAGACCCAGGCAGTATTCAGCCTGCGCGGTAAGCCCAAGAACAGCTACGGCCTTTCCAAGAAGATCGTGTACGAGAACGAGGAATGGAACCTGCTCCAAGCAGCCCTCAACATCGAAAACGGCCTCGAGGACCTGCGCTACGACAAGGTGATTATCGCCACCGATGCCGACGTGGATGGTATGCACATTCGCCTACTGGTGATGACGTTCTTTTTGCAGTTCTTCCCGGAACTCGTGCAGGAAAAGCACCTCTACATTCTGCAGGCCCCGCTTTTCCGCGTCCGCAACCGCAAGGACAAGAAGAAAACCTTCTACTGCTACGACGAAGAGGAACGCGACAAGGCCGCTAAGGAAATCAACAAGAAGGACCTGGAAATCACCCGATTCAAAGGTTTGGGCGAGATGGATTCCGAGGACTTCAAGCTGCTCATTGGCGAAAACATGCACCTGGAGACCGTCACCATGCCAAACGACGCCTCATTGGGCAAGTTGCTGGAATACTACATGGGCAAGAACACGCAATCCCGCCAGGACTACATCGTAGAAAACCTGCGCACCGAAGCTGTGGAAGAACTTTAATAGGCGCGACAAGGCTAGATCATGGACGAAGAACAGAAAACATTAGGACTTTCGAACGTAAACCACCTGGAAAAGCTCTACAACGGCTGGTTCCTGGACTACGCGAGCTATACGATTCTCGACCGCGCCGTGCCCTATTTTGAGGACGGCCTCAAGCCGGTGCAGCGCCGCATTCTGCATACCATGTACGAGATGCACGACGGCAGCTTCCACAAGGTGGCAGGCATCGTGGGCGACACCATGCACTACCACCCCCATGGCGACGCCTCCATCTACACGGCCCTCGTGAACATGGGCCAGAAGAACCTGCTTATCGAACCGCAGGGTAACTGGGGTAACCCGCTTACGGGCGACGAGGCTGCCGCCCCGCGTTACATCGAAGGCAAGCTCAGCGACTTCGCGCTTGACGTGATGTTCAACCCCGAGACCACCGACTGGATTCCGAACTACGACGGGCGTTCCAAGGAACCGGTGACGCTCCCCGCGAAGTTCCCGATTCTCCTTGCCCAGGGCGTGGACGGCATCGCGGTGGGCCTTTCCACCACCATCCTCCCCCACAACTTCAAGGAACTGTGCCAAGCGAGCATCGACTACCTGCGTGGCCGCAAGTTCACGCTGTACCCGGACTTCTACACGGGCGGCATCATCGACGTTAGTGAATACAACGACGGTGAACGCGGCGGACGCCTCAAGGTCCGTGCGAAAATCGAGAAGCTCGACAACAAGACGCTCGTTATCCGCGAAATTCCCTTCGGCACCACCACGGACAGCCTTATCGACTCCATCGTGGCGGCCAACGACAAGGGCAAAATCAAGATCAAGCAGATTGTGGACCACACCACCGAAAACGTGGAAATCCAGATCCACCTGCAGGCCGGTTCCGACCCGCAAGTCGTTATAGACGCGCTCTACGCATTTACTGACTGCCAGACGACATTGGCCGCCAACAGCTGCGTGATTATCGACAAGAAGCCGCGCTTCAGCAACACCACCGAACTTTTGAAGCTCAGCACCGACCACACGGTACACCTGCTAGACTGGGAGTTGGACAACGAGCTCAAGCACCTGCAGGACCAGTGGCACATGACCAGCCTCGAGAAAATCTTCATCGAGAAGGAAGTCTACGAGGTTATCAAGAAGGCCAAGACTCACGACGAGATGGTCCAGCTGATTGACGAAGGCTTGAAGCCCTATGTGCGCAAGCTTCGTCGCGAAGTAACCCGCGAAGAAATTCTCAAGCTGGCTGAAATTCCGGTACGCCGTATCAGCCGTTTTGACCGTAAGAAGGCCGACGAGTTCCTGGAAGAACTGGACAAGAAGATCGAAGAGGTGAACTACAACAAGGAACACCTCACCGACTACGCAGTGAACTACTTCAAGAACATCCTCAAGAAGTACGGCGAAGGTCGCGACCGCAAAACGGAAATCGCGGAATTCGGCCAGGTGAGCGCTGTACACGTGGCTCTCGCAAACCAAAAGCTCTATGTGAACCGTAAGGAAGGCTTCCTGGGCACGGGCATGAAGAAGGAAGAATACCTCTTCGACGTCTCCGAATACGACGATCTTATCGTGTTTAAGGCCGACGGCAGCTTCAAGGTGGTCCGCGTCAGCGACAAGGACTTCGTGGGCAAGAATATCGTCCTTGTAGAAAAGTTCAACAAGGACGACGAACGCCACATCTACAATGTGATCCACCAGGACGGCAAGGACGGCACCGCCTATATCAAGCGTTTCAACGTGGGTGGTGTGACCCGCGACAAGGACTACTATATGGGCAAGAACAAGCCCGGTAGCCGCCTCTTGTACATGTCCAGCAACCTGAATGGTGAAGCCGAAGTGGTGGAAGTCACGCTGAAACCGCGGCCCCGTACCAAGCTGAACTTTGAAGTGGACTTCAGTTCCATAGAAGTGAAGGGCCGCGGCGCCATGGGCAACATTGTTACCAAATACCCTGTCAAGACAGTCCGTCGTGTCCGCAAGGGCGTAAGCACCCTCGGGGCCCGCGTCTTGTACTTTGACGCTCCCTCCGGACTTATCAGCTCCCAGAGAAGGGGCAACCGTATCGGTGAATTTGGCGAGAAGGACAAGATCCTTATCGTGAAGGAAAACGGCACGGCCCGCGTCCACGATATGGCAGATCCGATTCTCGTGGGAACAGGCGTCAAGTATATCCACAAGTTCGACCCCACCCAGGTCTTTACGGTCCTTTACTTCGAAGGCGGAAACTTCAACTACATGGTGAAGCGTTTCAACCTGGAAGGCTGCCCCATGACTACAGAATTCAGTCTGGTGACCGACCATAAGGACACCCAGATGATCGAGTTCTTCGCTACAGACGACGCTCGCCAGCTAATGGAATACCAGGTTGGCCGCGAAGTCCAGAAGGAAGAGCTGGACCTGACCGAAGTGGCCGATGTCAAAAGCTACAAGGCCATGGGAAGCAAGTTCACCGCCAAGAAGGTCAAGCGTACAAGCCGTATCACTCCGCCGGACCCGTTTGGCGATGAAGCTGAAGAAGATTCTTCTGGTGCCGCCGACGTGACCGTCAAGGACGACGACGATATCGACCTGTTCAAATAGCAAGTCCAAATAACAAACATACATTCTAAAAAAGCTAACCTCGAGTTAGCTTTTTTTGCATAAAAATAAGAACGGCCTCCACAAGGGAGACCGTTCCTAAGAAGGAGAAAATATTGAGAAATCAAAAGTACTTAGGACTCATCAGGAGGGGAGCAATGATATAGGTGCCCTAAGATTTACCCATTAATATCCCAACAATCCAAATATACCAAATCTTTGGCTTTTGGGAACTTTTGTTTTTCTTATTTAAATTTCTATTTCTTTCTTACAAGCCCTACTCTTCCCTAAAAATAATTTTGCATTTAGGGACAAAGCGGAAGCCACCACGACGGTGGCGCTCAATTTCAAAGTACTTCTTGACACCTTCAGTCACGTTGCCGTCCTTGTCATCAGTACCATTAATGTGAGCAATAACGCGGTTCAAACGGCTCTCGAAATTCGGACGAAGGGGGTCCATGCAGATGGCCGGATCCCGCTTAAATTCGCGGTTTTCATATTCTTCACGACCGGTAGCCGTATACTCACGGAGCAAATTGCGAAGAATTCGAGCAGGAACATTGCGCATCAAATGCCTGCTGTTCACCGAGATAGAGTCATCACTCTTGTAGTAGATGACTGTCACGGAGTCATTCATGCCTTCCAGGAGCTGTTCCTGGGCCTTCTGGATGGGTTGCCAAGAGTCGAATTCCTGCTTAACCACAGCGCTCATCAGCTTGTTGAAGGGCTCCGGAGCCACTACGTCGGCCTTGTAATCGATATATACGATTGAAGCCGGGGCACCATAGTAACATCCCTTATGGATAAGGACGGCCCCAACCTTCTCATCGACCACGTCTTCAAGAGCCAGGACACAGTCCAGCTTCTTTTCAGCATCAAATTCCCAATCCAGGTTGTTTTCGGCAAGGCAATCGCCAAAGGTCATGTTCTTGCCTACGGCGCGACCATTCACATAAATGAATCCATCGTCACGCTTTTCGGCATTAACCCGATTTTCAAGGGCCTCTACAAAAGAGGTCTGGGAGGCCTTGAATTCCATATGCTCATAGGGAGGGGTATCCAGAAGGATAGGTCCTATCTGGACAAAGCCATTGAACCAGCGCATGGGGTTTGTCACCAGCATGCCCGGGGTATCGAACCTAAATGATACATATTCCTTACGATTTCCATCTACCAGGTCACGACGGAGGAATTTCCAATCGCTCAGCAACGGATAACGCTTGGGAATAATGTCCAGACAGAGCTGGCGAACGTCGCTGGTGGAATAAAATTGCGAAATATAGGGCAAATAAGAGCGCAAAACACTACGGGCAGGAACCCCTTCAAAGGCGGCGCAGCGGTCAATAATGCGCTGGACAAAGGCGTCGGGGTTCTCTCCGCGGTCGTAAAGCCAGTTCACCACCGTATTCATAACAAGGCGGTACACGTCTTCGTCAACAAAGGAATCTTCAAAGTAAATGTCATTCAGAGTTTTCACCGTAAAGCGAGGATCACGCTTTACCAGGGTCAGAATCTCCTTCACAGGATACGAGACCAGCAATTCCACATGAGTCAGCTGCAAAAAAAGGTTCGATAACATAATTCCCTCACTATTGAAAGAATATAGCAAAAAAAACAGAAAAACGACAAAATAGCTATATTTTGGCCATGGAAACCGCCAAAATACACCTTTTACCCGACGAAATCATCAATAAAATCGCTGCTGGCGAAGTTATTGAGCGTCCGGCATCGGCGGTCAAGGAGCTTCTAGAGAACGCCATTGATGCAGGCGCCAGCCGCATCCAAGTGCAAATTGAGCAGGGCGGCAAGCAAAAAATCGTAGTTTCCGATAATGGCAAGGGCATGGGACAGGCAGATCTAGACCTGTGCTACCTGCGGCACACCACCTCAAAACTGAGCTCCGCCGAAGACCTTTTCCACCTGCACACCAACGGTTTCCGCGGAGAAGCGGTGGCATCTATTGCCGCCGTTTCCAAAATGACCATTACCAGCGCCACAGACCAAGGGGAAAGCAACCGCATTGTGCTTCATGGCGGAAACGTCATTGAAAAAGAGGGCGTTGCCGCCAGCCGGGGCACCACCTTCCTTATTGAAGATCTTTTTTACAACACCCCCGTCCGCAGGACCTTCCTCGGGAGCGAAGTGGCGGAATCGTCTAAAATTTTGGACACCGTCCTGAAAATTGCCCTTGCTCACCCCGAAATTCGCATAGACTACAAGGTTGGCGAAAAATCCGTCTTTATCGGGGTTCCTGGAGAACTTAGGACACGCATTGCCGAAGCTATCGGGTCTGGCATCGCCAAAAAAATGCTTCCTGTGGACTACACCGAAGCCGGAATACACGTGACCGGATTTATCTCACCGACATCGGAACAGAACGGCAAGCGCTATCACCAATACCTATACCTGCGGAACCGGCCCATCGAAAACAAGGCCATCGCCAAGGCCATCAGCCAGGCCTACGAACCATACGGAGTCCAATGTAAACCCGTGACGGTCCTGTTCCTGGACATGCCAGACATGGAATTCGACGTAAACGTGCACCCTGCCAAAAGGGAGGTCCGTTTTGCCAACCAGAATCTGGTTTTCCTGGTAGTCACCCACGCCATCCGAGAAACCTTTAGAGAGGATTTGGAAAAGAACTCCCCTCTTATCGATTTGAGCTCCGAAATAGCCGCTGCGCCCCAAAAAAGCGGAGAGGCTAAGCCAGAGCATACTTCTGGGGTGTTCTTCCAAGAAATCCGGACCCCAGCAGAGCGGGCCAAGGACAGTGGTACAAACCGCTACACCCCCGACAAGGACGAGGTTCAGGACCTGTTTTCGCAGCCAGAAGCAGGCAAGCTGATTTCACTAGAAGACTCCATAAAGGATCCTCTCTGGAACAAGGAATCTGTCGAACCTGAAAGCACACCCTGGACACCCCCTGCGGTATTCCAGACAGCAAACACCTACATTGTAAGCGAAGATTCCGAAGGTCTTTTGGTTATCGACCAGCATGCCGCCCACAGCAGAATCTTGTACGAGCAAGCCCTAGAAACTTTGAAAAGCGGTGGTTCCATCGATAGTCAGGAGTTGCTTTTCCCAGAGCTGACAGAATTTTCCAGGATGGAACGGGAAATTTTCGACTCTGTAAAAGACTCCTTAAAGACCCTTGGTTTTTACGTAGAGCCTTTTGGCGGTGCTGAATTCCAAATCAGGTCCATTCCCTGCAATCTACCCATCTCCAGAGCGGCAAGATCCGTTCACGAGTTCTTGGAAACATGCATTGAAAATGGCGGAAAAGCAGACCTTGCGATAATTCAAGATTCCATGGCAAAAGCCTGGGCCAAAGCCAACGCCTTCCAAGCGGGAGACAAGCTCAAGCCTGAGGAAATGTCCAAATTGGTAAGCCAGCTAATGGCCACCGAAGACCCGCTAAAATCACCCTACTGCACCCCCACCCTGATGCGGATCTCCTTGGAAGAACTCGCCAAAAAATTTAGCCGTTGAGCAACTTGTCTATATAATAATCTGGAATGAAACCCTTGCCCAGGCGTTCCGTTAAATCTATGGACAGCTGACGTGACGATGCTGGATCTAAGGATTCCAACGTCTTTAAAATATCGGGCACCATTTTCTTGGAACGTAGCCCTATAAATTCTGGAACCATTATCTTATTCATCAAAAGATTCGGCATGGCAAAAACTTTTGTTTTCACAAACAAAGATCCCAAAACGTAAGTCAACAAATCTGGTTTCGTGGCAACCACCAACGGGGTTCCTGAAAGAGCTAGTTCTAGAGTTACAGTTCCAGGAGTGGCCAAGGCTGCCGCACCCGATCCATAAAGCATTCTTCGTTCTTCAGAATCTTCGGGAGCAACTTGTATAGAAATATCTGCTAGCGCACCATCCTCAACTTTTTCCAGATATTCTTCTAACGGCTGGACTAGAGCCTCTCGAGCAACAACCAGCTTTACATTTCTACCTTCTTGCTCTGGCTTGTTTTGAAGCCAGCTCCTTGCCACATCTAAGAAGAGAGGCATATTACGCTTTGCCTGAGACAATCGACTTCCCGGGAAAAGCAAGAGCGTTTTATTATCACTATCAACAACAGACTCAGAATAGGGCAATGTATGGTACAGGCACTCATGCAGCAAAAAGGGATGCAACAAAAGTTCAGCATCTACACCCTTCTTTGCATAGGCTGACTTTTCAAACTCAAAAAGTACTGCAAGATTTGTTCGACGAAGTTTCTTGGCCCGGCCCGACTTCCAAGCCCATATTTGAGGCGGTGCCACATAAAGAATGGGTTTCCCCATCCTTTGGGCAATCCTACACAACTTCATGTTGAAACCGGGATAATCTATGGCGACAAGAGCCATACACTCTTCGGAACAAAGAAGTTTTTTAAGTCGACCATAAACCTTACGCAATCTGACAATACAAGGCAAAACATCTAAAAAGCCCGAAACGGGAAGTTCCTCAAAATCAGCCACCGGTAAAAGGCCCGCATTTTGCATGCGCACACCGCCGACACCAGCAGGACTCAATCCCCGCTTGGTTACAGACTGGACAAAAGCCTCACCTAAGACATCTCCAGAATCTTCTCCCGCACAGAAAAGAACAAAGGGCTCTTTCACAGCGATTACCTGCGGGGCTTTGCAGAGACCCAAATCTTGAGAGCTCCCATGTCTTGCTTGAGCCAGTTCAGCAAATCTTGAGAATAGGACAATTTGTACTTGTGAAGCGTCAGTCCATGTTCATAACTAGATTCCGTTTCTATATGCAGAACCAATTCGCAACTGGACTCCCCTTCAAAGGCCTCGAACTGTTGCATGCCCGCTTCAAGTTTTTTTAGGAAATCTTCAGAAACCATAGAAGAATAGAGAGACGCGTGCACATACTTGACCATTTTCTCACGAACATAATCTAACTGGTACGCCTCTTCGACAACTACCTGCATCTGCTCGGTAACGTTCTTATCCCGATCCCGCTGGAATTCCAACATTCCCTTTACCAGGATACGGTCATCTTCCGAAATCTTGTCGCGGAAATTTTCCCACGTGTCTTTCTTGAAGAACAGGCCTACTTCACCTTGGAAATCCTGCATTTCACCAAAGCCTACAGTGGCCCCGCGTTTGGTTTCCACAGAACGCATACGCGTTACAATTCCACCAACAGCCACCATGCAGCCTTCTTTGCGGCTCAGTTCTTCTTGGCCCAGGCTACAAGTGGTAAAGCCCATCAGTTCGGGGCGGAATTCATCTAGCGGGTGCCCAGAAAGGCAAAGCCCCAAGACTTCACGTTCCTTGTTGAGCATTTCCACACTGCCCCATTCTTCAGCTTCTTCTAAGACCTCGGCAATATTTGATATGGAAGAATCGGCTCCACCTAAATCAAAGAGGGACATTTGGCCCTTAGACTTGTCTTCTTGATAACGAGCAGCCACTTCAATGGCCCTATCCACCGTGGCCATAAGCACAGCCCTACTTCCCGGTAGACCATCCAAAGCCCCTGCCATAATCAGGCACTCCAAAGTTTTCTTGCTGAGAGGGGGGCGTTTTTCTTTCAGGGCACCCTGATATTCCGCCACTCGCTTACAGAAATCAAATATAGACTTGAAGGGGCCTCCCTTTTCACGGGCTGCAACTACGTCTTCTACAACGGCGATTCCCACATTGCGAATTCCCGCAAGGCCAAAGAGAATCTGGTGCTTAGTATTGGCGGTAAAAATTCCCTGAGAGGAATTGATATCCGGAGAGAGCACCGGAATACCCAAGCGTTTGCATTCCTGGATGATGGTGACGATATCTTCGGTCTTACCCATCTTGGACGTCATGGAAGCAGCCATGTATTCCGGACCGTAATGGGCCTTCAGGTAAGCCGTCTGGTAAGCCACATAGGCGTATGCGGCAGCATGACTCTTGTTGAAGGCATATCCGCAGAACGGGAGCACCGCATTCCAGACCTTTTGGATCATTGCATGGTCGTAACCTTTCTTTTCGCACTTCTCGAAAAATTCCGGTTCGAGCTTTGCCATCTTCTCAGGCATTTTCTTGGCCATGATACGGCGGATATTGTCAGCGCCACCCAGGGTGTAACCGCCCAGAATCTGGGCCAGCTTCATCACCTGTTCCTGATACACAATCACGCCGTAGGTTTCACCAAGGACCTGTTCCAAATCAGGGTGATAGCAGTCTATTTCTTCTTTACCCTGCTTACGGGCAATAAAATGGGGAATCTGTTCCAAAGGCCCCGGACGATACAGGGCGTTCATAGCGATAAGGTCAAAAATACGGGTTGGTTTCAGTTCACGCAGGTATTTCTGCATACCCGGCGATTCAAACTGGAACACCGTCGTGGTCATGCCCTTGCCCAGAAGATCAAAGGTTTCCTTGTCATCCAGCGGGATATGCCCCATGTCAAGATCAATGCCACGGTTTTTCTTGACCATGTTCACCGTGTCCTGAATGATGGACAAGTTGATAAGGCCCAAGAAGTCCATCTTCAAAAGCCCAATATCTTCGGCATAGTGCTTGTCGTACATCACCACAGGCGTATCGGCAGGGGCCGCACGGTACAAAGGCGCCAAATTATATATCGGAGTCGGCGTAATCACCACACCACAGGCATGTACGCCTGTCTGACGGGGTAAATCTTCAAGTTTTTTGGCAATGTCCCACAGGTTCTGGTAACTTGCACGGCTGTTGATCATTGCCTGCAGGGGCTCGGGACTATAACCATCCTCGAGATTGTTCCCCTTCTTGTCCTTACCCGTCCAGGCCTGCTTCAGGCTAAAATTCAAGGTACGCTGCGGGAACAATTTGGTGATGGTTTTAGCTTCTTGAGGCGGAATCCCTAAAACGCGAGCCACATCGGTAATCACGGCCTTGGACTTGAGCATACCATAAGTGATAATCTGGCCCACGCACTCCTTGCCATACTTTTCGGTCACATAGTCTATCACGCGACCGCGGTCCCTATCCGAAAAGTCCGTATCGATATCGGGCATGGACACGCGTTCCGGATTCAGGAATCGTTCAAAAAGGAGATCAAAGGTAAGGGGGTCAATGTCGGTAATACCGATAATGTAAGTCACCAAGGAACCGGCGGCAGAACCACGCCCCGGACCCACGGGGATTCCATGTTCACGGGACCAGTTGATAAAGTCCCACACAATCAGGAGGTAGCCCGCCACATTCATATTGCGGATACAATTCAACTCCTTGTACATGCGGGCGGCCACTTCGGTATCATGGGCCGGGAATTTAAAGTCCTCTTTCGGGAAACGCCACTGGAGGCGTTGATTACAAAGGTGCGTAATGTAGATATCCGCATCGCCACCCGGTTTGCACCAACGGTGAATTGCTTTCTCTAAGGCTTTTCGGTCATCATCGTCAAAAAATTCAGGTTGCGACAGGCGTTCTATTTCGGCTTTGTCTTCGTCGGTCAAGGCGTCTTCGGCAATTCCCTTGTCCGAGCAATAAGCAGCCGTCACCTTTTTCTTTTTATCCTTAATGACGCCCTTGAGTTCGCGTTCGTGTACGACCGGATATTCGGCATCATATTCTGCCTTGACAATCGCCTTGATATTCTGGTATTCTTCAGAAGCAAGGAATTCATCCGGAATCTTGAACCTAGGCCAAAATTCATCACCAATACCGGTCTTTACAGTAAAATTACAACGATCGGCAATTTTTACCGTATTTTCAATGGCACCTGGGATATTCCCGAATAGCGCCACCATTTCTTCTTCGGTTCGGAAATAGAACTGGTCCGTAGGGAAACGCTTGTCCTTGAAGTCATTCAACGTTTCTTTAAGCGAAATACAGCGCAAAACTTTATGGGCCTGAGCGTCTTCTTGCTTGATGTAGTGGACATCGGCCACCGCCACTACTTCGCGACCCAGTTCCCCTGCCAACTGTACGTTATAATCGTTCACCAGTTTTTGCTGAGGGATTCCATTGTCGCAAACCGATAGGTAAAGATGGTCTCGGTCAAAAATCTTATCTAGGGATTCCATGTATTCGCGGGCCTGGCTGTTTCGCCCTGCCGCCACATTTTCACCGTAGCGGCTGAAAAAATCCCCAGCAATGGCTATAATGCCCTCTTTATGTTCGTTTACAACCGACAAAGGAACAGAGGGGATTTCGGCCCAGCGATCTCCGTCTTCGTAACGGAAACTCACAATACGAAGCAGGTTATAATACCCAACCTCATTTTCTACCAAAAGCGTAAGCCGCTCAAAAGTTGTAGGATCTTTTTGATTGGCGCTAGGAGAATCCACATAGACGTGACAGCCGTAAATGGTCTTTACAGGCGGGAGCCCCTGTTCTTTGCGGGCCTTATTCAAGTCCTTTCCACGGGTCTGGATTTCCAAGATACCGAACATGGCACCATGGTCGGTAAGCGCCACCGCAGGGGCATTCTCCGCAGCTGCCGCTTCCAAAATACCATCAAGACGAGCCGACGACTTTAAAACAGAAAATTCAGAATGAACTTGAAGGTGAACAAAGGCCATAACTGCAATTTAGTAAATTCATATTTATTTATATTTATCCACATGAAACGCGCACTTATTACAGGCATTACCGGTCAGGACGGATCGTACCTGGCAGAGTTCCTTCTCGAGAAGGGTTATGAAGTTTATGGACTTGTCCGCCGCAAGAGCAAGCTCGATTTTAATAACGCAGAGCACCTCAAGGGTAAAGTCACATTTATCTTTGGAGACATGACTGATTCCGCATCGCTTTTGCGAGCCATGGAAATCGCAAAACCCGACGAAATTTACAACCTCGCCGCACAGTCTTTTGTGACCACCTCTTGGGAAACGCCACTTTCTACGGCAGACATCAATGCCATCGGTGTTACCAAGCTTTTGGAAGCCGTCCGTCTATGCAAGCCCGACACCCGCGTTTACCAAGCTTCTACCAGTGAAATGTTCGGAAAGGTACAAGCAGTTCCGCAAAACGAAACTACTCCTTTCTACCCTCGCAGTCCCTATGGCGTCTCTAAACTCTACGGGCATTGGATTATCAAGAACTACCGCGAAAGCTATGGCATGTTCGC
This sequence comes from Fibrobacter sp., assembly GCA_017475045.1. GTDB lineage: Bacteria > Fibrobacterota > Fibrobacteria > Fibrobacterales > Fibrobacteraceae > Fibrobacter. The sequence goes on along the minus strand of JAFVGH010000045.1, from coordinate 53,107 downwards.
CTGCTCGGGCATTTTGTTCAACCACGAATCAGAACGCCGTGGCGCCGAATTCGTGACCCGAAAAATCACCATTGCTGTTGCAAAGATCAAGGCAGGCAAGCAAGACATGCTTGAGCTCGGCAACATGGACGCAAGCCGTGACTGGGGTCATAGCGCCGACTATGTGCGGGCCATGTGGCTCATGCTTCAACAACCTGAAGCAGACGATTACGTGGTGGCCACTGGCGTAACGCACAAGGTTCGCGAATTTGTACAATTAGCTTTCAAGGCTGCCGGCATGGAAATTGAATTTCATGGTACGGGTGTCGACGAATACGCCACCCTTAAGGGAACCGACAAGGTGGTGGTAAAGGTGAACCCGCAGTTCTTCCGCCCCGCCGAAGTAGACTTGCTCATCGGCGATGCCAGCAAGGCCAAGAAGGTTCTCGGCTGGAAACCCGAAATCAGCTACGAACAGCTGGTCAAGCGCATGGTGGAAAGCGACATGAAGCTCCTTGCCGAAGGAAAAATTTAATGAAGGTCGTCATCGTCGGGGCATCGGGATTCGTCGGCGGCTACCTTGCCTGGGAACTTGAATCCGCGGGGCATTCCGTCGTAAAAGCGGACCTTCCCGAGTTGGACTTGCTAAATGCAGACCAAGTGGATGCGCTTATTGCAAAACACAAACCCGACGCCGTAGTGAACCTTGCGGCCATCAGTTCCGTGGGAGCCTCCTGGAAAAAACCTGACCTCACCATCAGCGTAAACGTAAACGGCACCCTGAACCTTTTGGAAGCGGTCCGTAGGCATGCCCCACAGGCAAAGACTCTTTTAATTGGGAGTGCCGAGGAATATGCCGTTCCCGAAGGTAAAACAAAGCTCAAGGAAACGGACCCCCTAGAGGCAAGCAACCCCTACGGCATTTCCAAAATCGCCCAAGAAAACTTTGCCCAGCTCTACCGCAAGAAATACGGGATGAGCATCGTATGCACACGCTCCTTCAACCACACCGGTGTGGGGCAGACCACCACATTTGCACTCCCGAGTTTCGTGAAGCAGGTCGCCGCCATCGACAAGTCTGGTAAGCCCGGCAAGATTCTCGTGGGCAACCTGAGCGCCTGGCGAGACTTTTCGGACGTCGAAGACGTGGTACACGTTTACCGCATGCTGCTGGAAAGCGAAAACGAATTCGGCATCTACAACGTTGGTTCCGGCATCGCCAACAAGATTGAGGATTTGCTGAAAGACGTGATTCTCAAGTTTACGCCTGTGGACATTGAAATCGTCATCGACCCCGAGAAGGTACGTCCGGTAGAAACGCCCTACCTCTGCGCCGACAACAGCCGAGTGAAAAAGTACTGGAACGGCACCGACATCCGCGTGACGCTCAAAAAGATGTTCGACCATTACAGGGCCGAGGCCTAGGAGTCGCCATGGGTGATTCTCCCAAAATCGCCATTGACGCCCGCATGGTAAGCCGTTCCGGAATCGGCACGTGTATTCAGCATTGGCTTCGGGATGTAGGCTATGCCGTTGCTCTCGGCGATACTGCAGAACTGAAGTCTTACAAGGATTCCGTTCCGACACAGATACCCTTCAAGTGCGGCATCTACGGCTACAAGGAACAGCTGAAATTCCCGTACGGCAAGCTCCGCAAAGAAAAGCCCGACGTTTTGCACATTCCCCATTGCAACGTACCGCTTTTTTACCGTGGCAAGATGATGGTGACGGTTCACGACCTCACCCACCTGGTGTATCCCGAATTCTTGCCCATGAAGTTGGTGCATCTGTATTTTAAGTTTATCTTCTGGTTTATCTGCAAACGGGCGAACCGGATTCTCACCGATTCCGAAAGTACCAAGCGGGACCTTTTGCGGTTCTACAAGGCCGACGAATCCAAGATGACCGTTGTCCCCCTGGGAGTCGGGAGCGAATTCGTCCGCAAGCCCAAAAACGAAATTGAATACCTATACGAAAAGTTCAACCTGCCTCGGGACAAGAAAATCTTGCTCTACGTAGGGAATCTGCTCCCCCACAAGAACCTGAACGGTCTCCTGGAAGGGTTCGCCCAGATGAAGGGCAAAGAGAATTGCAGGCTTGTACTTGTAGGAAAAGCCTTTGACGGTCGCACTCAAGAAACTCGCGAAAAAGACTTGGGGCTTGAAGGCCTTACCATCCACGCCGGCATGGTAAGCCAGGAAGACCTGGTAAACTTTTACAACCTGGCCGACCTATTCGTACTCCCATCGCTATACGAGGGATTTGGGCTTCCGGTTCTTGAGGCTTTTGCCTGCGGCACGCCCGTTGCCTGTTCCAATGTTTCGTCACTCCCCGAAGTCGGCGGGAAAGTAGCCAAGTACTTTGACCCCAAAGATGCAGCAAGTATCGCCCGCACTCTCGAAAGCAGCATTGACGACAAGGGAAAATACGATAGTGAAATTGACACCTGGGTTAAGAATTTCACCTGGGAAAACAGCGCAAGGCAAATCCGGCAAATTGCCGCGGAAGTAGCGGCAAAGTAAGGTACAGTGTGGAACAGGGAAAGGCAAAGAAAATCCTTCTGAACGTGCTGAAATTCGTCGTGAGTTTTGGCGGCCTCGCCTATATCTTCTGGAAAGTTCCCCTTGCCGAAGTGGCTTCCCATTGGACAGCGACAGCCCTCCCCTGGATTGGTCTGATTCTCTTCTGCACAGTGTTCAGCATGGTCATACAGGCCAACCGTTGGCGCGGCCTTTTGCTTGACGAAGGCAAAAAGATCAAATTCCGTACTTTCTATGCCTACATCGCCCTCGGCTACTTTTTCAACAACCTGTTGCCTAGCGGTTTCGGCGGCGACGCCGTCAAGACGGTAGCCTTCGGGCGGCGTTTTGGAAACATGGCCAACTCCGTCGCGGCCGTGGCCATTTCCCGAGTAATGGGCCTCCTGGCCATGTTCCTCTGCTTTTTCGCTACGCTACCCTTTGTGGTTTCACGCTACCAGATTCCTGCCATGTACACCGGCGCGGTCTGTGCCGTTGCGATTCTTTCGGTACTCATTATTGTCGGCGGGCTTTTTTCTGATAAAATAAAGCTACCCGTAGCCATCACAGGCAAAGTTCCCTTTCTGCTCAAATTGCAAGACGCCTTTTCGATTTACAGGAACCACAAGAAGGCTTTTGCCTTTTCAGGGCTTGATTCTATATGGTTGCAAATTTCCTCTATCGCCATACACTACGCCTATTTCCAGGCAGTAGGCGTTCCGGTAGACCTTGCGACCATTACCGTATTCATGACCATTACCATTACGGTGTCGATGCTCCCGATTTCTATCAACGGGATTGGCATTCGCGAAGGCGTGAATGTGAGTTTGTTTACAGGACTTCTCGGAATTCCTGCAGATACGGTACTTGCTGCAGCCCTTATCGGCTACATTCCCATGCTGTTCCAGGCACTACAAGGTGCTGTGGTACTAGTTGGAAGTAAGAAGGATTAACCCCAGACTTCTTCCTTGAGTTCGCGGCCCCACATTTCCTTGATAACGTCGTCCACGTTCTTGCCTTCAAAAAGAAGGGCGTGAACGGCATTCACAATGGGCATCTCGACGCCAAGCTTGTCGGCCAGTGCCTTGGTGCTCTTGCAAGTAGGCACACCTTCAGCCACCATTTTCATACCGGCGAGAACCTGATCAATGGTTTCTCCCTTACCAATGTGTTCACCCACATAGCGGTTACGGCTATGCTGAGAAAGGCAGGTCACAATCAGGTCACCCATACCGGCAAGACCAGCAAAGGTTTCGGGCTTTGCGCCAAGGGCCTTACCCAAACGGCACATTTCAGCCTGACCGCGGGTCAGGATTGCAGCACGGGAGTTGTCGCCCACCTTGTACTTACCCGTAGCCTCAAGACCATAAAGCACACCAGAGGCGATGGCAATCACGTTCTTAACAGAACCGCAGAGTTCCACGCCAATGATATCGGTAGAGCTGTAAACACGCAGGTAAGAGCAGCTCATGACCTTCTGCACCAACTTTGCCGATTCTTCGTTCACGCAAGCAGCCACAATAGTCGTAAAGATGTGGCGACTCACTTCTTCGGCATGGGAAGGTCCGCTGAAAGCCACCATCTTGTCGTCGGTAAGCCAAGGAACGTTTTCCAAAAGCACTTCGCTCATGAGCTGGTTCGTACCTTCGAGAATACCCTTAGTAGCGCAGACCACCACAGGTTCCTTACCCTTCGCCGGCGTCCACTTGCCAAGATTCTTGGCCACACCGCCCATGAACTGAGAGGGCACCACAATAAGAACCATGTCGCAGCCTTCCAGGGCGGCGTTCATATCGGTGGTATACTTAAAGTCTTCAGGGAAAATCACTCCCGGCAATTTGTCCTTGTACTGGTGTTCCGTGGAAAGCAGGTCCACTTCGGCCTGGGAGTTGGTCCAGAACATCACGTCATTCTTGTTTTCGTAAACTACCTGGCCAAGGGAAAGTCCCCAGCCGCCCGTTCCAAGTACAGTAACTTTCATCGTCTTTATCCCTAATTTTCTAATAATCTACAATAATTAAGCCTTCGGAGTCTTGCGCTTGCTGCCAAATCCATTCTCCGTGCCATTCAAAAGCCGCTTAATGTTGGATTTATGCTTCACAATCACGAAAACCGCCACAATAAGGCAGGTAATCATCAATCCCAGGTTGATGTTGTCTGGCGGGAAAGGCAACTTTAGGTAGCCCATCACCGCAAAAACACCAAGGGCAATACAAGCTCCAATGCTCCCAACCGAAACATACTTGGTAGAAACCGTAAGGACAATCCACACGCCAAAGGCCGCAAGAGCCGTAATAGGGCAAAGGGCCAGGAAAACACCGAGAGCAGCAAGCACGCCCTTGCCTCCGCGGAAACCCGCAAGGCAAGTGAAGCTGTGGCCAAGAATCACCAACAGGCCCGCCACCAGCGGCACCCAATGGGAATAATCCTCACCACCGGCTGCCACCTGAGAGGCACACATCTGCATGGCAATCCAGGGTCCAAAGAAACCCTTGAGCAAATCCAGGAACACTACCGGAAGTGCCGGTTTCCAGCCCAGCACGCGGAACGTGTTGGTGAGACCCGCATTCTTGGAACCGTAGTTCCGAATGTCGAAATCCTTACCTTTCGCGATTTTTGCTATCCAGATTGCGCTTGGGATCGACCCCAACAAGTACGCTATCGGAAGACTCAGCAAACTGTTCAAGTTCTTCGTCCTTTCTGAGGGTTAACTTCTGGTCGAAATTCAGGCGGAGGGGTGCACCCTGCAACTGAAATTCTTCATAAAACTTTTTGAGCAGGTAACGCTTGTAAGATTCGTCCACCAATTCCGGCGTACGAGTCTCGATGGCAATCACGGGAGGTTCCACCAAAATCTGGCAGGCTCGAGTAAGGGCCACCACACGGGCGTTGTGGCTGGGGGGAGCCTTTTCTTGCAAGAAATTTGCGAAACTTTCCGCCACACGATCGCGACCAAGCACACGGCGGCAGTTGGCATACACCGTCTGGATAGCCTGAATCACCCGGTTGATGCGCTGCCCTTCCTTGGCACTGATGGAAAGGATCGGCACGTATTCCAGCATGGGTTCGCGCTCCAGCATTTCCTTGACCATGCGGTCAAAGGACTTTTCCGTTTTATCAGGCAGGATATCCCACTTGTTCAAAACGAGTATCAGGCCCTTCCCTGCCTTACGGATTTCGGTAATAATGCGAAAATCCTGAACCTGCAGGCCACGGGTGCAGTCCACCAAAAGAACAGACAGGTCTGAACGGCGGATGCTTTCCATGGTACGCATGTTGCTGAAAATTTCTACCTCGTCGTCTACCTTGGCCTTCTTGCGAAGCCCTGCCGTATCGGTGACCACGAACTTCTGGCCATTCACGGTAAAGGAACAGTCGATGGAATCACGGGTCGTTCCCGGAATGTCAGAAACAACGGCACGCTCCTCACCCATCAAGCGGTTCAGCAAGGTACTCTTACCTGCATTGGGGCGGCCAAGAATGGCAAAACGGATGGGGCGTTCTTCTTTACGTTCACCACGCACAGGTGTGGGGAGCACTGCAATGATTTCGTCCATCAAAGAAAGGCAAGCGTAGCCTGTCAAGGCGCTAATGGTACGGGGCTGACCAAAGCCCAACTTCAGGAACTCGTAGCTTTCTTGACGGTCACCGAGATTTTCGCTCTTGTTGGCCACCAAAATCACCTGCTTATCCAGCTTGCGGATTAGCCTAGCAAACTGTTGGTCCAGCTTGGTAATGCCCACACGGACATCCACCATAAAAAGAACCAGGTCGGATTCCTCGACGGCATTAAAAATTTGCGTACGGACACTGTCGGCCAAAACATCAATGGTGTCGTCGGGCAAGAATCCGCCGGTATCTACCACCGTAAATTCATGGCCCTTGTAATTTGCATTCTGGTAATGCCTATCGCGAGTAACGCCGTCACGGTCAGAAACCACAGCCGCCCTACGGCCTAAAATCCGGTTAAAAAGAGAGGACTTCCCGACATTGGGCCGTCCGATAATACACACCACAGGTAACTTCATCATGTGTAAATATAGAAAAACAAAAGAAAATATCCAGGATTATCGCTCTGGCATCTTGACAGAGTTACTCTATAGGTGTATATTTGTGCAGTATGGAAGACAAACGTGTCATTTCTCCCGGGAAAAGCTCCATGGACGAATCCGAAATGGAGCAAAACCTCCGTCCCCTGAGCCTTGACCAGTTCACGGGGCAAGCCTCCATCAAGGAGAGCCTTTCAATCGCCATAGAAGCGGCTAAGCACCGGGGCGATGCGTTAGATCATTGCCTTTTTGCAGGACCACCGGGCCTTGGAAAGACTACCCTAGCCGGAATTATCGCCAAGGAGATGGGAGTGAACATCCACATCACCAGCGGCCCCGTACTCGAAAAGGCCAGCGATTTGGCAGGACTTTTAACCAGTCTTCAAGAAAACGATGTGCTGTTCATCGACGAGATTCATAGGCTAAACCGCACCGTCGAGGAATACCTCTACCCCGCCATGGAAGACTTCCGGCTAGACATTATGCTGGATTCCGGACCGGCGGCACGAAGCGTGAACCTGCCCCTCAAGCATTTTACGTTGGTGGGCGCCACCACCCGTACCGGACTTTTAACCGGACCGTTGCGTGACCGTTTCGGCCTGCACTACCGCCTGGAACTTTACGACGAAAACGACCTGGTGCAAATCCTGATGCGAAGCGCCAAGATTCTCGGAATAGAACTGACCGAGGACGCTGCCAAGATTCTTGGCGGACGTTGCCGCGGCACGCCCCGTATCGCCAACCGCATTCTAAGGCGGTGCCGCGACGTGGCCCAGGTCCGAGGCACAGGAATTATCGACCAGGAGGCTGCGGAACGCACCCTGCAGATGCTGGGCATCGATGGCGAGGGCCTGGACCCTATGGACCGCAAGATTCTCTCCATGATGATTGACAAGTTCGACGGTGGGCCCGTGGGCCTGAACACCATCGGGGCGGCCCTAGGCGAAGAGAACGACACCCTAGAAGAGGTGTACGAGCCCTACCTGATTCAGAAGGGCCTGCTTGCCCGCACCCAACGGGGCCGTGTCGCCACAAGCAGTGCCTACAAGCTGCTCCACAAGGAATTTCCGAACAAGAAAAACCCTGAGCAGATGGAACTGCCGCTGTAACAAGAAAGAAAAAAGCCCCCGAAAGGGGGCTTATATTTTAGGACGATGACCCTTCATCAATCATCACACCTAAATAACCATCAGTGGTGTAAACAACTATATAAAGCACCATTACTGTAATTTTTCCATCTGTCTTTCTTTCGAGTTTTACATAAACAACAGCATTTGAAGCATCCATCTTGAATTCAAATTCTTCTCTCAACGTTAAAAGCATTTCATCTGTAAGAGTCCTCTCTCTATAACCGTTTTCTGCTAGTGCGGCAGCCATCTGGTCTGCTGCTTTCACTACATAAGTCGCTTCCTTGTCAGACAACCATTCAACAACATAGTTATCCAAGAAACTGAATGCTTCTGGACGACCCGCTGAAGACATTGATTTGACAGTTACCGTCACAGGAAATGTCGGTTTAATTCCGCCGTTGGAGTAGACTTCAATTGCATACGTATTCGAACCTATTGTCTTAATACATTTTTTCCATAGTTGTTCCTGTTTTCCTTTACCTTTCGTTTCATCTATGCAGCCATATCCTTCTCCGGTAACAGCGGTCACGACCTGAGCACTCTCAACACCACATTTAAATGTTCCAGTAACATTTGTGCCGCTACTACCCCAATTCAAATAATCATCCAGGAAGCTGACTGCATCTGGACGTCCAGTTGTATTGGGAGCGGGGTCAGTGCATCCAGAACTACTTTCAACTTCGCTAGAACTGGACTCCTCGACGCTGGCCGAAGATTCTACATCTTCGCTGGAGCTGCTGTCGTCGCCTTCGCTAGCACTGGACCCTTCACCTTCGCTAGCGCTGGATCCTTCATCGGTGGATCCGCTCATCTCCGCGCTTGCTGCATAAAATTTTGAAGATGCTGTTTCTGTTTTCAAAAGGGTTATAGCATAGACGGTTTCAGAAAAAAATCCTTCGCAAACAAAATCACCGACCTTCACCTCGACGTCAAAAACCATAGACAGGGACTCATAAAGATCTTCGGCTTCACCAGTCAAAGATGTCACAGCAAAACATTGATAACGAGTATCATGTTGCAGATTATTTTTCAAGGCAGTCGCATCATCTTTAGCATCACCGACACATTTTTTCACCAAGGCCTTCTTTCCGTGAAGGAGGCGGTTTCCCTCGCTAGAACTTGTCCATTTAACATAGTCTTCGAGAGTCTTAAACCCATTTTCAACACATTTAACTTCTTCACTAGTGTTTCCACCTGTCGAACTCGAACTTTTTCCCGAGCCACTACCACTGCCCGAGCCACTATCATCGCCCTTGCAATGGCGACCGGTGCATTCTTCCTCTTCGCTATCAGAACTTTCAGGTTCTTCGCTATCACTGGATTCCACGTTTTCGTCCGTTTTCTCACTACTGGAGGACTTGGGTTTTGCAGGAGTTGCAGGAGTGTCAGCTTTCAGAAGTTCTTCCAACTCTTCGAGCTTGGCCTTGACCTCTTCTTCGTCCAGACCTTCCTTGAGCTGTTCCACGATAGCGCTGTCCTTAACCTCTACCCACTTGTTCTCGAAACAGGCAAAGTAGGCCGTGTCCACCTTGGCCACTTCCATGGAGCAGGAATCGGGGAGCGCAGCCTCGTTCTTGTAGGAAGGAATTTCGAAGGATGTGCTGCTGGAACTGTCGTCACAGGCAACCATGCAGGCTCCCACTACTAGAGCGGCACCTGCCCAAAGAATTTTTTTCATAGTATTATTCTCCTTATCTTTTTTGTATAGATACAATGTAAGAAAAGAATCATCCCGTTTCTTTTTGAATTTCGCCCACTTAGGGCCAGTTTTTTGTAAAATAGGCCTTCGTTTCGTTATAATAAAGGCCAAAAACAAGAAGCGCGGGACTACGAGAATTTAATCCGCGGGTCTACCAGCGTGTAAAGGATGTCGCTGAAGAGTCGGCCCACCATGGCCATGAGGCTGCTGAGGAAGATGATGCCCATGACCACGTTGTAGTCCCGGTTCACCATGGAGTTGTAATAAAGCAGGCCCATGCCGTCGATGTCGAAGACCTTCTCGATAAGGAGGGCCCCTGCAAACATCAGGGTGCAGATTTCGGAGAGGCGGGTGGCGATGGGAATTAGGGCATTGCGGAGCGCATGGCGCACTAGGGCCTGCTTGAAGCTCATGCCCTTTGCCAAAGCCGTACGCATGTAATCCTTGCCCAGTTCCTCCAGGGCGGAATTTTTCATGAGAAAGGTGAGAAAGGCAAATTCGCTAATCATGTAGCAGAAGATGGGCAGCACCAGATGGTAGCCCAGGTCCGCCACCTTCCCGAAGAAGCTGAAGTCCTCGAAGTCGTCGCTGGTAAGGCCCCCTAGCGGGAAGATGTCCAAGTAAGAGCCCCCTGCGAGGAAGATAATCAGGAGAATACCCAAGGCATAACCCGGCATCACGTACCCCGAGAATATCAGGCCCGAGCTGAGAGAATCCAGCTTGCTGCCGTGATGCACCGCCTTCCAGAGGCCGAGAGGAATGCAGATCAGGTAGCTCAAGAAGAACGAGGTTATCCCGAAGAAAAGCGAGATGGGAAAACGGCTCACGATGACATCCCACACGGGAAGGCCGTAGGTGTAGCTCGAGCCCAAATCCAGATGCAGCACGTTCCAGAGCCAGGTCAGGTAGCGTTTCCAGGCGGGTTGATCGAACCCGAAGTAGGCCTGGATTTGCGCAATCTGGTCCGGCGACAGAGCCTTGGAGGCGTCCACCCCACCCTTCATGGCGGCGGCCTGCTGGGCCCTGGAAATCATCTCCTCCACAGGGCCGCCTGGCAACAGCTGGATGAGTATAAAGCACACCAGCGAAATCCCGATGAGGGTCGGGATCATGAGCAGCAGACGTCGGAGGATGTAAGAGCGCATGGTTTAGGCGAAAGCGCCGATCCTAACGCATTTTGCCGGAACGGAGCACGTCCATCATGTTGAAGGGTTTGGCGGTTCCGTTGGCAATGTGGCAAGCGAGGAAGTTCACCGCGTCTACGGTGCCTTCGGCGTAGATCTTGCGGCCGCAAACGTTGTGCTGGAACTCGAAATGCACCGTGCCGTCGGCGCTGTCCAGGCTGTAGGTGTGGAAAGCGTGACCGCCCAGGTATTCCTCGGGCACATGCATCCGTTCCATCTGTTCCTTCTCGTTACGGACCTTCTCGATGTCGTCGACGGAGAAGTCAAAGCCCATCTTCTGGAAGTCGCCCACCACGGCCTTCGCCGTACCGCTCGTGTCCGCCTTGGTCTTCTGGTGGCTTTCTACTACAGAGAGCTTGTAGCCGTTGAATGCCGTGGGGAATTCCTTGGCCAAAAACTCAATCATCATCTGGAAAGCCACAATCTGCTTTGCCATATTGGGTGCGATGACGCTGGGATGGTTGGCGTCGGCAACGAGTTTCGCCAGGGCTTCGCGGTCGCCACCGGTGGTGCCCATCACAAAGGGAATCTTGTGCTTCACGTAAAAAGCGGCGTTGTCGTTCACCGCCGTGGGGTGAGTATAGTCGATGCAAATCAGGTCGGGGTACTTGGCCAGCACTTCGCCAATGCGTTCTTCGCGGTTGCTGGGCTTCAAGAGCTGGATGGTCTTGCCGGCCACCTCGGATTCGTTTTCCACGATAATCTCGCCCGTCAAAGAATACGGGACCAGTTCCAAGCCGCGGGCTACGCAAGTTTCGGCCACAATGCGGCCCATGTTACCCGGAATTCCATTAACCATTACTTTTACAGACATTGTTTACTCCTATTTTACTTCTAAAACTTTTTCAAAGGGGCGCGCGACCCGAGCTCGCGCCTACTTCCCATAGTTTTCCTTCAGTTCCGTGAGGCGTTGCAGGGCCTGCAGGGGTGTCATTTCTTCCGGACGCAAGCGGCAGATTTCCTGTTTCAAGAGCGTCAGGGACTCGTCGGGGGCGGCGAACAGGTCCATCTGGGGCGAGTCCTTGATCTTCTTGTGAATAGCCTCGTCGCTAGGGTCAATCTTCTGCTTTTCCAAGCGCAGCAAAATCTTTCGAGCCCGGCGCACCACCATAGAAGGGAGCCCCGCCATCTCGGCCACGTGAATGCCGTAGCTGGAATCGCAGGCTCCGGGTAAAATCTTGTGCAAGAAGATAAGCTTATCGCCCTTCTCCTGGACCGCCACCTGATAGTTTCCCGCATGTTCCAGGGAATCCACAAGACCGGTCAGTTCGTGGTAGTGGGTGGCAAACAGCGTCAGTGCCATGCGGGAGGGTTCGCTATGCAAAGTCTCCACGATGGACCAGGCGATAGAAAGCCCGTCAAAGGTGCTGGTACCACGACCGATTTCGTCCAGCAGCACCAGGCTATGGGGCGTTGCATTCCGCAAAATGTTGGCCGTTTCAATCATCTCCACCATGAAGGTACTGAGGCCTCGGCTCAGGCGGTCGCTAGCCCCCACGCGGGTGAATATTCGGTCCACAACGCCTATGCGGGCCGATTCCGCAGGCACAAAGCAGCCCATCTGGGCCATCAGCACAATCAGCCCCGTCTGGCGCAGGTAAGTCGATTTACCTGCCATGTTAGGGCCCGTAATGAGCATCAGGCGAGTGGCCTCAGGAGAAAGTTCCACATCGTTGGGGATAAAATCCAAGTCCGGATTCACCGCCACGATGACAGGGTGGAAACCGCCCCGAATCTCGATTCCCGTACCGGTATAGACTTCCGGGCACACATAGTTGTACTTACGGGCGGCACGGGCAAAGCTGTAAAGTGTATCCACACGGGCGATGGCGTCGGCGATTTCTTGAAGCTCGCTGCGCCAACTGTTCACGCGGTCCCTGAGCTGACAGAAGATGCGGTATTCCAGCTCGTGGATGTTCACCTCGGCGTTGCTGATGACGGACTCGCATTCCTTCATCTCGGGGGTGATATAGCGTTCCGCGTTGACGGTGGTCTGCTTGCGGATGTATTCTTCGGGAATGGGCTTGGTGGCCTTGGCCATCTGGGCCCGGGTAATCTCGATGTAGTAGCCGAACACCCTGTTGTAGCCTACCTTGAGGCTTGGGATTTCCAGGCGTTCACGTTCCCGGCTTTCCAGGGAGGCAATCCACTGGCGCTTATCCTTGATGTCGGCGTTCATGGCGTCAAGTTCTACGTTGGCGCCCTCGCGAATCATGCCGCCCTCGCGAACCGTCAGGGGCAAGTCGTCGTTGAAATTCTGGAGAAGCTCTTCTCCCCTGCCGCTAGCCTGTTCCAGAACCTGGCGGAACTGCTCGAACAGCGGGGAATGCAACTCCCCAAGCACACGGGCCACCTTCGAAGCCTGGCACAGGGAGCGACCCATACCCGCCAAGTCACGAGCGTTGGCGCGACCGCTCCCTACGCGCCCCATCAGGCGTTCCATGTCCAGAATGGAGGTAAGGGATTCCTTCAGCTCGTCCAGGGCCATGGGGTTCCCCACCAGCTCGGACACGGCGGCCTGCCTCTCCTGAATCTTCGCCACCGAAATCAGCGGGTGGCTTACCCAGTCCTTCAGCACGCGGCCGCCCATGGCGGTAACGGTAAAGTCCAGAACAGAACACAGGGTACTTGAGTAATCGTCGGCGTTCAGCGGGCGGACCAGTTCCAGGTTCCTAAGGGTGCTGGGGTCCAAAGTCATGTAGTCGTCCAGATTCAAAATCTCGAGGCCCGTAAAGTGGGACAGCTCGGACTTTTTCTGGTTCATCAGGTACTGAAGAAGGGCCCCTGTTACCGCCGTTTCTTTATCGCGGCCATCTAGACCGAGACCCACCAAGGATTCCACCTTGAAATGTGCAAACAGCACATCACGGGCCTGTTCCGCCGTAAACAAGAAGGCCGGGATTTCCGTAATCAGAATATTCTCGGAGCGGATAATGTCCATGATGCCCGAGGGAATCTGGCAGCCTTCGGCAATGACCACTTCCTTGGGCATACGCCTGCAAAACTCGCACTCAAAGGACTGCTCCGAACTCCGGCTTACCGCAAGGTAACCCGTAGTCACGTCGGCAAAGGCGAACACCGCCTCCCCCTCCGTTTCCGCCGGCGTGTAGGCACAAAGGTAGTTGGCCTCCTTGGCGTTCAGGTTGGTCTCGTCCATGGCGGTTCCGGCGCTGATGATTTCCACCACGTCACGCTTGACGATTCCCTTGGCAAGCTTTGGGTCTTCTACCTGTTCGCAGATAGCTATGCGGTAACCGGCGGCCACCATCTTGGGCACGTAGCGGTCCGCTGCATGGTGCGGGAACCCGCACAGAGGAGTCTCCCCTGCAGCCCCGTTGTTTCGGCTGGTAAGGGTAAGCCCCAAAATCTTGGAAGCAATAACGGCATCTTCTTCGAACAGCTCGAAGAAGTCTCCCATTCTAAAGAAAAGTATGCAGCCCGGATTCTGTTTCTTGATCTCGTAATACTGCTGCATCAATGGTGTAGCGGCCATCAGGTCTCTCCCATGGACAGCTCAATCTGGTCGGGAACCTCTTCGGGGGCCTTGGGCTCCTCGGGAGCGTTCTCGGGTATGGAATACTGGGGCACCAGATTGCCCGCTTCCAGAAGTTCACTAAACTCCCTCAGGCGGGGCAAGTCTTCGGGAATGCGGTTAATCCCGAAGTACTTCATAAATTCTTGGGTGGTAATGTAGGTGTAGGGGTTGCCCACCGTCTCTGCACGGGCACCCAAGGAAATGAATCCCTTGTCCAGCAGGTTACGGATCGGGCCATCTACAGAGGCCACGCCACGGACCTGTTCAATAGCGGCCTTGGTAATGGGCTGCTGGTAGGCAATGACGGCCAGGGTTTCCAGGGCCGCCTGGGAAAGCCTACGTGCATTGGCCTCCGGGAACAGCTTGCGCACCCAGGGGTAATACTTGGCACGAGTCCTAAAGCGGTATCCACCAGCCTGTTCCACAATTTCGAAAGGGGACTGTATCTTGTTCAGGGAATCGTTGGCAGTAATCAGGGCCTCGGCCACAGTACGGGCATCCAGGAAATCACCCAAGATTTCCCGCAATTTTTTCAAGGTCACAATGTCCGGCGAGGCAAAGACCAGGGCCTGGATAATGCGGGCCAAGTCTTCGCGGCTTTCCACTTTCGGAAGTTCCGCCGATTCCTCGGCAGCTTCTTCCATATTCGATACATTCTCACTCATGTTTTCGAAAATAGAAATTTAAGAACAGAATCAAGGCCAAATCCGCCAAAACAAAGCCCACAAGCCCCGTAAACGTACCATTCTGGAAGCCGTAGCTGTGAAGCCCCACGCCAAGCAGGTTAATCCCGAACCAACACAAGAAGGTAACAATGACGTTGAAGGCGTTAAACAGGGCAAAGCCCCGGCTTGTAACAAGGCGACCAGCGCGCAAGTGAAGCCCAAGCATGGTCCAAAGAATCACGAAAAGGGCCCCGCATTCCTTAGGGTCGAACCCCCAGAAACGTCCCCAGGCAAAATCTGCCCACACGCCCCCAAGCAAGGTTCCCACGATAGTGAGGGCCGATCCAAAGACCAGCGTGCCGTACAGCAGAGAAAGCAGGTGGTCGTCGCCGGGAATTTCCCCACCCCTAAAACGAAACAGCGCCACGTGGGCTACAATTCCCGAAAGTATCACCCCCGCAAAACCAAGGGCGATGGTAAACACGTGGAGGGTCAAAAACACCGAAGAATTGAGAATCGCAGGCACGGCACGGAAGGCGTCCCCCGTTTCCAAAACAAAGCGGTCAAAGAACAGCAACAGGCTCGACACAAAGGCGATGGGCACCATCAGAGAGAAACTGCGGTGGGAGCAACGGAAGAACGCCACCACCTCAAAAGATTCCAGCAAGAGGGCCACCCACAGGATGATTTCGTACAAATTTACCATAGGCGGACGCCCGGTAGCCACAAGCCGCACCACAAGAGTCAAGGCAACAACCCCCGCAGCCACCAAGCAGGCCACATTCGCCCCACGGTCCAGGGCCTTCCCCTTGAAATTCAGGTTCAAGAGGGAAAGCAAGAACCCGACAAATGCCGCCACGAAGGCCCACAGCACCGGATCCACAAAATAGTAGGCCAGTTCCAGATTGACACGCCGAACCGTAGAGCCACTTTCGGCAAGGTTGGGCTCCGCCAAAGTGAAAAGCTCCTTCACCCGGGCGCTGTCCCCCAAGGTCTCAAACAGCTGGACATTTTCGTAGAGCCGTTTCATCTCCAGAGTGGCAGCATGACCGTCATTTCGGCTGGCGTAAAGTTCCAGCAGGTCCCGGGCGGGCTGCAGCAGGCCGTAACTCACGTAACGTTCGCCGGGCGGCAGGTGCAAGGCCTCCGAAACGTCACTCCGCAAGACCTTGAAAAGTTTCCAGTCCCGACTCCGGGGCTCATTTTTTACAATCCCCAGGACCACCTCGGTAGCCTGCATCTTGCGCGGACAACGGTCAGCTTCGCCGTCCTTGCACCGGTAGGACACCTTCCCCGAAAAGTTGTCCAGCACATCTCGCGCAAAAGAGGCAAAGGGTCGGACTTCTCCCTGGTACACAACCGCCGTCGCCGAGCCCCGCAATTCAGTCCGAGGAATGGGCCGCGCAGACGCCCACGCCATCGTCACAAAGGCGAGCAGAAGAAGCACAAATATTTTCGGGAACGGCAATCGGGTCATATTTTTTTGCGGTTCCCTATCATAACGCCAACGTAGAAGTAGGCAAGACTCACAAGCAACAAAAGCGCAAACAGGTACGGTACAAAACGGAAGGGATCGTAGGTCACCGTAAAGAGGTCAATGGAGGCCTCAGGCGACATGGGAAAGCGGCCCCGGTATTCCACATGATAAGCCCAGCCGGTCTCTTCCAAATTCAACTGCCGGGCATAAGTTCCAAGACTATCTCCTGCCGGAAACATGGTCAACACACCAGATGTTTCGGGAGCCGATTCAGGCAACACATTCTTGTAGCCGTTGTACCGAGTCTGAACGAAACTTCCCACAAGGCTCCCTACCAAAAGCAGAAGCAGGGCCACATGAATTCCGTAAAGCCCCGCATAACGCCTACCACGAGGCATCCTGAAAATCATGGAAAGAACCAAGTGGATAGAGGCCAGCACCGAGAGGCCCTTCATGGCCGGCACGGGAATCACATCAAAAACCCAGACGAAGAAACTCCCGAAAAAACGTTCCGTGCCCACGTCCATACCCATGGAAACCTGGCCCAGAACGCCCCAGAAAACAACAAGAAGGAACGCCACCAGCAAGAACACGGTCACTTTAAGAGACCCGCAGAATCTCGCTACTTGCAACATCAAGTTCCCTCCACCCACACAAACTTGCGGGCATCCAGTTCCTGCTCTCCATCAAAGCGGTAGGCCACCATACGGCCATGTCCAAGAAAACTTCCGATGCTGTAATCCAGACAGCAGACGTTCTTACGAATAAGCGCCGGCTCACCTTTAAGCCAGTAGTGCCCGAAAAACACAGGACGTTCACTCTCACCGTAAAACTTGCGGGACTGAATAGATTCGGGAATAGGCTCGTCTGCAAATTCCACACCAGGCTGGAGCGCCATATCCTTCAGGGTAGCGTTCTTCGGGTCAATCCACCAGCGGAGCCGCATCTTCTTGCGCACCACGCCTTCACCATCCAGGAACGTGCGTCCCGCAGGCAACTCCATCTCGGGCCCCTTCAGCAAGATATCCAGAGGATGGTACAGGGAATCATCAAATTCGTTATGGCTGTCGCAAGCACGGGCAATCAGTTCGTCAAAGTTTCCGTCGGCAAAACTGGTAATGCCAACATCACGCAAAGCCTGCACGCACTCAGCGTCATAGCAGGCATGCTGCGCCCGGAAAAGGTCCGTTTCCAGGTAGAATGGCAAGGTTTTCAGAAAGTCCAGCATCTCCCGGAATTCCTGTTGCCGCCCACGGTAAGATTCCACCGTCCGAGCGAGGATCGCTACCTTGTTGAAGGAATGGTCCCGTAGGTACCCGCCTGTAAAGGCCTTCAGAAAATGCCCACCACCCGCACCGTTCTGTTGCCAAAAACACAAGGTGTTGAACTCGTGGTTTCCCATAAGGGCGGTGGCATTTCCGGCATCCCGCATGGCGCGGACCAGATCCACCGTCTCCCGAGATTCGCACCCGCGGTCGATGTAGTCCCCAAGGAACACCACCTTCCGGCTACCGCCCGGATAGCGGAACGCGCCGGCGTGTTCCTCGTAGCCCAACTTTTTAAGCAGGGCCCGCAGTTCGCTACAATGACCATGAATGTCACCGATAAAATCAATCATAAATCTTTTAATGAATATAATAAAAATCCTATATTTTAACTGAATTATGGAAATCGGCAAATACAATCGCGCCCGCGTTGAAAGCATCATGCCCCAGGGCTATTACCTGGAGCTGGAAACAGGCGGCAGAGTACTCCTCCCCGGAAACCGCGAAGAATTCTCCCTGGAAGAAGGCGAAATCCTGGACGTGTTCATTTACATGGATAGCGAGGACCGTCCCATCGCCACATTGCAAAAGCCCTTTGCGCAGGCCGATGAATTCGCCGTCCTCGAAGTCAAGGACGTGAACCGCGTAGGCGCATTTCTGGACTGGGGGCTGAACAAAGACCTATTCTTGCCCTACAAGCAACAGCTTGGAGAATTGCAACGGGGCGACCGCTGCGTAGTCCGCATTTTGCTGGACGACAAGAGCAACCGACTAGTAGCTACCGAAAAAATCAAGAGCTTCATCGACACCGACACATCAGAGCTGCACATCGGCGAGCGGGTGGAACTGGCCGCCTACGAAGTCACGCCGGACTATGTGGACTTTCTGGTGAACTACCGCTATACAGGGCGTCTCATGGTCACGCCCGGCACCAAGCGCATCTACATCGGTGATACCATGCCGGGCTACATCCAGCGCTTTACCAGCGACGGAAAAATCACCTTGAACCTTTCACCCGTAGGCTACAAGGGCATCATGAAAAGCGACAGCCCAAACGCCATTCTCCGAAAACTTGAAGAAGCTGGAGGCTTCCTTCCCTACGGAGATCACACCGATCCAGAGACCATCCAGAAGGAATTCGGCATGTCCAAGAAAACCTTCAAGAAGATTCTCGGGACGCTCTACCGCGAAGGGAAAATCCTGTTGCAAGACGACGGCATAAAGGCTTGCTAGATTAGATTCCGGGTCAACTTCAGGCGGGCTTTCAAGTCCGCTATTTCTTTTTGGGACAGTCCCAGCTTTTCCAGATACTGTTCCGTAGCCTTGGCCAGATCGACTTTTTCGAAATCTTCGATATCCACGCCCGCATCGGAGTAGGCCATTTTCATATTGCGGACAATCAAGGCCTGGAACCAGTCCAGCTGCGACTCCGTAAGGCGCTGTTGCTTGCCGTGCACCACATTGTAGTAGTTATCGTAAGTCTTCACGTAGTCCTTCTCGACTTCTTCGGCAGAGGCACCCATCAGAGCCTCCAGCACAGCGCTCACAAAGCCTGCGCGATCCTTGCCCATCTGACAGTGTACCAGATAAGGGGCCTCGTTTTCTATCATGAACCGGAGCCCCGTTACCAGGCCTTCCTTGAAGAGGTTGGTGGTGAACGATGCCGGCAAAGAGAGATATACCACCTTCTGCGTGGCGTAGTAGGACTTGTCAAAACCCTCGTAGGCCTTGGCACCCTTGTCCGTATCCGTCAGGTTGATAAATGTCGCCACCTTGGCCGCCTTGGCCAGGGAATCTGCGTACGTATTGCGGCCATCCACCGGGTCGATAGGGCTAGAAGAACGGTAGAGCACGCCCTTCCCCATTCCCGTGGTGGTAATTTCCCTGAAGTTGGCAAAATCCGCCACGGACAGGTCCGGATAGTTATCGATGACCAGCCCGTAGTTCTGGTATTCCAGCATTTCAAGGTTTTCCTTGAAACCGCCCTTGTCCTTCAGGGCAACATTCACCTCGATGGGCAACTTGACGTCTTTCAGTCTGTAGGGAAATTCCGAACCTGCGGGGGCATTTTCTGCTATGCCAAGGGCAACGGCAAGCTGCCCAAAGTTGATGCCCAGAGTCACGTGGGGCTTACCCGACACCACACGCAGCAACAGTTCCCCAGGAGAAACGGCGTCGTAGTCCGGCACAACGGGGACTTCCAGGGTGTCGTAACCGTCCACCATCACCGTCACAATGTCCCCCAGTTCAAATACCGCAAGAAACGAATCCGCCGCCACGTCCAGATTCAGGCTACCAAAGCTCAGCATGTCGATACCGTCTTTCTTGACGGTGGTGCTGAGCAGCACCTGGTCTTCGTCACTGGAAGAACTAGACGAATTGCTACAGGCCACAAAGAGCAAGGCCATAGCGAAAGAAAGAAGGATTTTCAAATTTCGATCCATAACCACCTCTTTGAGAAAGCCTTATATCTTCGGCATCTTGACGGTCTTGTTGAATTCCTCAGGCGTGGTAAATGTGGGCACAATATCGTGGAGAGCATTTATAGCCGTTTTGTCGTCATTTTCCTGAGCAGCATTCTTCAATGTCCAAAGCTCATTGATAAAACGGTCCGCGTCAATTTCGATCTGCTTGCCAATATAGATAAGCTTATTCTTGGTTTTCTGCAGGCCTTCTTCGCCCATCAGAAGCTCTTCCAGCAACTTCTCACCAGGGCGAAGACCCGTAAACTTGATTTCTACATCCTTATAAGGCACCTTGCCGTACATACGAATCAGGTTTTCTGCCAAAGTCACAATCTTTACAGGCTGGCCCATGTCCAAAACAAATATTTCGCCACCGTGAGCAAAGCTCGCCGCCTCAAGTACCAGGTTCACCGCCTCAGGTATGGTCATAAAGTAGCGGATAATGTCAGGGTGGGTTACCGTCACAGGCTTGCCCTGCTCAATCTGGCGTTTGAACAGGGGAATCACAGAGCCATTGCTCCCTAGCACATTGCCAAAGCGAGTGGTCACAAATTCCGTCTTGCAATCCTTCTGCTGCGAGAAGAACTGGACAATCATTTCGCAACAACGCTTAGATGCACCCATCACATTGGTGGGGTTCACTGCCTTGTCGGTACTGATCATCACGAACTTTTTCACATTATGCAGCAGGGAAAGCGTCGCCATGTTGAAGGTTCCCACCACGTTATTCTTGATAGCCTCCATAGGATTATTTTCCATCAAGGGAACATGCTTGTGGGCCGCCGCATGGAACACCACCTGGGGTTCGTATTTCTTGAAAATCTGGTTCATGCGGAAGTAGTCACGGACACTTGCAATCAGCGTCACCAGGTTCAAGCGATTGCCGTACTCCATCACAAGTTCTTGCTGTATCTCGTAGGCATTATTCTCGTAAATATCCACGATAATCACTTGCTTTGGATTGTATTTGGCAATCTGGCGCACCAGCTCGCTACCGATACTTCCACCACCGCCCGTGACCATACAGACCTTGTCTTCAATAAATTCGCGGATTTCAGAATTATTGAACTTGATGGGTTCGCGTCCCAGCAAATCCTCCACTTTAATATCGCGAATCTGGCTCACAAAGCTTGTGGAGCCGGTTCCTACCGCAGAAGTGTCCAGCAGGTTTCCAATAAAGGGCAGCACCTTTACAGGGAGCCCGGTCTTTCCGCAAACATCCAAAATTGCCTGACGGTCCGCAGGCGGGCAACTGGGAATGGCAAAGATTATCAACTCAATCCGCAGTTCCTTAACCACCTTGGGAATATCAGAGGTAGTCCCAGCCACCAGCACTCCACCAACGGGCTTTCCAATCTTATAACGATCGTCATCAATCAAGCAGACCGGGTTGATATTCTTGGCAGAACCGGTACTTTCCCCATGACTTGCATCGGCCTGGTTGTTACGAATTTCGTTCAACAACAGTTGGGCGGCATTTCCAGCACCAATAATCATGGTACGCTTGCGTTCCGCCTCATGGTGCCCCGTGGCAACTAGGGATACGAACGTCCTGCGGAATAAGTAACGGAAAGCCGATATACCTATCGTGGCAAATATGGCATGGAGTATGGCGAATTCCCAGAAAAGCTTTTCCTGGAAAAGGTACACCAATCCATAGGCTACAGCAATTCCAACGACAATACCCTTGACACAGCTCAAGTAATCACGCTTACTAAAATAACGCCACAGTTTATTATAGGCCCCAAAAAAGAGCAAGCTTCCAAAGCAACAGATAATGCAGGTCACAAAAATCAAGAACTGATCCGGGCGGCCCACCCGTTCCGCAAACAACGGCAGCGGATAATTAGCCACAAGCCCCGCAATCACCACAATGAGAGCATCCGACAGCGCAAGTACCCGCTTACGCAATCTGAAACTGTTCATCAATGCATTAAAATGACTGTTCTTCTCTAATTTTTCTTTAATGTTCGTCATACCCTACCACATGAATGATGTTCGGACATTAACTGATTTTTCGTCACCCAAACCAAACTCTCCCATAAAGGCCAAATGGCGACCACGATAACCAACCGCCGGTGTCACCGTATAAACCAAGGGGGCGTCATGTACAAATCTCTTGCGGATAGTCTTGTAGGGGTCTTCAATGTGGCTCCCTGCATCGTCCCCCTTCCAGAGCCACTTCTGATGAACACTCAAGAAGAGTCCACCCAGGCTACCCATTTCCAGCTGGCCGTAAACAGTCCAGTCCACAGCAAGGCTGTTCGGGCCATTGGGGTTTCCAAGGGGTTCGCCCAAGTGGGCCATCTGGGCATGGGCGGTATCGTAATGGCAGTAAGTAAAGGGTTCTACACGGGCGATTTCGGCAATGGTCCCCGCCTGGAGAAGACTCCCACCCACATGGAAGTCGTGTCCCGCCTGCATACCCAACATACCTGCCCAGCGATTATTGCTGTACTTGTTCTCGTACACCGCATAGGGAGACTCCATGTCATCCAAAAAGAATTCCCCATAAAGTCGCACCGCACTAAACAGGCGATAGTTCATGTCAAAAGCCAAAGCCCCGTTGTTCACGCGCTCTGTGTAGTTGCCCTTCTCAATAAAGAGGGGCACAATAGGAGCGAACAGCCAAGGCTTATTCTCATTATAGAGCACCTGGAGTTCGCTCATTCCAAGGGTCAAGTCGCCTACAGCAAGTTCATAACGGTGAGCATACAGATTGCGGTCATTCAGGTTGTTGCGGCTGTAACTCCAGCTATCCACACGCAAGTCAGCATAGACGCTGAAAATCCGGAGGGGACCAAATGTCAAGTCCAGGGAAAGCATGTTGTAAGGCAAGGCATACTGGTTCATGGAGAGGTTATTGTAGTAACCCGGACCCCAATGGAGCACATCACGGGCCAGCTGGAGTCGCGCCCAGGCATAGTTCAAGGCCATGTGAGCCCTATAGCGGGAATAGCTCACATAATCGGCACCAGCATTGCCTTCCTTGGTCTGCACGTCAAAGACTTCGCCGTCAAAACTTTTGGGCTTTGGGGCGGAATGTTCACCGGCGTACATACGGGCATCCAGATCAAAATCCAGGGAGTCCGCGTAACCACGTAGGTAAAGCCCCCCATCAAAAGAAGGCCACAATGTATCCCCCAAAGACTCGTTCGCCTGGTAGTCTACGCCAAACACCGGCGAAGCCGCCAAGCCAAAGCTGTGATCCGTACCGAAGAATTCCCCCGTCGTGTCGGCAAAGAACACCATGGCCGAGGATTCCGTCTTGTTGAAGTCCCGGATAAAATCGTAATTGCGCCTAGGATAGGTAAAGAACTGACGTGACTCTCCCACCGTCTGCCGGTGGTACTCCATAAGCATGGGCACATGGTCCAATTGGCGCAAATTCCGGGTACGCTCAGGACCCACCACAGAGGCCGCCCCCGCAGTTCCGAATATAACCAAAAGAACGCCCCAGAAGAGCAATATCCGGAGTCTCATTTGCATTGACAAAAATATAAGAAAAAGAGGCTAGAATTTAATCGGATATAGCAAGAACCAGTGGTATTCTGGATAAACTTGTACCGCCGGAGCCGGAAGCTTGAAATAGTTCAGCCACTTGATCAGGGTGCGAGCCAAGCGGCTCTGTGGCCGAAACGCCTCCAAGTCATAGTCCAAAGCTATATAAACTTCCCTATGGGGCGTCCCCTCGTAATCCTTGATAAACACACCCTCGTCGATACTTAAGCCCGCCGCAATGGCAAGCCAGCTGGGATAAAACTTCCGTGCCCCTGCGGGAAGCAGACGGTAAGGCTTAAAAGAGGCCCAGAATGTCTGATTACAGTAATCGTCGGTAAAGACGCCTGTATGACTTTGTCTGTAATACGCCTTGGTATTAATCCAGTAGCTCCACTTGAGGTCCACATACTTGAATAGCGGCACATATCGTTCCGCCATAGGCAAAAAACCACCCAGAGTTCCCGACAGCACATCAAAAACGCTGAATCCCCACTTGGGAGAATAGCCGTCCTTCACATCGATGGCAATATGGGTAAACATGGCGGAAAGACCAGCAAACAAGTAAGACTGGAATTCCGAAGCTCCGGCCCAGCGATAGCCTTCGTAAAAGCCCTCGCCCAAGGCCACGCCAGCCGCAAAATGACCAAACTTGTCCAAATTCAGAGCGTAGTCAAAATCATTCTCGAAATGGAAATGGTTGCCCTGTTCGTCCCACCAGCCCTTATCAAACACTAACCAATAAGCCGCACCGTAGGCAATAAGCGTCAGGGAGGCTACAGCCCCCACCTTGACATAGGAAACCTCACCCTGCAAGTCTTCAGGATCTTCACTGCGGTAATCCCAAGTGGAATCGCGCCAGGTGGGCGGGTCGTAGGGTGCAGCCAAAGACTGTCCTGCAAAGAGGACAAAGACACACACAAAGGCTATCCATGTGGAAACGCGTTTCACGCGACCAAAGATAAAAATATTAAAGCAAAAAGGCCCGGAGATTGAACTCCAGGGACCTTTTTCTAATGTGTAATGCTGAATTAGTCGCGAGCGAGGAGCAGCACGCTGTTCTGGCCGCCAAAGCCGAAGCCGTCGGACAGGGCGTACTTGAAGTCGTGACTGGTGTTCTTGTTGGCGCACACGTCCAGATGGATGCGTTCGTCCTGATTGAACACGTTCCTCGTGGCGTGAACCATCTGGTTCTGCAGGGACTTCACGGTAATAATAGCCTCGAGAGCGCCGGCGGCACCCAGGGCATGACCGATCATGCACTTGGAGGAGTTCACCTTCAGGCTGTCGCGGGCGCCGAACACCTTTTCCAGGGCGGAGCATTCGGCCACGTCGCCAAGAGGGGTCGATGTACCGTGGGTATTCACGTAACCCACGTCATTGGGAGAAATCCCTGCATCGCGGAGAGCCATCTCAATAGCGAGGCGGACACCTTCACCATCTTCACGAGGGGCAGACATGTGGTGAGCGTCAGCGCTCATGCCAACGCCTGCGATACGGGCCAGAATGTTGGCGCCGCGCTTCTTGGCGTGAGAGAGGCTTTCAAGCACCAGAATGCCGGAACCTTCGCCCATCACAAAGCCGTCGCGGTCCTTGTCGAAGGGGCGAGAGGCTGTGGACGGGTCGTCGTTGCGCTTGCTCAGGGCATGCATGTTGGTAAAGCCAGCCAAGGCCAGCGGGTTCACCGTTTCGTCGGTACCGCCAGCCAACATGATGTCGGCACGACCCAGACGGATAGCGTCGTAGGCGGCAGCGATGGAGTGGTTGGAGGTAGCGCAGGCGGAAACAACTGCAAAGCAGGGGCCCATCCAACCCGTACGGTTAGAAACTTCGCCGGCGGGCATGTTCACGATGGCCATGGGGATAAAGAAGGGGGACACACGGCCAGGGCCGCGGTTGGCTAGCGTCACGGCGCTATCCGAATACATGTTCATGCCGCCCACGCCGGCACCGATAATCACGCCGGAGCGACTGGGGTCTTCGGCCTTGGGGTCAATTCCTGCGTTGGCCAGGGCCTTGTAGGCAGAATAGACGGCATACTGGATGCACTTGGAAAAACGGGACTGGTCGCGATTGCTAAAATATTCGGAACCGTCGAATTCCTTCACGGCGGCGGCAATCTTGATGGGGCATGCGCTTACGTCAAAGCGGTCAATGGTGGCAATGCCGGACTTTCCCTGCAAAAGATTATCCCAAAGGATATCGGGGGTGTTGCCAAGGGCCGAAACGCAGCCCATACCAGTGATTACGACTTCTTCCATAATTGCTCCTATTGGTGTAACAAATTAACGCGGGCTAATATAGAAAATAAAAAACTTACATTAAATGGTTTTATTTATCATTTGGCGAAGGTTAGCGACAAAAAGACACCACCGGTGAAAAACGGACAGAAAAATGCGATGAAAAGATAACATTGGCACAGACTCATCTCTCAACTATTTGAAAAAAACTAGATTTAGCACCGTTATGGCAAAAATTAAAAGCGCACCGAACCTGGTGTGGATGGACCTGGAAATGTCGGGGCTGTTCCCCGAAAAAGACGTAATCCTCGAAGTGGCCACCATCGTGACCGACCCGAACCTGAACATACTCGCCGAAGGCCCGGTGCTTGCCATCTACCAGACCGAAAACATCTTCAACGGCATGGACGAGTGGAATTCCAAGCACCACAAGCAGAGCGGGCTTATCGACCGTTGCCGCAAATCCCGCTTTTCCATTGACGACGCCGACCAGATGACCCTGGACTTTATCAAGCCCTTCACCCAGGAAAAACTGAACGTGCTCTGCGGAAACTCCATCACGCAGGACCGCAGGTTCATGTACAAGTACATGCCCAAAGTCACCGGCTGGCTCAACTACCGAAACGTGGACGTCAGCTCCATCAAGGAACTCACCTTCCGCTGGTACCCCGACCTGCCCGAATTCAAGAAGCAGGAAAAGCACCAGGCCCTGGACGACATCCGCGAAAGCATCGCCGAACTGGCCTACTACCGCAAGACCATCTTCAAGGAACATCTTTAATCTAGAACGCCCATGCTGCCCAAGGAACCCCTGCCCTACGCCCAACGGCTTCGTAACCGCATCATCGCCCTGGGAATATTCGCTACCCTATGCTTCATGATAGGCTCCTGCATTTTTGGAGGAGGCAAAAAGCAAGAAGTCGCACAGCTTCCCGAAGCACCGGAGACCCCTATCGTCGCCGTTGATTCAGCAAGCAACACCGCCAGTAACCCCGTCAACGACAGTGCCGCCACCGACTCGGGAGCCATGGACCTTGAAACCGCCATGGCCGAAGGCACGCCAATTAATACCACTGAGCAAAAGGCCGAAGACATGGCCAACACCCAGGCCACCGTCACCGCAGCGGTCACGCCAGAAGTCCCGCCCGAAATCGAGGTCATCGACTCCACCCACATCAAGGCGCAGAAGAACGTGTTCCTGGCCGAAAAGATCGACAACATGCTCCGCCGTTTCAAGCCCATGTACGGCGTCATCTTGGTGGTGGACGTGCAGACCAACGAGATTATCGCCTGGGGCGAACGCAAAGACGAAAAGGTCCAGAGCACGCCGGACTTTTTCGTAAAGAACACCTTCCCCGCAGCCTCCCTGGCAAAGACCATCACCATCGCCGCCGCCATGGACAGCAAGCGCTACTCCCTGAACACCCCCATCCCCATGATCGGCTCTTACCACACGCTGTACAAGAACCAGTTACGGGTCAAGGAAAACTACACGGGCCCAACCATCGAACTGCAAGACGCCTACGCCATGTCCGCAAACCCGCCCCTCGCCCTCATAGGCCTGAACGTAGGGGCCGGCCGGCTGAAAGAGGCCGCCAAGAAACTGGGCTACAACACCAACTTCCCCGGTGGAATCCCCGGACGCTCCAGCTACACGCCTCCCGACAGCGGTTACGGACTTGCCGAGGTGAGCTGCGGCTTTACAGAATCCACCACCCTGACTCCGCTGTTAGCCGCGGCACAGGTCCGAGCCATTCTAGCAAAGAAACCCCTGGAAATTCCCTGGACCGCAAACCTCTCGCCCTATGCTCCCAAGAGCCGTAT
Organism: Fibrobacter sp.; assembly: GCA_017475045.1. Lineage (GTDB taxonomy): Bacteria > Fibrobacterota > Fibrobacteria > Fibrobacterales > Fibrobacteraceae > Fibrobacter. The sequence goes on along the minus strand of JAFVGH010000045.1, from coordinate 25,578 downwards.
CGCCCTAGAGGCAGGCTCCTTCAGCGAGAACACCTACTTCGGACTCCGTCAGGCCATGATCCGTTCCATTACCAACGGTACCGCCCGAAAGCAGATTTCTACCCGCAACATGGCCCGCAAGAACTACAACGCCCTGGACATCGGCGGAAAGACCGGCTCCCTAGACGGGCACGACCCCTACGGTCGCTACGAATGGTTCAAGGGATTCGCCCAATCCAAGGAAGACCCCAAGAAGGCGATTGTCGTGGTCATCTTGCAGATTCACGACTTGCAGAAGGTACGCAGCCAGCCCGCCACCCAGGTGGCCGCCATGATCATGAACTACTGGGCGCACCAGAATTTGAACACCAAGAAAGGAAACTAGCATGGATTTGTCCTGGTGGAACCTGATTCCCACATACTTCGACGGAACCGCATTTACGCTGGGGAGTTTCCCCGTGCGCTGGTACGGAATCATGTACATCTTCGCCTTCGCCACGGGCTACCTCACCCTTTTGCACATCAACAAGAAAGAGAACCTGGGCTACACCAAGGAACAGTTCGACAGCCTGTTCACCTGGATTATCGCGGGCATCATCATCGGTGCGCGTCTGGGCTACGTGTTCTTCTACAAGGCATCCTACTACCTCTCTAACCCCACCGAAATCCTGCTACCCATGAGCAACGGGCACTTTGTAGGCATCTCGGGCATGAGTTACCACGGCGGGCTAATCCTTGGCACCGTGTTCACCATCATCGGCATCAGGCGCAACAAGATGGACCTGTGGAAAACCCTGAACCTGTGCTTTTTGCTGGCACCGCTAGCCTACACCTGGGGCCGTTACGGCAACTTCATCAACGGGGAACTCTTTGGCGAAGTGACCACCAGCCCCATCGGCATGTGGTTTCCGCTGGCAAAAGACAGCATGGCGACCCCGCCTGTGCTACACCACCCGAGCCAGCTCTACGAGATGCTTTTCGAGGGTGTTCTTTTGTTCGTAGCGCTGTACAACCTGCGTCGCATTCCCATTCTCTACGACAAGATGCCTTGCCTGTACCTGATGGGCTACGGTATCGCACGGTTCTTCATCGAGTTCTTCCGCATGCCCGACGCGCACCTGGGCCGTGTGGACCTGTTCGGCATGAGCCGCGGCCAAACACTTTGCAGCCTCATGATTCTCACCGGACTTATTTGGCTGATCGTGCTGATTGTAAAGCAGAAGAAAGCCGCAAAGACCGCAGAAGCAAAATCCTAATGTGGGGGAAGCCTCCCCCTCGCTTCATCCCCGTCGTCATGCCGGGCTTGACCCGGCATCTGGCCGTGTATTCCGCTACCCCCTCTAGCGGGAGTACCCCGCAACACCCCCTAAATAATCCGAGTCTCAAGGGCACAGTCGATGTTGCGAATTATTCGGCGTCCTTTATGCAACGGACGGACATAGCTGTAGATTTTGTTGCTCCTCCATACAAGCCCGCATAATCACGGCTATAACCCAATTCAATACGCCAAGCTTTGCTGTCAAGATCTTTTCTTTCCGAAGAAGTCCAAAACTCGGCATAATTCCCCATACTTACAAAACCGCCTTCAGATGGATCATACGCACCACCTGGCAATGCTTTAAAAACGAAATCATCAGTGCCGTTGCCACTTTCTCCATCACCTTTGTCATTCCATCTATTAACCGACTTAAGTATTTTGCCTACGAAATTTTCTTCATTGACCCACACCCCACTGAGACTTTCATCCACATTGGTGGCGAGTTTTTGCCATTCGGTGGTATCAGGCAAGTGCCAACCGGCAGGACAAATAGTTTCTGCGACATTCCAGGTGTAGAGCCGACCGTAGATAGCGCAGTTGGCCGCTTTTTCTGATTCTGTTTCACCATAGCAATAACAGCCTTCAGCAGTTGCATAGTTCAAATTTTCCGCCATCCAGGTCTGAGAGCCGATGGTCACAGTCCTGTAGATGTGGTAATCGCGGTGATCAACCATATAGAGGTCATCAAAATTCTTGCCGTCGGTGCCTACACCATCCATCACCACGCCCACGGAGTCGCCACCACACACTATTTTATAACCATTACCACTTGTCAACTTTTGAGCGGTGCAGGACTTTCCAGCAGCACCCTGCGTTCCTTCGCCCTTGGGTCCCTGCGGTCCTTGCTTACCTTCACCAGGTTCACCCTGCTCGCCCTGGATACCCTGTTCACCTTTTTCGCCCTTCAGGGACTGCCACTTGCCATCGGCACAGAAAAAGGCAGCAACGGAGTCCATAGAGTAAACCATTTCGCCAGCGTTGTCGGCAGTGCAGTCAGGCATCTTGGCTCCCTTTTCCACAAGGGTCATACCCGTGGTTTCGGTGACGTTGGTGGTTTCGTCGCTGCAAGCGGTAATACCCGCCAGGATTGCCAGGGAGGCTCCCGCAATAAACAACTGTTTTCCCATAATTTTCTCCGTAAGATTGTAATTTGCTTACTTTGGAATGTAAGAAAAAACAACAGCATTGTCTAACGATTTCGAAAGGTCCTCTGTTTTCCGTAAAAAGTTTCCCTACAAGGCTTTTTTCGGCCTGCATCTCCGTTTTATAAAGAGAACACCCTGAAAACGGAGGTATGATTAAATTTATTTATTGACAAATAAATAAATTTATTGTATTTTAATCTATGAAGTTTAAAGAAATATGCGATTATGCCAAGGAAAGAGGTTGGAAACTAGGGCGAATCAGCGGTGACCATCACATTTTCGTGAAGCAAGGCAAACGCCCTGTTCCGATACAGAGAAACAAGCACGAGATAGAAGGAGTCTATCTCAAGAGAATCTTGAAACAATTTGATCAATAGAGGCAAACCATGAATTACGCTGCAAGAATTGAGAAAGACAAAGACATGGGTTTCGTGGTTTCCTTCCCTGACCTGCCCAACGTGAACGCCTTCGGCGACACGCAAGAGGAGGCTCTTAGGCAAGCGAAGGACGCCCTTGACGGCGCTATGGAATGCGACCTGGATCTCGGCAACACGATGATTCTCCCCAAGACCATGCCCGATTCCGACAAAGGGCTTTATCCTGTGGAACTTTCCCCGCGAATCGAAATCGCATACAAACTATTTGAAGCCCGCAGAGGTCAAAAGAAAAGCGAGGTGGCACGTCGTGCCAACATCACCCCGCAGGCATACCAACGCTTTGAAACGCCCAAGGGTTCGCCCTCTGTCGAAACGCTCTACAAACTGGCCCACGCCCTCGGAAAACAACTCGTAGTTGAGTTCGTGTAATTCCTACCGGTGTTCGTTGGTGGCTTTCGTGAGGGTTGCACGCACGCGTGCTAGCCCCGGCGCTAGCCTTCGGCTTGCGCCCTAGTCCTTGAGACAACGAACAGAAAACCCGTAGTTCTTACTGTCATTGCCCAGGCGGGCACTGCCGATTTCGGAGTACAAATACATGCAGGACGCGTAGTTGCTGCTGCCCTCAGAAGAACTCCAGAAGAGCGCGCTGTAGCCCTCGTTGCCGTAATACCCACTGCTGTTCCTGATGCCAGCAGGAAGCGCCGAGAACCCGAAGGTATCCGTGCCGTTGCCACTTATATCGTCATCCCACGCCCAACCCGTGGCGGACTTGAGCTTGGTACCCGCCGTAGAAGAGCCTCCCACCGCCGTGAACAGGGCGTCCCATTCATCATAGCTTGGCAAATGCCACCCCTTGGGGCAGACGCCTCGCACCAAGGTCGCTGAGCCCGCCGAAGCGACGCTACATTTCTTGCCATCGCCGCAGCCCTTGCCGTTAGTGCTCCACTCGCCAACGCTATCCATAGCAGCCGCCCAGGTATAAAGACGTCCGTACTTGGCACAGTTGGCAGGGGCGTTGTCGTAACACCAGCTGGTGGAATCGGAGGTGTAGCCGTCATAGTTATAGGGAACGCCGGTGTAGGCGTAGTTCAGGCTCTCGGCCGTCCGGGTCTGCGAGCCGATGCTAACCGTCATGTATGTCTGACCATCGCGAGAGTCGGTAAGTGAGCCGGAGACCATGCCTTAACGGCGTAAGGATTATTCCGTGCGGACGAACACTTCGGTGTCGTTGCCGCCGAACATACCATCACTTTCGTTTTGCAGGAAAATGACCTTGTTCAGGTAAAGGAAGACGGTTTCTCCTGCAACGATGATGCTTGGTGTTACAGTGTACTTTTTACCAAATTCAATGCAGTCTCCTTTTCGGTCTTCCTTGAAGGTGAGGGTCTTGTCTTCGATAATCCAGTGACCTTCGTCAGGATCAGGGCAATCACCATAGGAGGATCTTGTGTAGTGGTAGATTCCATCTTCGCGGAACTCCATTATACCACCCTGGGAGGTGGAAAAGTCGGTGATGATTTCCTTGTTGCCGATTTGACTAATGGACTTCAGAGTCCACGTACCGACAAGACAATCTTCCGAAAGACCATCTGCGCAAATTTCGGCAATGGTCTTGCTGTTTCCGCTGTCGGAATAGTCCTTGAGACAACGAACAGAATACCCGCCGTCCTTATCGACGTCATCCAGGCCCGCATAGACGCCGCCGTAGCCCAAATACATGCCGTACGCGTAGTCGCTACCGTCCTCGGTAGAACTCCAGAAGTCCGCGTAGTAGCCCTTGAGGCTGTAACCCCCATAGTTGCCCCTGTAGCCGGCAGGAAGCGCCGAAAACCCGAAGGCATCCTCGTTGGTGATGCCTCTATGAGCATCCCAGCCTGTCGTGGATTTGAGCTTGGTACCCGCCGTATTTGAAGACGTATATTCCGTAATGGAACCGTCAACAGCCACAATCAGGGCCTCCCATTCGCTTTGACTGGGCAAATGCCAGCCCTTGGGGCATACTCCACGAATATCACCAGTACCTAGTTCGCATTCATACCCGTAGCCGCACTCAGCATCATCCCTGCCCACTGCAGCAGCCCAGTTGTACAGGCGGCCGTAGGTGTCGCAGTTGTCCGATTCATCGTTGTAGCACCAGCTGTTATCCATCACAAAATTCAGGTTCTCCGCCATCCACACCTGGCCACCGATTTTCACGGTCCTGTAGGTCTGTCCGTCGCGGGAGTCGGTAAGCGAACCGTATTCGCAATTGTCTTCCGTTTCGATCTTGCACTGATTCGCCACAATCAACGAGCCGCCGCTCAAATTGGTGTCGCTGCTGCCGCTGGGAACACTGGCAGAAGAGCCTTCCACGCCTTCGGAGCCGTTGGAATTTAGACCTTCGGAATCGCTAGACTCAGCACCATCCATTTCACTGGAACTTGACGATTCATCTAAACTGTCAGCACTCGAACCGCCGTCACCACCGCAGGCGGCGAGCAATGTGGCGCACAGGACCGCGAATGAAAGTTCAGGGAAAAGCTTTTTCATGTCCAATCCTTTTTTCGAGGAGGTTATTTGTATGTAATCTATATAAAATTTTCGGGAATATCAAATGAAGAACCATGAAATGCGGAGAAAGAGGGGAGATCCCCGACCAAGTCGGGTATGACAAGGAAGGATGCGGGGATGACAAATTCGTGTAGCCTGCTACCGATGTTCGTTGGTGACTTTCGTGAGGCCTCGGAAAAAGGCGAGGGAGTCAAAGTCGTTTTTCAGAAGGTAGATGACCTCCCCTATCATGTACAAAGACCCCGTCACCAGCGCGGGTCTTTTTACTTTATCTGAAACGCAGTCCAGAACATCCCGGGAAAGAGGCCCCGTAGAGGCGACCACCGCCCCCATCTTCTCCAAGATGCCAGCGATTTCCGACGGTTCACGGAAACGCTCGTAGGGCGTGCGGACCAGGTGCCACTCCGAAACGTAGGGAGCAAGAAACCTGAGCATTTCCTCTACATCCTTGTCCTTGAGGGCTCCAAAGACGCAGGGGAACTTTTGCCCCGGATAGTAGCGGTCCAGAGTTTCGGCCAGGCGTCTTGCCGCATGGGAATTGTGGGTACCGTCCAGAATAAAGCGGAGCGATCCTTTGGCGTCAAAAAGCTGCTGCATGCGGCCTGGCCAGGAGCGGGTTTTCAAAGTCTCCAGGGCAAGGCTGTCGCTGTAGGGTTTTGCATTCGAAAAGTCCCCACCCGCCTGCCGCAAGAACAGTTCCGCCGCCGCTAGGGAGAGGCTTGCGTTTTCCACATAATGCCGTCCCAAGTTGGGCAGTTTAATGTCTTCGCGGGTCGCAGGCACCAGAATTTCCGCCTCGACCGCAGCGGCGAAGTCTTTTGCCTCGGCAAGCAAACTTTCGGAGAGACCTCCAACTACATAGACTTTCTTGCCAGAGATTGCTTCGTCACTAGCGTTCCTCGCAATGACATCAGGCATAACAGCCATCTTTTCCTTAAGGATGGCGCTTTCCGTAGAGCCAAGGACTTCGGTATGTTCCAACCCGATGCTAGTAACCACCGCCACATTGCCGCGGGCGACAGCGGTAGAGTCCAAACGGCCACCCATGCCCGCTTCCAGCACAGCCACCTGTACACCCTGTTCCCGAAAATATAGGAAGCAGACTATTGTCAAAACCTCAAAGAACGTAGGCTCCACATGCACTGTTTCAACGGCATCTTTTACCTGCAATAAGAGCCGATCCAGGTCGGCTTCGCCTATGGTCGTGTCGTTCACCCGAATCCGCTCCCGCAGACTTATGAGATGCGGGCTGGTGTAGAGCCCGGTCTTGATTCCGTGGGCCTGCAAAATTCCCGAGAGGTAATAGCTGCAAGAGCCTTTCCCGTTGGTTCCCACCACATGGACGGTGCGGAAAACCTTTTGCGGGTCGCCCAGGGCAGCACAGATCTTGAACGTAGACTCGAGCCCTGGCACCATGCCAAACATCAGGCGAGATTCCAGATATTCCATACCTTTCGAAATCATGGGCCTTAATTTAGCTTTTTTTTCTATATTATCGCCACTATGTTTTCACAGCTGACCGACTCTCTAGAATCTACCCTCAAGAACCTGCGCGGGCAGGGCAAGCTCACCGAAGAAAATGTGGCCGAATCGCTGCGCGAAGTGCGTCGTGCATTCCTCGAAGCCGACGTGAACTTCAACGTGACCCGCGACTTTGTGAAGGCCGTCAAGGAAAAGGCCATGGGCTCCGAAGTGCTTACCTCGGTGACTCCCGGTCAGCAGATTGTGAAGATCATCCACGACGAGCTGGTGGCCGTCATGGGTGGCGAAACCAAGGAAATCAACCTTTCTGGCCCGGCTCCGGTGGGCATTATGATGGTGGGTCTGCAGGGTTCCGGTAAGACCACCTTCGCCGGCAAAATTGCCCTCTGGATGCGCAGCAAAAAGAAGCGCAAGCCGCTCCTGGTTGCCGCCGACGTGTACCGCCCCGCCGCTATCAAGCAGTTGCAGGTGCTGGGCAAGTCCATCGGCATTCCCGTTTACGACGAAGGCCAGGGCAACCCGGTGGAAATCATCAAGCACGGTTACCAGTACGCCAAGGACAACGGCTTTGACCTGGTGATTTACGATACCGCAGGCCGCCTGCAGATCGACGAAGAGTTGATGCAGGAACTGGAAAAGGCCCGCGACGCCGTTCACCCGGACGAAATCCTGTTCGTGGCAGACGCCATGATCGGTCAGGAAGCAGTGAACGTGGCGGAAACCTTCTGGAACCGCCTGAACTTTACGGGCGTTTGCCTTTCGAAGATGGACGGCGACACCCGCGGCGGTGCAGCCCTCAGCATCAAGAAGATGACGGGCGTGCCTATCTGCTTTATCGGTGTGGGCGAAAAGCTCCCCGAAATTGAACTGTTCCACCCCGACCGTATGGCCAGCCGAATCCTCGGTATGGGCGACGTGGTCAGCCTGGTGGAAAAGGCCCAGCAGGTTATCGACGAAAAAGACGCGAAGGACCTGAAGAAGAAGATTCTCAACAACACCTTCGACCTGAACGATTTCTTGAACCAGTTGCGCACCATCAAGAAGCTGGGCCGCATCAAGGACATTCTGAGCTTGATTCCGGGCCTGAACAAGCTCCCCATCGACCAGATTGACGAAAAGGAACTGGTTTACGTGGAAGCCGTGCTCAGTTCCATGACCCCCAAGGAACGCAAGAAGCCGCAGATTCTAGACGGCAGCCGCAAGGCACGCGTGGCCAAGGGGTCCGGCACCGAAATCGGTCGCGTGAATGCCGTGCTCAAGCAGTACGAGACCATGAAGGAGATGTTCAAGAAGGTGGGTGACTTTGCCCGCAAGCAGAACAACGGCGGCCAGGTGGGTAGCAACTACACTCCACCCAAGCCCAAGAAAAAGAAAAAGCGGTAAAACACCGCTTTTTTTTCACATTTTAATCTTTCTTCACATTTTAGTCAAGAATGCAGCGGACGGAGAAGGCATACCCTTTGTCGTATCCCTCGACATACACATAACTTCCCGTAATGTTCATTATGCCGGCTTGATAAGATCTTGTAAGAGACGTCGATTGTACATACTGTTGCATAGACCAGAAATAAGCACTGGAGCCTACAAGGTCTGCATTCCCGCTCTTAGTCCAAAATCCAGCGGGAAGGGCGGCAAATCCATAGTTGTCGGTTCCCTCGTCTTTCCATCCTGAGGTAGCCATTAATTTTTTCGCTGCATTGTTCTTACCGCCCGCCATTTCAACCAAATCGCTAAAATCACTCCTAGTGGGCAAATGCCATCCCTTAGGGCAGACCCCGCGCACCGGTATTCTTGCCTTACACAATATTTCATAACCGCACCCTACAGTAGCATCGGAGTATTTTCCGGCACTATCCATGGCAGCACTCCAGGTGTAGCGACGCCCATACGTAGAACAGTCTTCAGGGTCCTCTTTGTTGCAATAGGACTTCGCCGTTTCAATATTATAGCCGATGTTCAAGTTTTCAGCCATCCAAACCAGGGTGGTATCGACCATCTCTTTTTCACACTTCTCTTCGTCACCCTCCTCTTCGTCACCCTCATCTTCGTCGCACTCCCTTTCCTTTGTTACGGTAATAGCGATGGTCTTGTAAACATTGCCATTGCGGAAATCCGTCAAGGTGTTCTTTGCGGCGTCATAATAGCTGCTATCTCTATAAACAATTACGGAACTTGAAGACTCGGGTTCGGTAACTTCCTCCGCTTCCGATGACGACGAAATAACCTCAGAGGACTCGGAAGATTCCTGACCGTCACCCGTTTTTCCAGCTTCACCATCCTTTTCGGAAGCTTGCTCTTGCCCCTCTACCTTTTCAGATTCCTCGGGATCGCTGTTGGAACCACTATCATCACAAGCAGAAAAGTTGAACAAGAAGACCATAAAAAAGGCCAAAGTGAAGAAACTAAACTTGTTAAACATGGGTATCTCCTAAAATATGCGGCAAAATATAGTATATTAAGTACAGTATGTTGTTACCTTGTTACGAAGAGGTTTACCATGGAAGAAAAATTTGCAGACAAGGCATCTAACCTGCTCTTTGAGCTGATTACCGATATTCCCGGGTCCGTTTACACCCCCATCCAGAATCCCGATGACAAGGCAAGGCTGTTGGCACAGCGAGCCGCCTGGAAGTCCGCCACCGTCAGTACATCCCTGTCTATCCCGGCAGGCATCACGGGTATCCTTACCGCCATCCCAGACATTGCCGCCATATGGAAAATCCAGGCCCAGCTGGTAGCAGACATCGCCGCAAGCTACGGGAAGCTCGCCCTACTCAGCCGCGAAGCCATGATCTGGTGTCTGTTCCGCCATAGCGCAGCCCAGCTCCTGCGAGACATCGCCGTCCGCACCGGCAGTCGCATTGTGGTACAAAAACTATCTTCTGCCGCCATCAAGGCGATTTTGACCAAAATAGGGGCAAAAGTTTCGTCAAAATTCCTAGGAAAGACCCTTTTGCGGGCAATCCCTGCCATAGGGGCCCTGGGCAACGGGATGTACGCCTTTTACGACACGCTTGAGGTTGGCAAGACCGCAACCGCCTACTTCAGGGCCATTGCCGACCAAGAAACGCAAGAAGCCAGCAAAACCATAGAAGAAACTTCCGAATCCCACGAATAAATGAGCCAGACACTTCTTAAAGCGCAGGGAATCGCCCGCAAAAGCATTCCCGCAATCTTAGTAGTGCTCCTTTTCGCCCTGTTTTTCGTATCCCTATTTGGGGAAAAACACCCCTACAACGACGGCGCCGGATTCGACGGGACGTTTTACAGGGAAGTTTTCCGGAACTTCTCGACAGACTTCTTCGCACACGGCTACGATGGTTTCCGGATACAAAGAATTTTCCCGTTCTGCGCCATGAACCTGGTCTATGGCGCATTAAACGTTCCCCTTGACAATTCACACATGTTATGGGGAATGGGCGTATTACACATATTCAATCTGATTCTTCAAGTTGTCTTCTTCTTTAAGCTTGCCATTCTTAGGAATTGGAAAAAAACGACCACAGCCATACTATTCTCGATATTCTTCTTTAACTACTACGTACTTAAAAACTGCGGCTACGAACTGTTCCAAACAGACGCTTTCGCCACCACAATAGCCCTAGTCTCTTACTATTTATTGTTACGCGACAAGTTTGCGCTTTCCTTCGCCGTTTCCCTTCTTGGACTTTTTACTTGGCCAACCATCACCACCATAAACCTGTTGCTCATCCTATTCAGGCAAAATCTGCAACCCATTCCAGAGGAAAACCGCTTGGGCAAAATCCTCTACCGTATCACCCCGGCTGCATACGCCTTCACCGCAACAGGCATCATTACACTATTAGTAGTCTTGCACAAGCAAGACGCCCTTGTCCAATTCCTACAGGTCGATTTAAGCGCCGGCCTGTTGATACTATCTCTTGCAACCGCTATAGCCCTACTTTGGGTTTTATGCAAAAAAGGCTCCTTCCCCTTTTTCTATAGCCCCGTGCAGTTCTATTCCATTTTTTCTCTTAAAACAGCCGTTTTACTGATTCTACCGATTATCGCCATCAAGGTTTTCCTTGGATTCCACACCAACGAAGAGGTTTTCTTTAACGGGAGGGTCTTCCTTTTCCAGACCCTCATACGCCCGCTCAAGTACCCCGCCATCACCATCGCAGGGCATGTCGCCTACCTGGGAATCCTTCTTCCGCTCATTTTACTGCAATTTCGCCGTTTTTCAAAGCATTTCGTATCTATATCACCGGGACACGCCCTCGCCTTCATTGGATTTCTATTACTTGCCATCGACAGCGAAGCAAGACATATCGTCACCTTCTTGCCAATTATCCTGGTTCCTTTGGGAAGCGTCCTCGATTCGCTCGATCTGGCCCCCCGCAAAACAGCCTTCCTTGTCATTTTACAGCTCCTACTGAGCCACTTCTATATTCCCATCAACATCGATGGACTGGCGTCTTCGCTTACAAACCTGGATTTCACCTCCGATGCCGCACAGCGGTTCTTTATGAGTTTCGGTCCATGGATGACATTTAAAAGCTATCTCCTTTGGATTTTGGCCTCTTTTGCCGTTTTTACCGCCATTTGGGCAGTTCTCAGAAAAACAAGCCCTTGAGAACGGGGGCTTTTTTTTCTATCTTTGGGCGCAACTCAAACAAACATCAACTCCATTAGTGGAATAAAATATGAAAAACATAGAAAAGCACAGAAATATTGGTATTTCTGCCCACATCGACTCCGGTAAGACTACCCTTACCGAACGTATCCTCTACTTCACAAAGCGTATCCACGCTATCCACGAAGTTCGTGGTAAAGACGGCGTCGGTGCCACGATGGACTCCATGGAACTTGAACGCGAACGCGGTATCACGATTCAGTCTGCCGCTACGTTTGCAAACTGGACTCACACCAAGAGCGGTGAACAGGACTCCATCAACATCATCGATACCCCGGGGCACGTGGACTTCACAATCGAAGTGGAACGTTCTCTCCGCGTGTTGGACGGTGCAATCCTCGTTCTGACCGGTGTGGAAGGCGTCCAGTCCCAGTCTATTACTGTTGACCGCCAGATGAAGCGCTACCATGTGCCGCGCGTCGTGTTCGTGAACAAGTGCGACCGCTCCGGTGCAAACCCGCTCCGCGTTGCTGAAATGCTCCGCGAAAAGCTGAACCACAAGCCCTGCGTGATGCAGATTCCTATCGGTCTCGAAGACCAACTGAAGGGCGTGGTCGACCTCGTTGAAATGAAGGCCTACTACTTTGAAGGCGCCAACGGCGACGAAATGATCGAAAAGGAAATCCCGGCCGAACTCGTTGACCAGGCCAACGAATACCGCACCAAGCTCATCGACTGCTGCGCCGACTACAGCGACGACATCATGGAAAAGGCCATGGAAGGCATCTACGGTGTGGACGAGATCGATAAGGACCTCATCAAGAAGACCATCCGCGAAGCCACCATCCGTCTGGACATCACTCCGGTGTTCATGGGTTCTGCCCACAAGAACATCGGCGTTCAGAAGCTCCTTGACGGCGTTATCGACTACCTCCCGAACCCGAAGGAAGTTGAAAACAAGGCTCTCGACCTGGACAACAACGAAGCCGAAGTCGTGCTCAAGAGCGAAGACAACGAACCGCTCGTCTGCTACGCCTTCAAGCTGGTGAACGACCGCTACGGCCAGCTCACCTACATCCGCGTTTACCAGGGTCAGCTCAAGAAGGGCGACATGATCACCAACATGGCCACCGGCAAGAAGGTGTCTGTAGGCCGTCTCGTGCGTATGCACGCTGACGAAATGGTGGATATCACCGAAGCCGGCGCCGGCGACATCGTGGCCCTGTTCGGTATCGACTGTGCCTCCGGTACCACCTTCACCGACGGCAAGAACCACTACAACATGACCTCCATGCACGTGCCGAACCCCGTGATCGAGCTCGTGATCGAAGCCAAGAACCGTGACGACCTGGACAACATGTCCAAGGCTCTGAACCGCTTCACCAAGGAAGACCCCACTTTCCAGGTGGAAGTGAACAAGGAATCCGGCGAAACCATCATCAAGGGTATGGGTGAACTTCACCTGGACGTGTACATCGAACGTATGCGTCGCGAATACAAGGTGGACGTGCAGACTGGTGCCCCGCAGGTGGCCTACCGCGAAACCATTACTCGCGAAGCCAAGTTCGAATACACCCACAAGAAGCAGACCGGTGGTTCGGGTCAGTTCGCTAAGATGTCTGGCGTGATGCGCCCGATGCCTGTGGAAGGCGACTCCGAAAAGACCTACAACTTCATCAATTCCGTCGTGGGCGGCCGTATTCCTAAGGAATACATCCCCTCTTGCGACAAGGGTTTCCAGAGCTGCATGGAAGCCGGTTCCCTCATCGGCTTCCCGGTGGTGGGTATCGAAATGGAAGTCCAGGACGGTGCGTTCCACCCGGTGGACTCTTCTGACATGGCGTTCCAGATATGCGCCCGCATGGCTTTCCGCGAAGCTTTCGCCAAGGCCGGTGCTCAGATTCTTGAACCTATCATGAAGGTTGAAATCGCCACCCCGACCGAATTCCAGGGTAACGTTGTTGGTAACGTGTCTCAGCGTCGTGGTTCCATCACCGGAACCAGCGAAGAAATGGGCACCACCACCATTACCGCCGAAGTCCCGCTTTCTGAAATGTTCGGTTATGCTACCGACCTGCGTTCTATGACCCAGGGTAAGGCTGAATTCACCATGGAATTCGCCAAGTACGCTCCGGTGCCGAAGAACATCCAGGAAGAACTCATCAAGAAGTACGGCGACAAGGCCAAGGCAAGGGCTTAAGCAATAGCCTAAGCAAAAATAAAGAAAAAACGCAGTCCCATGAGGACTGCGTTTTTTAGTGCTTCCGGTAGGTCCTACCCCGCGGTTCGATCGGGCATCCCCTCTCCAGAACCAGGACTTACTGGAAGCACCATTCATAATATAAAGCCAAAACAAAAGTCCGGACAAAAAAATTTGTCCGGACCATAATCCACGTTGGAATGTTCTTTTTTAGAGGCGAAACGTTGTAATTAGCCTTTTTTCGCCTTTTTCCACATTTCTTGCAGGCCTTCCAGGCCAACCTCGGGCATTTCCTTGCCCAATTCCTTGCACATGGTCTCTACCTTGCGGAAGCGTTTCTCGAACTTGCTGTTTGCCCGCTGGAGCGCAATGGAGGCATTGAACCCGCAATGGCGAGCCACGTTCACCAGACTGAACATGATATCGCCGAATTCGTCTTCCAGGCGATCCACATTTGAATTTTTTTCAGAAATTCCTTGCATTTCGGCGCGGAATTCTGTAAATTCTTCCTGGGCCTTTTCAAATACAGGTTCCCGGGCGTCCCAGTCGAACCCTACCCTAGCGGCACGGCGGATGATGTCCTGGGCCCGGGCGAGCGGCGGCATGCTTTTGCTTACTTTGTCCATAACGGACCCGCCGGCTGTTTTCAAATTGTTCTTTTCAGAGGACTTAATCTTATCCCACTGCCTCGAGACGCCGGCGGCATTGTCCACTTTTGCATCCCCGAAAACATGAGGGTGCCTGCGGACCATCTTCTCGCAAATTCCCTGCACCACGTCATCGACGGTAAAGTCACCTGACTCCTTCATGACCTGGGCGTGGAACACCACCTGCAGAAGCACGTCCCCAAGTTCCTCGCACATGTGGGCACTATCCCCTTCCTGGGCGGCATCGATAAACTCAAAGCTTTCCTCCACCAAGTACGGGAGCAGGGAATGGGTTGTCTGTTCCTTGTCCCAGGGGCATCCGTTCTCGGAACGGAGCCTCTCCATAATTTTCACCAAGTCTTCAAAGGAATATTTCATACCATGAAAGATAGAAACACCATCGCCTGCATTACCAATCATTTTCCCCTTTTGCTGGGCTCATCCATTTACCGTCCAAGCAGGCTATTTTTCAAGGGCAACCTACCCGAAGGAATCGGGGTTGCCATGGTGGGCACAAGGCGCCCATCGAGCAACGGGCGAGAACTGTGCCGCCGTCTGGTCAAGTCCCTGAAAGGGACCAAGGCCATTGTTGTCTCGGGTCTTGCACAGGGGATTGACTTTTACTGCCACGAAGCGGCCCTGGATTTCGGTATACCCACCGTTGCAGTACTTGCCCAAGGGTTAGAGGCCGCCATCCATGGTTCCCGAAAGCTTCTCGCCGCACGCATCCTGGAAGCAGGCGGAGCCATCGTCAGCGAATACGAAGGGGACTTTGCCAGCTTCAAGGGATGCTTTGTCGCCCGGAACAAGATTATCAGCGGGCTTTCCAGGTGTACCGTCATCGTCCAGAGCAAGGTCAAGGGCGGAGCGCTTCTTACCGGAGAATTCACCCGCCAAGAGGGAAAGCCTCTCTACGCCTGCGCTGGAGATTTCGACAGCGAAGTGGCCGGTGGCACCAACCAACTGCTGGACCAGGGACTCGCCTCCCCCGTCTTTGTCCCCGAAAGCCTCTACAAGATTCTAGGACTTCCCCGCACCCAAGGCCAAAGCATCGCCAGGCTCGAAACGGCAGGCTGCAAATTGACCCAAGGCGCGAAGGACCTGTTCTTCAAGTTCAGGGGATTCCGAAAAACTTTTACGGAAATTCAATCCACCATGACCTTACCCACGCCCCAACTTTTAGCTATATTAACGGAGTTGGAAATCGCAGGCCTTGCCCAGAGCCGCGACAACTTCCAGTTCTACTTTAACGGAGAGCCTTGATGCACAAGAAGAAATACATCGCAATCATTGCAGTGCTGTTTCTGCTCTCCATCGTCATAACCGAACTCCTGTTTGGAAAGAACAGCATTCCCAGGCAAAAGCAGGTCAAGCAAGAAATTGCCATGTACCAGGCTAAGGTGGATTCCCTCAACGCCCTCATCGAGCAGTACAAAAAAGAAATCGAGTTGCTGGAAAACGACTCCATCTACAAAGAGGGAATCCTGCGCAGCCGCTACGGCATGAGCCGCAAGGGCGAGAAGGTCTTTCAGTTGGTGGAATAGAATCTACGCCATCTTACTTGCATCACTGGTAGTAACTTCTACCTTGCCCGCAAAGAAGCTATAGGCCGCAGGCACAATAAAGAGAGTCATGAATGTGGCAAAGGTAAGCCCACCCGCGATGGCGATGCCCATGGCAATGCGGCTCGGGGTGCCGGTGAGTATCAGCGGCACCGCGCCCAATACGGTGGAAAGGCTCGTCATGAGGATTGGGCGGAAGCGGCGCTCCGCCGCTTTCCGAGCCGCCTCCAGCTTGGAACATCCCGTATTGGCCGCAATCTGGTTTGCAAATTCCACAATCAAGATACCGTTCTTGGTCACGAGGGCAATCAAAAGAATCAGGGCGATTTCGCTAAAGATGTTCAGGGTCTGCCCCGTAATGAACAGGCAGGCAAGTGCCCCCGCCAAGGCCAGCGGCACCGTAAAGAAAATCACGAAGGGTGCGCGGAAACTTTCGAACTGCCCCGCCAGCACCAGGAACACCAGCGCCAAGGCCAGCAAGAACACGATGTAAAGCCCGCTGGAGCTTTCCTCGAATTCCTTGGAAGACCCGCTCAACGTAGTGCTTACGCTGGGATATTCCTTCAGAACATCCTTTGCAATCCGGCGCATTTCTTCTACGCCGTCGCCAATGGTCTTTCCAGGTACAAGGCCCGCCTGAATCGTGGCGGCGCTGAAACGGTTATACCGCGGAAGCGACGGTGAAGCCGAACGTTCCTCGTAGGTAATAAAATTCTCAACACTGACCAATTCGCCCCTACCATTCTTGACAGACAACATGGAAAGATTCTCAGGTGTGCTGCGGTACTGATAACCCACCGCACCGATGATATCGTACTGACGGCCGTCCTTGTAGTACTCCCCATAAGACTGGTCACTGATGGAAAGCTGTACCGCCTGGGCAATATCGTTCACCGAGACGCCTTCTTCGTTGGCCTTATCACGCAAAATCTCGATATGGAGTTCCGGCTTGGTAAAGCGCAGGTTAGTGTTCACCACGCTGAATACGGGGCTATGGCTGGCCGCCTCTTCGAACTTGGGCACCAGCGTCCGCAAGACCTCAATGTTCGGCGCCTGCAACACGAACTGCACCGGAAGCCCTCCGCGCTGGGTACTAATACTCTGGGGTTCAAACACCATCACGCGCAAGTCGGGGTATTCGCTACCCAAAATCTGAATGGCCCGTGCAATCTCGCTCTGGGGGCGGCGCGCTTTCTTATCAGAGTTCAGGAATATGCGCATTCTGGAGTTTCCCGCATTCCAGGCGCCCGCCTGGATTTCGGAATACTCGTTGGTATCCATCAGCGCAATTACCTCTTCGGCAAAGGCATCGGCCATACGCTTGGTACGGTCAAGGCTCACCCCCTCGGGCATATTCATGTTCACCATGACCGCATTGGAATCTTCCGTAGGCGCCATTTCGCTACTCATGTTGGTGTAGCAGAAATAGGCCACCGCCAAAAGCCCCAAAATCACCGGGAACAACAAGAAACGCAACTTAAGGAAAACTCCGAGAAGTTTCGAGTAAATCCGGTTCAGCCAATCAAAGAAGGGCTCCGTCACCCGGAAGAACCACCCCTGTTTTTGCTGCCGCAAGAACTTGGAGCAGAGCATGGGCGAAAGCGTCAAGGCGCAGAATGTAGAAAGGAACACCGTCCCGATCATCACCGCCACGAACTCCCGGAACAAAAGTCCCGTGGTGCCGCCCAAGGCAAGCACCGGCACAAACACCGCCATCAATACCACAGAAGTGGCAATCACCGCAAAGAAAATCTCGTTAGTTCCCGCCACCGAGGCCTGTTTGGGATTCATGCCCTGCTCAATCTTGTGGTAAATGTTTTCCACAATCACAATGGCGTCGTCCACCACAAGGCCAATGGCAAGCACCATGGCAAGCAGGGTCAGCACGTTAATCGAGAACCCGCACAGGTAAAGCACAAAGAAGCTACCTACCACCGAAACAGGCACCACCACCATGGGGATAAGGGTGGTACGGGCCTCCCGCAAGAAGGCGAAGATAATGGCAATCACCAGCAGGAACGCAATAAAGATGGTCTCCACCACTTCCTTGATAGAGGCGCGGATATTGATGGAGGTATCGCGACCATAGAGCACCTGCACACCATCAGGAATTTCCCGACGGATATCCTCTACACGCTTGTAAAACTCATTGGCGATTTCCACATGGTTAGAGCCAGGCTGCGCCATCAGGGCCAAGGTAATGGAATTCTTGCCGTTACGACGGAACCCCGTGCGGGTATCCTTAGGTTCGTAGTGGATGTCCGCCACATCGGAAATGCGAATGACAGTGCCGTCGGCAGCGGTCTTCACCGCAATGTTTTCAAAGGCCTTCGGGTCCAAAATTCGGCCCAGTGTGCGGATTGAAAGGGTGGTCTCGCTACCTTCGATAGAACCCGAAGGCAGTTCCAGATTGCCCTTGCTGAGGGCCGCCGACATTTCCGCGCCCGACACGCCCAAAGCCTGCAGGCGGATAGGGTCAATCCAGAGGCGCACTGTCGGGCGCTTTTCACCCCAGATGGCCACTTCCGAGACGCCATTGATGGTCTGCAGGCGTTCCTTCACAAAGTTATTCGCGATTTCAGAAACCTCCATCGCATCGAGCTTATCGCTCACAAGGCTCACCATCAGAATCGGGTCGTTGTCGCTGTCGGACTTGTAAACCGTAGGCTCGTCCACATCGTCAGGGAGCCTGCGGCGCACACGGCTCACGCGGTCACGGACTTCGTTGGCTGCCGCCTCCAAATCCATGCCCGTCTCAAATTCAATGTTGATGAAAGAAAAACCATCGCGACTCGTGGAGGTAAGGGCCTTGATTCCCGAAGCACTGTTAATGGAGGCTTCCAGGATTTCGGTAACTTCGGCCTCCACCACGGCAGCGTTAGCGCCCGGGTAAGAGGTTCTCACCTGAATCAGCGGGTAGTCTACGTTGGGGTATTCACGCACGCCCAGGTTCGATGCACCGAAAAAGCCAAGCAACAAGATGACCAGGGCAACGACGGTCATCAAGACTGGGCGGCGGACCGAGAGCTGGCTTATGCTCATCAATCCACCTCGTAATTCATGCCATGCCTAATGTCCTTGATATTGACAGGCACGCCTTCCCTAAGGCTGATAATTCCCGAGACGATAACCGTATCGCCCTTTGAAAGGCCCGAAACAATTTCCACCGAGAAGGGCGTACGGAGCCCAGTCTTCACATGCTTGATATGGGCCTTGCCGTCCTTGACTACAAACACATAGGCACCTTCCCTATCGAGAATCAAAGCTTCTGCGGGGATGGTGGTGCTGGACTTCTGGGCTGTCTTCATCTGGAGGGTAATGCTTGCATAGCCGCCTGCAATCAACTTACCGCTGGAATTGTCGACAGTAACCACCACCTGCCTAGTGCGGCTGCTCTCCGAAATAGTGGCATCCAGGGCAGTCACCTTGCCCTTCTTTTCAACGTTTCTTTCCTGGTCCTTCAGGGTGACCCTATCCCCCACCTTCACGCTGGACGCATACCTCTGGGGAACGGCAAAGCGGGCTTTCAGCTTTTTCACATCGCTGAGTTCTGCCACAGGGGCCCCTGCGTTTAGCCATTGGCCTACCGAAATATTCACAAGACCAAGCTTGCCTGCAAAAGGAGCGCGGACTTCGGTCTTCTCAATCTGAGCCTTGATGTATTCTACGCTGGCTTCCGCCGACTGCAGGTTCGCCACAGCGGCTTCCAAGTCTTCTTGAGTCATGCCGCCCTGCTGGTACAGGGCACGTGTGCGTTGTTCTCGCTGGCTTGCCAACAGCAAATTGGACTCCGCCTGCTTCAGCTGGGCCCGGAGTTCGGAATCGTCAAGCTTTGCAAGAAGCATCCCCGCAGGGACGCTAGCGCCATCCTTGGCGTGCAGTTCCACCAGGCGGCCCGAGACAGCGGCACTCAGAGAAACGCTATTATTCGCCTCCAGGGTCGCCATGGTCTGGAATTCCCGTTTAGGCTTCGAGAATTCCGCCACATAGCCTTCTACGTTCAGCGTTCGACCACCCTTCGCCGGCTTTCCGCCCGCACCCTGGGGAGCGTCCTTGGCGGAACAGGCGATAAGCATCGCGGCAGTCAAAAGCAGAAGGAACAGATTTCTCATAA
This sequence comes from Fibrobacter sp., assembly GCA_017475045.1. Taxonomy (GTDB): domain Bacteria; phylum Fibrobacterota; class Fibrobacteria; order Fibrobacterales; family Fibrobacteraceae; genus Fibrobacter. Next base: position 5,607 of record JAFVGH010000045.1, on the reverse strand, counting down.
AAAACTAAAATCTCACGTTTACCAAGAGGCCGCCACCATCCTCGCCAAATTCCGGCACGAACTGCATCCGCTGTCCAAAGGACTTGGAAGAGGTCTTCCTGTAAATTCTCATGGCATCCAGCACAGAGACCACACGGTTCAGCACCAGCGCCCCCACCGACACCTGGAAAACAATCCGGCTGATGCGGTAATTGCGCAAGCGGTTCTTGTACTCATCAATGTGGTCAGACGTCTCGGGATTGTCGCTACTGCCCCAGTCCCACTGGATACTTTCAGCAAATTCCTCATCGACAGCTTTCCCGGCACGAATCATGGACTGGTTGTAATCCTCGTCCATATCCGGCGAGGAATTCTGCCCTGCCACTCCGGAGCGGCTGCGGTAATCTCCCACCGTATTCAGCAGATCGATCTTCTTGCTAGAGGTATTGAGTCCCGCATGTCGAACAGCATAATCATGAGCCGAAGAAACGTAGCGTTCCCCCACGTAATAAGAGCCAATCGCTACCATCCACAAGGCCACATCGGTCCACATGAAAGGGCGTACCATTTCTCGCTCGTCCAGGTACAGTTCACCCATGCCGGGGAGCAACGCCGAAGCGCCCAACGCCACGGCTAGGCTTTTTCCGCTGTTCTTGCTGACGCTTTCGTCAACAGAAATCACCATCTGCGAAAAGGCACATGTGGCACAGAGAAGGATGGCGAGAAAAAAGCGCATTAGAAACCCCAGCTAGCCTGGACGCCCACATCGAATCCATCCAGGAAGCTCATATAGCTTTCAAAATGCAGTCGATCGTACCAGGAAACATCTTCGGAATAGAGTTCCTTGTTATGTGCATTGGCAGCAAAGGCCGCATCTACAGCAGAGACTAAATGGTTCAGGATGATTCCACCAAAGAACCATACTTGCAGGTCTGCATAATCGTTAGCCTTGTTCCTCATGTCACGATACTTGGACTGGTTCCTGGACTGTCCCAGCGGAACGACTGATTCCACAGTGGCCTCTTCCAAAAGCAGGTTCTGTCCGAGAGCCACAGAATCCACATCGTCCCAACCAAGCACATAGCTTCTTTCGCTAACCAGCTGGTAAACGTTGGACTTGTCGTAGAAATTCTTCTGGCTTGCGATTTCTTGACCCAGGGACTGAGGGTTCGTCACAGAAAAGCGATCCGTATGGGCCTTGTCGTTGGTGAACAGCTTACCCTTAACATAGCAGTTCGACGCCTTGGCATCGCCATAGATAGCCTTACAGAAATCCTCGCGGCTACTCATGTAGCGGGTCTCAAAGCGAGATTCTTCAGTCTCATCGGAAAGCTGGTTCAAGTAGATATCCCGCATCTGCGCTTCGTAGCGACCGATGGAGAAATGGTTCTTGGCAAACTTCTTGTACTTGTTCACCTGCTTGTCGTACTTGTAGATGGTAAAGTAGTACCAACCGCCCCAGAGGGCCGCTTCCAAAGCCAAGTAGGCCGCACCTCGAGCATAGTTGAAGGTGGATCCTCCTACGTAGAGCTGTCCAGAACCAGGAATCACCAGGGACATGAACAGGGCCTTACGGGGGCTCCTGTACTTGCCCTTCATTTCATCGATACTATGGACCTTAGAAACCTTCACCGGGCCAAGCAGGTCACGACGACTCATGCTGCTGGACGACGGAACCTGGGCCACCTCCACAGAGCTGGAAGAAACTTGCGAACTAGAAGAGGCTTCGGAGCTCGAAGATTCTTCGGAACTTGACGACACTTCGGAACTAGAGGAGAGACTATCCTGAGGAACGTCGCTAGACGAAGACAACAGCAGGGAATCTAAAACAACACTGCTGGAAGACTGCTGCAGGGAATCGGCCACGGCGACACTCGAGCTAGAAGGGACCACCGAACTAGACGAGGCTGCAGAACTTGAAGGCTGTTCAGAGCTAGACGAAGCTTCAGAACTGGGGCTTTGAGCCGTGGCAGTCGAATCGCTAGACTGAGTAGCCTCAGTTTCCGCCTCGAATTCCGCAAAAAGGTCACGAGGCTGTGCAAAAGAGGGCACCGCCAAAAGACTCGCCACGCAGGCGATAAAAGAAAACTTACGCATACATAGATAAAATAGCAAATTACACAAAAAGCCGCCCCTTTTCAGGAGCGGCTTTTCAAGATTTTCAGTGATTCAGAAAAAGCTTATGCCTTCTCAGCTACCACCCAAACCTTGACCTGAGCTTCCACGTCGCTGAACACCTTGATAGCAACGGTGTAGACACCGAGCTGCTTGATGGGTTCGTCCAGCTGGACCTGGGCGCGGCTAACCTTGACACCGGCCTTGGTGATAGCTTCGGCAATGTCGCCTGCAGTGACAGAACCGTAGAGGCGTTCGCCTTCCACAACCTTGCGTTCCAGGTTGACGGAGATTTCGGCGAGCTTTGCGGCAATGTCGCCAGCAGCAGCGAGTTCCTTCTGGAACTGGGCTTCGAGGGCGGCACGGTTGGTTTCAATCTGGAGCTTAGCTTCCTTGGTAGCACGCACAGCGAGCTTGCGAGGGAACAGGTAGTTACGGGCGTAACCATCCTTAACCTTCACGACGTCGAGCATCTTGCCCAAGTGGGGAACGTTGGCCTTAAGAATAATTTCCATAGTCTAGTTCCTCCTATTAGCGAACGCTGTCCGAAACAAAGGGGAGAATCGCCATCTGACGGGCACGCTTGATAGCCTCGTTCAGCATGCGCTGATACTTGGCGGAAGTGCCGGAGATGCGGCGAGGAATGATCTTGCCACGTTCGGAGATGAAGCGGCGGAGAGTCTTCTCGTCCTTGTAGTCAATGAACTTGACATTGTTTTCCGTGAACCAGCAAGTCTTCTTGCGGCGGATACGGGGTGCCTGTTTCTTATCTTCAAAAGCCATTATTCAGCCTCCCCTTCTTCTGCGTCAACCGGAATGATTTCTTCGGTAGACTGAGCCATATCCTGGTTGTAGACGATTTCGCTCATAGGATAATCCACGAGGGTCATCCAGCGAAGAGCGTTTTCGTTGAGCTTGAGAGCGGCTTCCATGTTGGCAACTACAGCGGCTTCAGCCTTGTAGTAGAAAATCACGTAGTAGCCGTGCTGGCGCTTCTTGATGGTATAGGCGAGCTTGCGCTTGCCCCAATCGTCGCGGCGGAGAATTTCGCCACCGCCGTTGGTGATCATGGCACCGATGTTCTCGACTTCGGCATTGATGGCGTCGTCAGAGATCATGGCATCGATAATCACCATGGTTTCGTACTGTCTCATAATGAGTCCCTTTGGTCTTTCGCCCAGGTCCACCATTGGCCCTGGGAGGGTTCCGGCCTTAAAAACCGGTGGACCAAATATAGAAAAAAGGGGCCTTTTGTCAAACCTCGGGGCTACATTCCCAAGGTAAACCCGAAAATCAGGGCCCTGTTCCAGTCCGAGACCCCCCTATGGAAATACCTCTGGAAGCCTCCTTCCACGGTAAACCACAGGGAATAGGTGTTCTTTTGGGCCCAATCCCAGACACTCCGCAAATTGAAGCCCAAACCGGGGGTCATGGTCAGGAGCTGGGAATTGTTAAAGTTATGCTCGTAATGGACGGCCCCGAAAATCCCAAGGTATTTGGGGAACGCATACCCCATGCCAAACTCCAGCCCCGCCGAAAAGCCGTCCAGGGAGAACATCTTTTCGCAGTTGGTCGCCTTTATCGCAGAATCCGCCACCGAGGCGATTTCGTCATCATCGTCGATATCATCAATGTCGTCCCCGTTCTTGGAGCGGTTCTTCCACTGCTCCCGAAGCTCCGAAATGTCCGTAGTTTCCAACCCCACCAGAGGAGAAAGGTACATGGAAAAATTTGAAAAAGACAGGTGGAACTTGCCGAACAGGCGGTACCGCTGGTACAGGACCGAAGTCCTGGAGTCCATCTCACCGCCGAAAAACCGGACTTCCACCCCTCCCGAAAACCAGGACGTATAGAAGTAGTCTGCCTGCCCCTGCCAGATTCCCACACAGTCGCATTTCTCGCTGGCGTCAAACACGCCCATGCCAATACCCATGACAAAGCCTTTTCCCGTGTAAGCGGACTGCTTCGGCAGGGGTATATCAGAAACACGCTCATGCAGGCTATCGGTGCTCTGCTCCCCGGCAAACGCAATCGAAAGCCCTGCCAACAGCAGGATTATGGCAAAACGCACAATCACGGGTAAAATGTATAATCTTTTCTTTCCGTTGTGCTTTTCTGTCGTAAATTTCGTATTTTAACTACCGTATTAGGAGACCCTATGTTAAAGTTTAAGAGTATTTTCGCTTTTGTGACCCTGACCGCCACGCTTAGTTTCGCACAGCTCGCTGCCGAACCCAAGATGGCAGATATCCAACTCATGCAGGATTCCACAACCCACGCCCCCATGAAGATGGACTTTTCAAAACCCCTAGTGGGAATCAACGATCCGGGAATCCTATTCAGCCATTTTGGAAACCGCCCACTGCTCATCTACTACTTCAGCCCCAAGTGCCCCCACTGCCAGCGCCACTTCCCCGAAATCCAGGACCTGATGAAGGAATATGAATCCGCGGGCCTTACAGGAATCGCCATCGGCCTTGGCGGCGGCATCAAGAAGAACGACATCCGCATGTTCATTGACCAGTTTCACGCCGTCATACCTGTATTCCAGGACGCCAACAGCAAGTTCGGCCCCGCCTACGGCACAGGATACATTCCTGTACTCTACTTTGTCCAAAGCGACGGCACCTTCTACCGCTATGAGACCTTGGACGAAGCCAACATGAACCACCTGAAGGCTACGCTGAACAAGGTGTTGAAGAAATGACGTGATGTGTCATCCTCGCCTAGGCAAGGATCTATGCAGAAAACCCGGGCCTTGCGGTCCGGGTTTCTGTTTTAAGGAGAAAATGATTGTTCTCTTGACCGGCGATGATTACATCATGCCGCCCATGCCACCCATGGAAGGATCCATGGCAGGCGCTGCCGGCTTGGGTTCCTTCTTCTCGGTGATCACGCAGTCTGTGGTGAGGATCATCGAGGCGATGGAGGAGGCATTCTTGAGGGCCGTGCGGGTCACCTTGGCCGGGTCGATGACGCCAGCCTTGATGAGGTCTTCGTAGGTGTCGGTCTTCGCGTTGTAACCGAAGGCGTCCTTGCCTTCCTTGACCTTGTTCACCACAACAGAACCTTCGAGACCGGCGTTCTGCACGATCTGGCGGAGCGGTTCTTCGATAGCGCGGCGGATGATGGCTGCACCGGTCTTCTGGTCGTCGTTGTCGAACTTGAGGGAGTCGATGGCCTTTTCGGCACGGATGAGGGCGACGCCACCACCCGGAACGATACCTTCTTCGACGGCAGCGCGGGTTGCGTGCATGGCGTCGTCGACGCGGTCCTTCTTTTCCTTCATTTCGACTTCGGTAGCGGCACCGACCTTGATGACGGCAACGCCGCCGGCAAGCTTGGCCAGGCGTTCCTGGAGCTTTTCGCGGTCGTAGTCGCTGGTGGTGGTTTCAATCTGCTTCTTGATCTGACCGATACGGCCCTTGATGGAGGCTGCATCACCGGCACCTTCCACGATCGTAGTGTTGTCCTTGGTGATGGTGATGGACTTGGCCTGGCCAAGGACGGTGG
>JAFVGH010000044.1 GCA_017475045.1 Fibrobacter sp. | reverse complement strand
CCCGGCTCTCGCCGCCGAAGGAAAGGCTCCGCTTATCCTCGACTCCAAGAAGCCGACAATTCCGGTTGCAGAATACATCTACACCGAAAACCGCTACAAGCAGCTCACCCGTAACAATCCGGAAGTGGCCAAGAAGCTCGCTGACGACCTCCAGAAGGAAGTGGACGCCCGCTACGCATTCTACGATGCCATGTCCAAGGATACGGAAGGGTTGATTAGCCTGTAATCGGTTGACGATTGATTAAAACGCCCCGTCACTCAAAAGTGGCGGGGTGTTTTTTTTGGAGTTCAAAAAACAAATATTATTTCATTATCTTGAAAGTCTTATTGCCCACAATCACAAGCATCGGTCCCCTATTGTTAAGGCGGATTTCCTGACTTGTAGAATGGATCCGTGAAGACTTCAAAACGCGACCGTTCAAGTCTGCTATCATATATTTCGTGTCGGGCAAGGCGTTTTCGATAACAATGGAATGATTGTTAGACCTCACCCTTACACCGCTATTTAGTGCCAAATGGCCCCCGATGGCAGAAGGACTGTTTGGATCATTGACAGAAGAGCCGTTGGAGCCCGGAGTCACAGAATCACTGTTCCCCGCAGAAGAAGAAATGTCTGTGCCTGTAGACGAAGAACTGATCGTGCCATTTGACGCATTTCCCGTTATCTTCACTTCATAAAGCTTGCAGGATTCAAAGGAATGAATGGTGGTTTCCTTGTTATAGGTCACCCCATTATATACATTGGCATCCACAGTCTTTGACTCAACACTGGGCTTGGGCTTCCAAATTTTGAAGTTCCCCGTCAAATGAAGCATTGCCAGATAATGGACCAAACCATCGTAATAGCGGTTGTTGCCCGTTAAAAGATTGGCATCCCAGGCCAATTTAAGGTTTTTCGTAATCTTGTCTTTATACGAAGCATCATCCAGCAAGGCGTAGGTGGCTACGGCATTGGCTCCCGCCTGGCCTATAGTATACCCATCATATTGATGGTTATTCACCAACTGGCCGTCCCATGTAAAATGGGCATGGGAATAGTTATCCTTATCAAAGAAATCAATGATTCTCTTGGCCATTTCCGTCTGTCTTGTAGCATCTGCCCCAAACAGATAATAGTCCATACCAAAATTCATGGCACAGCGTATGGCATCGAACATGTAGGTGTCCGACGGATTATTGCTATCAAAGCCGCTATGGGGCGTTCCGTCGAAATTGTTATAGTCGGTAAACAAGCCCGTTGTCTTATGAGAGGATACATACAGGTGGTCACGAGTCGCCTGGAGCGCCTTAGACCATTTATCCTGATCATTTTCCGCCCAACGGGAGAACAATTCTAGAAACGCAGGCAAATCATAGGACGGGTCCGAAAAATCGGTGTTACCCGGAGTAGGCTGGAAGGTGACGATGTAATACTGCTGATTAAAAAGCTTGTACTTGTAGTTATTCCACATCTTGTCCATAATGTACTGGGCATCGGACATGTACTGTGAATCATTCCAACGGTTTGCGGCAAAAAGCAGGGACATCATGAAGTAAAGTTCACCGTCCGGGGCCGGCTTTTCATCGCTACCGCCATTAAGCTTAAGCTGCCAGGAGAAATAGCCATCCCAGTCACCACCTTTATGCCACATCCTGTTCTTGGCATAATTCCAGATCTTGTCGAATTCTTCACGGTGGTTCGTCTGCACGGCAATCATCATGCCATAAGACATTCCCTCGGAACGTACATCCTGGTTACGGATATCCTCGATATAAGCCCCGTCATTTGTTTCGAAATAGACCTTGCTGTTGTCATCACCCTTGAAATAGTGATTCCACATCTGATCCAGCTTTGCCTGAATCTCGGCCTCGGTTTTTCCGAGGTACTTGATAAATGGACTGGTGTAATTGCCAGTGTAGAACGAACCTGTGGACTGGGAGCCGTTACTTTCGCAGTCCGGGCCGAAGTAGGCCCCGTTTTCATCGAAGAAGTTTCCGGTGATAGCCTGTCCCGCTGTTGCCATGGATACAGATGCCCCAAGCAACATGGCCATAGAAAATGCGGATTTTGAAATAATTTTCATATAGAAAGGCTTGTTTATTGGTTAAAACAATCCCATCCGCATTCCTTATACAGAAATATATAACATTTTTAGTAAAAATGCCCTAGCCACATTGTAAAAAAAGGCCTACACATTACGTGCAGGCCCAATTTTTATATATAAGGCTATTTCCCTATATTTTTTTCAACGCCTGGGTCTTGGGGCCAGCCTTGCCCGGGGGCAAGATCAGCATGACCTTTTCCATGCGGGTGCCGTCCATTTTTAGCACACGGAAGGTATACCCCTGAATCTTGACTTCTGCACCTGGGGATGGAATTATGCCCAAGGTCGCCTGAATTAAGCCCGAAAGGGTTTCCACATGGGAATTCTCGGGCGGCTCCAGCTCAATGCCCAGCTCATCACTCAGGTCCGAAAGGGTCATAAGGGGATCCACGATGTAGCGGCCGTCCTTGAGCTTCTGAACGTCGTCATCCTCGTCCATATCGTCTTCGTCGCGGATCTCGCCTACGATTTCTTCCAGAATGTCTTCCAGGGTCACAAGGCCAGCCGTACCGCCATATTCGTCAATTACAATGGCAAGCTGGTTACCCGTTTTGCGGAGTTCAGTGAGAAGGTCGTCTATCTTCTTGTGATACGGAACAAATACCGGCGGCATCACGATTTTCATGATATCAAAAGGCTCGTCCCTGTGTTCAGTATACCACTCCAAAAAATCCCTGTTAGAAAGGATTCCCACGATGTTGTCCACCGTATCCTTGTATACGGGAAGCCTGGAATGACGTTCACTATTCAGCACCTTGACAAGATCATTGAGAGAAGTCTCCACGTCGATGGCGCACATGTCCACACGGGGCGTCATGATTTCGCGAACAGGCGTCTCCACAAAATCAAAGATGTTCAGAATCATCTGCTGTTCTTCTTTTTCAAGCCCCTCGGCATCCGTTTCTTCGCTATCAGAAAGGTCGGCTTGTACAGCGTCACGGCGTTCCTCGGACAAGAAACTGAGCTTGGAATCGTAACCCAGACCCTTAAGAAGAGCAACAAAAAGAACATGACAGATTTTGGCAGGAATAGCAAAGGGAACCCTGATAAGCTTGTATAGGGGAATCAAAACCAGCGCCAGGGTATCAGGCTTCAAGTTTCCAAGCAAATTTGCACAGAAAACAGTAACCGTATAGATACAGATGCAGGCCACCACAAGGTAAGCCACAAAAGCAAGTATCCTGTATTCGTTAACCCAGTTCCACGGAACCATCTGGAACAGGTAAATTCCAAGAACTCCTGAACCCACATTGCAAAAGATTCGCCCAATGGAGATAGTCTCGTTGAATCCGTCATGCTCCACAATGGAAGCCACCTTCTCTTCGCGACCTTCCCTATCCTTGGCCTCGCGCTTGGCGTAGATACCACTGAATGCGGTCTTTATTAAAGAAAATGAAAAAGAAATGAACAGAAAAATTACCAGAAAGGCTATCGCCCACTGTACCGATGATTCCATCAGCATTTCTCCTTGTAGGGGTCCAGCCCCAAAAATTCACATTCCCGCTTGCGCATGACCTTACGGTCTGCAGCCTTGATGTGATCGTAGCCCGACAAATGCAGAAGCCCGTGAACAATCACTCGCTTCAGTTCGGCAAAGAAGCTATTGCCGTACTCGGGAGCCTGGCGCTTGACCTGCTCTTTAGCGATGTAGATTTCGCCCAGCAGGTCAGGCTCATGCCATTCATAAGAAAGCACGTCCGTCACCTTGTCTAGCCCACGGTAGGACTTGTTCATTTCACGGACAAAATCGTCGTCACACAGGACAACATTTACGTTATTCCCTGTTCCCTCCTGGTCAAGGAGCTGGTGGGCCATCTTGTCGAACTTGTCTTTCCAGGGGAATGACTTTATGCTCCCCTGGCACAGGAAATCAATTCTGTAACGTTTCTTTTTACTACTGGCAGGGTCTGGCATTAAATGTTATACCATTTTTTAAGATTTTCAATAATGGCTTCGGCCTGAGCCTTTCCACTGATATTGAACTTGCTGCGGGCCTTGAAAGCCCCGGCCACCTTCTGGTAACGACGGATATAGACCTTGGGTTCGCCGAATTCGCCGGTTTTGGCATTACGTTCCTGGCAAAGGAACATCATGGTCTGCCAAGCCCCCTTAGAAAGGATAGCCTTGTCCAGTTCCTTGATGACCTGCTCTCCGGTTTCCGGATCGGTCATTTCCACGGTAGGTTCTTCAAATTCTGCACTCATGGGCACCTCGTGTGATTAGGGTCATTTTTCAGCCCTCAAAAGATACATTTTTCTCTCAATAAGACCAAAAATAATATATTTAATGTGTATAATAATCTTGAAAGAGGGGCTATATGTCATTTTCAAGCCGATTTAAGTTTATCGCTGTCGCTTTAATGCTGGCGGTACCATTTTCCTATGCTGCCAAGAACACCTCGGGTAAAGTCCGATCCGTCATCGGTGATGTGACTACACAAAAGAAATCCGAAGGGAACTGGGTTCCCCTCCGCGTGGGAGCGAAGGTCAAAGAAAAAGACATGATTAGAACCTTGGTGGAATCCCAGGCTATTGTGGCTCTCCCTGACGGCAGTACAATCTCGGTAGAAGAAAATTCCCTAGTAGAATTCTCCCAACTGGTGTCCGAGGACGGGGTCCAGACAGCTATGACCGACATCAAAAGCGGAAAAGTTCGCTTTGATGTGCAGAAACAGGCCAGTAAAGAAAGTTCCTTCAAGTTCAAGACCGGAACCGCCACAGCCGCCATCCGTGGAACAGACGGTGTCATCGGTATGAGTTCCAAGGGGTTGCCCATCGCCTCCCTCCGCAATGGACGCCTGGAAATCAACCTGTCCGGCAAGATTGTGGGTATTAACGGCGGTGAAACGGCCGTTCCCAATGGTGATGACTTTTTGGTCCTAGAGCTTTCCTCTTCGGGCGACCTTGATTTCTTGAACGAAATCGACGCCATGCTCAGCGATACCTCCATGACCCTAGACAAACTGAAGGAGGCTATCCTAGCAAAGGATAACGAGTACAAGGCCAAGCAGACTGATGCAAAGGATTCACTCAAGTGCACCTTCGAATCCCTCCCAGACACAATCTTTACCCCGAGTGCGACTATCAAGGGAACCTGCCCAGCTGGTGTAGGCGTGGAAATTGGCGGAGAAAGAATTGAATCTTCCGGAGAATTGATTCAGTTTACTCCCAACTGGGCTCCCAGCGCCGTTGGTGAGAAAAAATTCCCCGTTATCTGCTATAGCGGGAAGGTGAGCTTCGGTTGCGCCGACCTGAAGACCTACTACATGCAACAGCCTGATACAACGGTAAAGGATTCTGCCAGTCAGATGACAGCGACATCGTTCCAGGTAACCACTCCTTCGCCACTCAAGATTTGCGAAACAGGAGCGGCTACCATCGAGGGCGAATTCAACCCCAAAGATTCTACAGCAACCCTGTTTGTAAAATTGGGCACGCACACCTCCCCCAACCTGGTACCCCTAAGCGCAAACGGAAAATGGACCTATACCATTACCATTAGCGACCAGAAGGGCAACTGGAACGAGAAGTTCGCAACTGTTGAATTCAACGGGACAACCGGCAAGACTACAGTCAAGGTGGATTTGGAGATTGACAAGAGCTGCGAGGCTATAAACTTGGACAAGCCAGCACTGATTTTCCAACGTACCGATTCCATCCGTTGCGAAGCCAGCGTATCCCTATCCAACATCAAGGACGACATTGTCATCCTCTCTACCGAAATGGACCACACGCCCCTTAAGGAACTTTATTTCGACAAAAACTCCTACTCCACCATCAAGCTCAGATCAGGGATTCACGATTACACCTGGATTGCACGCGACCAGGCTGGAAATAAGACTGAAATTCGAAAGAAACTGGGATGTTACCCAACGAACAATTCAGCCTATATACATATCCAAAAAGGCAACAAGGAACGCTTGCGCGTACCTCCTCCACCCAATGGAATATCCAGAGTATTTGAACGGGAAATGTATTTCTCTATCAGGGGAATCGATAATGACGTCAGCCGTATAAAAAGTGTCCTTGTCACAAGCAAAAACAAAAAAATTTATGAAGAAAATTCCCCGTCCATTCAAGATTTTAACTTCAGTGTCCGCGTGAATCTGGAATACGGCCAAAAGACAGAAATCAACATCAAGGTTGTCTTAAAGAACGGCATGATTCTTAATGCCACCAAGACCTACGAGGTACGCTAAATGAAACAGAATTTTAAGGGTACCGTCGCAATAGTCCTTCTGGGAACGTTCTTTGCATTTGCTCAAGAGGCCGCCCCTGCCACACAAGCAACTCCAGCGCCAGCTCCAGTTGCTGCTCCCGCAGCAGCACCGGTCCAGGAAGCTGCAAGTCCAACCCAAGAAGTTGCAAGTCCTGCGCCAACGCCGGCAGAAGAACAACCTGCCGAACAGGCTGCTCCTGCACCGGTTCAAGAAGCCGCAAGCCCAACTCAAGAAGTTGCAGCCCCTGCAGCAGAACCTGCCGCACAGGAGGTTCCGGCACCCGCTCCGGCCGCTGCTCCTGCACCTACAGAACCCGCTACCGCGGGAATGGCACCTGCTCCCGAAACAGCCGAACCTGCAGCCACTGAAACAGCTCCTGCTGAACAGACCGTCGCAGAACCCGTGCCAGCAGCAGAACCTGCACCCGACGCTGCACCTGTTGCCGAAGCCCCTGCTGAGCAGGCTGTCGCACCAGCACCAGTAGAAGCCGCTCCTGTGGCCTCCCCTGCACCGGTCGTAGAGGCCGCGCCCGCACCAGAACCGCAAAATGCTCAACTGACCGGCACAGAACTCCAAGGTGAACTCCGCGGTTTCTTGAAGGCGGACAAATCCCCCTACCTCGTAAACGGAACGGTGTCTGTTGCCGCCAACACGGTGTTGGTCATTGAACCGGGAACCACCATTTTGTTCACCAAGGGTAGCTCCCTCGCAGTAAACCAGGGCCAGTTGGTGGTGGCAGGAACTGCAACATCCCCCGTGGTGTTCCGCTCTGCCATGAGTACTCCCGCTGCAGGCGATTGGGCCGGAATCGTGATTACCGGAGAAAACAACTCCGAAATCCGCAACGCCCAGATCTTGAACGCCACCAACGGAATCGTGGTAGAAAACGGCAATCTGAAAATCCAGAATTCCCTTGTGGAAGGATCCGCCGGATATGGCATTTATGCCCGTAACGCCACAGTCAATGCAAACGACTGCCAGTTCAAGAACAACCAGGTTGCCCTGAACCTCTCCAACTATGCCCAGGGCGAAATTGAGCGGTCCACTTTTGAAAACAACAGTGTCGCCCTGTTGAACTCCAAAGTTTCGATGAGCGTAGTCTCTTCTTCGGAATTCAAGAACAACGGAACCGCCGTTGTGAATATGGGAAACACCCTTATTGAATTGAACAATACCGCTATTGAGCAAAATGCGGTGGGTATTTCCTCTTCGGAAATTCTTGCTCCCGAACTCATGGAGACCGCCAAGAACAACAAGTCCAATTTCAGCAACAAGGCCGCAGAAACCGTAGCAACGCTTCCCCCCGAACCGGAAGTTCCCGGTGTGGACCGGAAGAACCTGAATCCTGCCGACGAAGCCAGCGTGGTATTTGAATCTGAAGCCCCCGCTGATTCTACGCAAAAGAGCTGGACTGTTCTCGGCAATGTAATGTTGGGCGGAAACTACCATTATGTCCGCACTCGCACACACCATGGCAGCACTCCCGAAATTTCTGGAACAGATACTGTTTTCAGTGGCGATCGCTATAAGAACTATTTCCAGGTTCCCGGATTTGGCGCAAACGCCTCAACCTATGTCTTGATGATTTCTCCCGAAGGAAAAACCATCGAATTCACCATGGACGCCACTTCGGATTCATGGAACCATTTCTCGCCCAACCCAGTGACACTACGTTACAATGATAGCTACAACAATGTCAACCTAGGCGATTTTCAATTAATGGGCGGAGACATTTACATGTCCGGCATGCCCCTATTTGGCGCAGAATATACCCTTTCTTTGCTCAAAAACAATGCGGATCAGCCCTTGGTTCAGTTGGAAGGTTTCTTTGGAGAAGCCAAGCGCTCTTTGGTACCCCACAACCGTCATCCTTACCTTTACAATGATTATATCGACGATGGCGAAGCTCAAGCCCAACGCCTTGCTTTTGGCGGATTCCTAAAATGGGCTCCAGTCCGCAGATTTGACGCAAAGGTTGGTGCCATCTATGCAAACGACGAAATTGAGGACCCCTTGCTTCGTGACGGAGCAAAAGCATCGACACTCACCACCGACCCCTTGCAAGAATCATTCACCATGTACGCCGAAGGCAACTGGTTGTTCTTCCCCGGTGATATCGAACTGAATGGACAGATTGCCGTAGGCCACGCCGACACCACAGATGCGGTACGCCAACGCGCCATCAACAAGGTATTCTCTAATGCCGGATTGAATACATCTAGCTACTCCCTATTACGTAAGCTAATGCAAAACGAAAGTCAAATCGATTGGCTGACAAATGATGAATTAGAGGAAATTTTCGGTGACAACACCGGCATGACAAAATCTGAAATGATTACCACTCTCCATTACCTGATTGATAAGGCCAAAAGAGCCCAGAAGGAAACGGAAAGTGACCGCGATGATGACCGTGTGTTAGGCCAACATTGGGGAAGTCAGAACTTTGCGCTGGGAGCCTCACTTAACTGGAATATCAACAGGACAAGAATTGAAGGCCATGTAAAGTACATTGGTGAAAACTTCTACAGCGCTGGGTCTCCGGACCAGCTTTCCAACACTCGTGAATTTGGTGCAAGTCTGGAACAGGATATCAAGAAATTCTGGACCCTAGGCTTAGATTATCAGATTTATGTTGAAAATGCAGCCCACGGAAGAGAGAAAAACCTTGCCGGACTTGCCGAAGGAACACATTTTGGCCTGGTTTCCGATGAAGACAGCGACTGGTTCGAAAAACACGAACTGGACAACGACCGTACCAAGTACACTCATAATTTCGGATTGGACAACACCTTTACTATCAGTCCAAGAGTCCAAATTACTGCAGGGTATGCATTAGAATACAGAAGCCAGTATCGTCCTGTTCAGTTGCGCGGAGACTATATGCTGGATGATGGCATCTACAGAGATAAGTTCTTTACCAAGGGAGATGGTTCCAAAATTGCCGTCGTAAACGGTGATACGGTGATGGTGGATTCCGCCCGCTGGAGCGACTACATGTCCCTTGCAGATGAGCCCTATCTTGCGTCCAAATTTGAGGAAAGGCTCTATAAGCAAAGCTTTATGGCCGGAATTTCCTTTAGGGCTGCCCAATCCGTGTTTAAGATTAACGGCCGCTGGACCCTGCGCACAGACGATTCCAAGTTCCATAAGGATAGCTTAGTAGACGAACTGGACCTGGACTTAGAAGATACAACATGGGCTAAACTAGGTTACTATTATCACGGTGGCGATTACTTTGAACAGAGCTATCCTCTGAGCATTACCACGACCCTAAAGAACATGCAAAACCATTTCCAGGTGACATACCGACAAAAGTCCTATGTTCGCGATGAAATGACTGAAGATGAAATCACTGTAGAAGACGAATATGAAATTCCATTCGCCAATCGTTTCATAATTCTGAGCTTAAACGGACAATTCCGCTACATGCTCACAGAATGGACGGAATATGACGAAGACTTCGATGAGGAAGAAACTGACGTGTTGGGCAAGATTAACCTTCGTGTTAATCACAACAAGCATTTCTACAGTGATTGGTATGTAGGGTCGGCTATCTATTATCGCCCAGATTACCTGTCCAATGAATACAAGGACATCTACGGCGGCATCAACCTGAACTACGTGTTCTAACTCTACTGAAGACGGCAAGGGCCATGTACTCTTACTGTTTCCACGAGCTGAGTGTTGCCCTTGATAAGAAGGGCCAGTTTCGCGAGGCTCTAGCCAAAACATTGAAGCTCCATCCGGACCAGATTTTTAATCTGGAGGTGGAGCGTTTTTCTTTGGATAGCCGTCGGAAGGGCAATCCCCATTGGTCTTACAATGTCCGTTTCGACGTTCAGAACAAACTGAAAACCTTCGGTAACAATGCCAAAGGGCTTGTAGAGGAACAACCCAAGAAAAAAGATACGAAAGTGGCGGGCTTGGCAGGCACTATACCAATGCCCCAACATGTGGATATCATCGGTGCAGGTCCCTCTGGACTATGGGCAGCCCTCCATCTATTACGCAAGGGTTATTCCGTAGACCTTTACGAACAGGGCAAGCCTGTAGAGGAACGTTTTAGGGATATCCGCAGGTTCTTTGTAGATCGGAAGTTTAATGCCAGAAGCAATGTTTTATTCGGTGAGGGCGGTGCCGGAGCTTTCAGTGATGGAAAGCTCAACACCCGGAGCCGCAACGCCTTCTCGGAACAAGTCCTGCGTGACATGGTGGACTTTGGCGTTGATAAAGACGTTATTACCTTCGCAAAGCCCCACATCGGTACCGATAGGCTTGTGCTGATGCTACGCCAAATTCGTGCGGAAATCATTCGTCTGGGCGGTTATATACACTTCTATTCCGCCTTGACAGATGTAGAAATCCAGAACGGACGAATCAAGGCCATCAAGATCGAAAACGACGCCACGCCACAGGGAGCCTGGAAGCCCTGCGAAGCTCTTCTGCTTGCCACAGGGCATTCTTGCCGGGACATTTACCAGATGCTCCACGCACGAGGTGTGGCACTAGAAAGCAAGGCCTTTGCCATGGGCGTACGGGTGGAACACCCCCAGAGCCTGATAAATATTCGCCAGTTAGGCAACGGCGTAGACACCCGCCTTACAGGAGCCGCTGAATATTTTTTAGCCACTCCTACCCTATCCAAGACCAGCAGCGCCTACAGCTTTTGCATGTGCCCCGGCGGAGTACTGGTGCCCTGTGCTTCAGAGCCTGGGACCCTTGCCACCAACGGTATGAGCTATAGCCGTCGAAACGGGCCATTTGCTAACGGGGCCATCGTGGTTCCTGTAGAGGCCAGTGAAGAACTTTTTGACGGTCTTGATTTTCAACGAAAAACAGAGAGGGACGCCTTCAACGTCGGCGGAAAGAACTACTGCGCTCCCGCACAAACCATCAAGGCTTTCATGGACCACCGGCTAGACAAGAAGCTACCCAAGACTACATACCCATGCGGGATTGTTCCCACCAACACCTGGGACTGGCTGGACAAGAGGATTTGCCAAAGCCTTTACGAAGGATTCCTGAACTTTGACCGAAAGATTCCCGGTTTTATTGCGGAAGGGCTCATTGTGGCACCGGAAACTCGCACCAGCTCTCCCTTGCGTATCACCCGGAATGACACGACCCTAGAAAGCATAAATACGCAAGGGCTTTTCGTTCTGGGCGAAGGGGCGGGCTACGCTGGAGGAATCGTCACCAGCGCCGCCGACGGAATCCGCCTGGCCTATTATGCGAAAAATTTGAGGAAATAGAAATGATTACCCGTACCATTGACCGTAACTTTGCCAACATGCGCCTTGATCGTTTCCTCCGCAAGGCCTTTCCCGAAGAATCTCTTTCCGTTTTCTTTGCCATCCTGCGCAAAAAGAAGGTTCGGGTCAACGGGGTTATCGGCAAGGCGAACCAGATGCTCCAAGAAGGCGACACTATCTGCATTTACGAGAATTTGAAATCTGTAAACACTGCTGAAGAAAAGGTATCTGGTTTTCCCAAGACCAAGTCTACATGGGGCAAGGAACAGTCCCCTTCCGAAAAGAAATCAGCCTGGGGAGCTCGTGAACTAGATATCATTTTGGAAACAGAGGACTACCTGGTAGTAAACAAGCCCTCGGGTATGCCAAGCCAGCCGGGAAGCGGAACCCGTCCCGGAGAGAGCCTGGTAGAGCACCTTTGGGAATGGGGCAAGCAGGAACGTCTAGACTTCAAGCCTACCCTTGCTCACCGTCTGGACCAAGAAACTTCGGGCCTTTTGCTGGTGGCCCTCCACGGTGATACTCTGCGGGACCTGACCCGCCTGATTCGCGAACACGAGGTCAAGAAATTCTACCTGGCCCTAGTTAAAGGAAACCTTGATAAAGAAAAAGGGACCATCGAGGCCTCCCTCGCGCGCACAGACAACGCCAAGGGCTCCAAAATGCAGGTTGATGACAAGAACGGCAAAAAATCCATTACCCACTACAGCATTAAGAAGCACTACAACGGCTACGACCTGGTAAAGATCAACCTAGAAACGGGCCGCATGCACCAAATCAGGGCCCACTTCGCCAGTATCGGGCACCCCCTCTTGGGAGACACCCGCTACGGAGATTTCGCCTTGAATCGTGAATTCAAGAAACAGTACGGGCTGAGCCGCCTTTTCTTGCATAGTTGTCGCCTAGAATACCCCTGGCAAGGCAAGAACACCGTGCAGGAATGCCCCCTGCCTAAAGAGCTGCAGGACGTTCTTAAAAAGTTGGAACAATAAGCGTGTTCTCCGATAGTTCTCAGTTAATTCCGCACAAATCAATTGATACACCAGTATCATTTTGACAGTCTCGACAAAACAAAACGACATTAGAAAATATATTTTTAATGTACAAAAGGGAGAAAATGATGAACACGAGGTTTTTCCTTGCAACGATAGCTCTTGCAGCAGGGGCACTTATGGCTAAAGATTACAAAGGTGGAGAGCTTTATACCAATGAAACTTGGATGTACGGCAAATTTGAAGCCCGTATGCAAATGGCTGCCGGATCGGGAACTGTCAGTTCCATGTTCTTGTACCACAATGACTCCTACCTGGGCGGTAATGAACCCTGGGTCGAAATTGATATTGAAATTTTAGGCAAGAATCCAAATAGTTTCCAATCCAATATCATTACAGGATATGGCCCGGGAAACGGTTTGCCGGATCGTAAGGTAACCAGCGAAGAACACCACGCCATCAGCCCCGCATCCAACCAGTCATTCCACACTTACAGCATGGAATGGACTCCGGATTATGTGGCATGGATTCTCGACGGCAAGGTTGTCCGCAAGACAATCAAGGGCCAGGGAGACAATAACCAGGTTCAGGACCTGACCAAGAAGCCCCAGGGTCTCCGTTTCAACCTCTGGTCTCATGAAGACGCTGGTTGGGTGGGCGCATGGAATGACAATATTCTTCCCGTTTACCAGTTCATCAACTGGGTCAAGGTTTACGAATATACACCGGGGCAAGGGGATAACGGAAGTGACTTTGAACTCAAATGGACCGATAATTTTGACAATCTAGACAGGTCCCGTTGGAATTTGGGAGACTGGACATTTGATGGTAACCGCGTCGATATCACCCCATCCAATATTTTTGTCAAAGATGGAATGCTCGTTATAGCCCTTACCAAGAAAGACGCAGCAATCCCAGCCGATTTAGTGGTCCCCCAAGATTCGGAAAACAACCCCCAGAGTTCCAACAGCAACAACCCGGGTATGAGCAGCAGCAGTCAAAGCCAATATAATACCGATCAAAGCAGCAGTAGCACGAATAAGAATACAGACAATAGAAAGAATCAAAAAAACAATCTCGATGAAGACGACAACGACCAGACCGATGCTATCCGCCCGGCCAAGGTATTCAGGGATTCCCACAAGATTCGTGGCACTGTCAACGCCAAGGGTGCCCGTGTAAGCGAAACCAACAAGGCCCATTACCAAGTCGATTTTAACTACTAAAACGAGCCTCCATACACCCACATGCCTGTGCAAGTCCCCCCTTGCACAGGCTTTTTTTGTCATCCTCGTCCCGCATCAAGTGCGGGATAAACTCCAGCGAGGATCTACTTTTCAAGCAACATTTAGTATATTACATTCCATGAAACAGCGGATTATCAAGGCTTTGCTCGATATGAACCTCGCCGAGGGCGACCGACTCCCGTCGGTGCGATCCATGATCAAGAGCTTCGGCGCTTCGTCGGGTACGGTGCAGGCTGCGCTTGCCGAGTTGGAATCCGCCGGAAAGATTTGCAAGATTCAGGGTAAAGGCTGTTTTTGGGGCACATCTCCCCTACGGACCAAAGTCCCCTACATTCACGAGACAGTTTCCGAAAAGCTCACCAAGGCTTTTGAACGCGACTTTGCACAGGGCTACCTAAAGCCTTCGCAGCCACTGCCTCTTTCCAAGGAACTCTCTGCCCGCTACAACGTGTCGCAAGGCACGCTCCGCAAGTTCCTCGAAGAAAAAGTTGCCCGCAACATTCTGAAAAAAGAAGGCCGTCAGTACTTCTTCTACCGCAAACAGCAAAAGAAAGACAACGTACCGCTCAGCGAACTCATTTTCGTCACCCGTTGCAACAGTTGGGGCGGTTTCAGCGCCGAAAGTGAACGTGAACTGGACTTCTTGCGACTGATTTACAAGACCGCTGGTAAAAACCATTACAAGCTCACCCTGTTCGGCATTGACGACGCCTCGGGAAAGCTCATTGACCGCAGCGGCAAGCCCTGCAAGCTTTCAGAACACCCAAACGCTATAGGGGCAGTGCTTTCGACACTTTTGGTGCAAAACTTCAGGCCACTCTTAACGTTTTTCGCCGACGCCAAGTTCCCCGTGGCCGTTTGGTGGGAACACCCCATCGACGCCGTGCCTAAGAGTTTTTTGCGCAAAGACAACTGGATATTCTTCAACTCCACCTTCGGCAAGAATCCCGGCAAAGAAATCGGACGATATCTGCTCGGTCTCGGCGTGACCGAAGTCGGGTACTTTTCGCCGTACCACAACAGTTCCTGGTCCAAGGATCGCCTCTCCGGCCTCGAAGAATCGGGTCTGGTGGTTCACCCTTACATAGACGACGAATTCGCGAGCCCCTGGGATTACAAACAAATTGCCCGCAAGAAAGTTGAAAAATTGTCCGTAGAAATCATGGCGCGCTCCCTTGAAAAAGAAAAGCTCAAAACGCTTGCCGAACGTGCCCTCGAATTCCAGGCGAAAAATGGAAACACCATGCCCTGGATTTGCGTAAATGACGAAGTTGCTGGAATTTTCATGGAAATGGTCGAAGAAAACAACATGGAAATTCCCGAGCCGAACATTGGCCCAACCTACATCGCCTTCGACAACTCCATGGAAAGCTACCTGTTGCGCATTCCCTCTTACGACTTCAACACCGACGCGCTGGTGGAGCAAATCTTCTACTACATCAGCAACCCCTCGGAATTCGACGGAATAAAAAAAATCCACCACATCCTCGGGAATGTGGTGGAAAAATAGATGATTTCCGGTCAAGCCGGGAATGACATCAATAATTACTTGTTCTTATTAACGATCAAGGTCTTGGCCTTGAAGGTCTTCTTGTCAATCCACTTGACCATCAGGGAAACCTTGTTGTCCTTGTTCAGGGCGGCCCAGTACTTCTTGAGCGTGTCTTCAGCGTTGTCGAAGATCGGCATCAGTTTCGGGAAGCCGTTGAAAGAAGGAATCGGGCTACCGTCGGTTTCGTATGTGCTGATGAAGTGGCCGAGACCCGGCAGAGCCTTCTCGTATTCAAACGTCATGCGTTCGCAGCCAGCGTCTTCGCAGTTGTTGCGGCTCTTGAGGATAGAGAGCTTGTAGAGGGCAGGCTGGGCATTCTTGTAGTGAATGCCGGAAATACGCGGCGTGAAGTTCGGAGCGTCGTCTTCGTACTGGCGCGTTGCGAGGGCGCTTTCGAAAGTACCGCCGAGCTTGATGGCGTTGTAAATGGTATCGGTCTGGTCGCCGTTGGTGATAATCTGGACATCGGCCGTGTGGCGGGCCGGATAGTAGATAATCAGGTGTGGGTCCGTGAGTTTGGACTCGTCGAAAGCCTTCGTCTTCATGAAGCCGGTCTTGGCTTCAATCTCGAAAACGCGGTTGCGACTGTTCACGCTGCGACCCATAATCCAGTAAACTTGCACGTAGGACTTGCCATCGGCGCTGGTGCCGAGGACGATGCCACGACCGGGATACGGGTTGTTGGAGAGGGCCTTGAAATTCTGTTTTGCTTCATCTGTGTATGTCATAAGAGTCTACCTTTTCGGGTTATAATTGTTCATGAGCACCATGGCGACGGCGACGCAGAGCATCACCACGCTACCAACGATGACTTGCTGGCGGTGGTTGTATTCGCGCTTGACGTAACTCGGATTCTCTTCGTTGAGTTCCTGAAGGGTGGGTCCCTCGGCGAGCTTCGTTGAATCAATACCGCAAATTTCGGCAATCTCTTCTTCGGTCATGTTCAGCGTATTCACTCGAAGACTATCGCACTTGTTGGGTGTGTCAGCCGCAGCTGCGGGAATCGCGAGGAATAGGGCGAACAAGACCACGAGCAACAAACTGCCGTGATTACTTCGGCTACGCCTCGTCATGGCGGACTTGATCCGCCATCTAGGTTCCGTGTCAAGCACGGAATGACGTAACGAAGACGTCCACCCCATTCAGCTATTATTCCTTCGCGAGCTTGTCGAGAATCTGGTTCACGAGGCCCGGGTTGGCCTTGCCGCCGGACTTGCGCATGGTCATACCGACCAAAAAGCCCTTCAGCGCAACCTTGCCGGCCTTGAATTCGGCGAACTGGGCTGCGTTTTCGGCACACACAGCGCGGACCACTTCTTCGATGGCACCGGTGTCGGTCACCTGCACGAGGCCCTTTTCCTTCACGATAGCTTCAGGATCCTTGCCGGTTTCGAACATCTCGGCGAAGACCGTCTTCGCAATCTTACCGTTGATGGTGTTGTCGGCGATGAGGTTCACCAACTTGCAGAGGTCTTCGGGCTTGATCTTGAGGGCGCTGAGGCCGCCTTCCAGTTCCTTCACCTTGGCCAAAAGTTCGGTAATCACCCAGTTGGCGAGCACCTTGCCATTCTTGCAGTTCTTCGCGGCGGTGTCGTACCATTCGCTCACGTCGCGGTCTTCGGTGAGCACCATGGCGTCGTATTCGGAGACACCGAAGTCGTCCATGAAGCGCTTGCGGCGGGCATCCGGCAGTTCCGGAAGCGTGCGTCGGATTTCTTCCACAAAGGCCGGGTCGGTCACGAGGCGGACCATATCCGGTTCCGGGAAGTACTTATAGTCATGGGCGTCTTCCTTGCTGCGGATGACGATGGTCTTGTCCGCGTTGGGGTCGTAACGCTTGGTGCACTGTTCCACTTCCTTGCCGGCGTCGAGGGTCGAGGCCTGCAGGTTCATTTCGCAGTAGAGAGCCTTTTCGAGGTTCGTAAAGCTGTTCAGGTTCTTGATTTCGGCGCGGATACCGAACGGAGCGTCTTCGCTGGCACGCAGGGAAATGTTGCCGTCGCAGCGCATGTTGCCGTTTTCCATGTTGGCGTTGGAAACGCGGGTGTATTCGAGAGTCTGCTTGATCTTCTTCAAGACGAGCACGGCTTCTTCGGGGCTACGGATATCCGGTTCGGTCACGATTTCGCAGAGCGGAGTGCCACAGCGGTTCGCGTCGAAGTGGGAATCGGTCGGGCTCATGTCGTGGATGAGCTTACCGGCGTCTTCTTCCATGTGGATACGGGTAATACCCACACGCTTCTTGGTGCCGTCTTCCTTGACAATTTCGAGCCAGCCGTTCTTGCAAATCGGGTGGTCGTACACCGGAAGTCCGCCCGTCTGGGTAATCTGGTAGCCCTTCGGCAGGTCCGGGTAGAAGTAGTTCTTGCGGGTCCACATCGCATTCAGGTCAATTTCGCAGTTCAGGGCGAGGCCCAGACGAATTGCGTATTCCACCGCCTTCTTGTTCGGCACAGGCATGGCACCCGGCATACCGAGGCAAACAGGGCAAACGTGCTTGTTCGGGGTCGTATTCACTTCGATTTCGCAGCCGCAGAACATCTTGGTTTTAGTTGCGAGCTGGCAATGGATTTCAAGACCGATAACAGGACAGTAATTAGGCATAAAAACTCCGTAATTTCGGAGGGAAAGATAGAAAAAATAAGGATTTATGCCCTAAATTTCGTCCAGAGTAACGACAGAAATATCCGTCGCATCGCGGAAGGCACTGCATTCCGTCACAATACAGTCTGCACCCATCACAAAGGCTGTGGCAAGCCGCAGGGACTCCCCCTCTGTAAGCTTATGGTTCGAGCGGGACGCAGCAGCAAAAAACTCTGCCGCCTTTACAGAAATCTCAGGATTTACGTCACAGCAGACCACGTTAGCCGAATTCTCAAAAAATTCCCGATACTGGCGAGCAAGGACGCCTTCGTGAGCAGAAAAGGCTTGTTTTGATATCTCAAACAAAGTAACAGAAGATACCAGGATGGTCAAATTCTTCTCGTAAGCCAGGTCCAGTACCTCAGATACAGAGCTGTAGTAGTCCGGATGCATCTGCAGAAGACGCACCAGGGGCTGCGTGTCGAGAAACAAAATACGGGACTGTTGGATAGCCTTATTCATCTAATCCAAAAATAAACAAACTTGCCAAACCTCGTCAACGAAACCTTTCTTTTTTGATAAAAAATGCCCTTTTCTTGCTGTTTTCGCCACTTTGACTTGACAAAAACACAGGATTTTACTATATATGGGCATACCTCGACGCGGGGTGGAGCAGTTGGTAGCTCGTCGGGCTCATAACCCGAAGGTCGCAGCGTTCAAGTCCTGCCCCCGCTACTAAAAAAGACTCGGTTCATGCCGAGTCTTTTTTTGTTAGAATTTTCACTCTAATGGGAGAAATATATCACTTGACCGTAATAAAGCGCTGTAAAATCCTATCCGCAATTCTTATGCGCAACATATAGATCCCAGACGGAAGGCCGCGTGTTATCCATGCAGCATCACCAATCTTTTCGTTTTCAACTTCCAGATAGCGCATTTTGACACCCTTCGTATTGAACAAGGTCACCCGACATAAACCGTTTCTTGTTACATAATCTTGATTTTCAGGAGGTAAAAAGGCATCCGGTTTCTCTGCCGACTTATCCTCAGTTTTTTCATCCAGTTTTTCTTCCGGCTTCTCCTCCGGTTTAACCTCCGTTTTTTTGACAAGAAAAGCGTCGAACTGATCGATGTTCGGGCCATCGTTACCGTCGACCGTTGCAAATCTGATGGAGTTTTCGCCCGCAGACAACTTTAGAGAAATTTCCTTGGTGGACCAAATGGTCCAGGCTCCCGTTTTTTCAAACACAACAGTTGTATCGCTAGCACCGACAGAAATGACTAAACTCCGATCTTCAGAAGATCCATTGGCAAAATCAATTTCAAACCTATATTCCCCAGCCACATTTACCGTCATTGGGAACTCAAAATCGCCGCCTTTATCAAAATTCACATAGCCATCGCCCCAAAATCCCACATTGCTGCTTTCGACGACTCCCCCATTGATCATTCCTTTTTCGGCCTGGTAGGCCTTTTCGGCGTTACGCTCCACGCTGCTGGAGCTCACTGAGGTCACAGAAGAACTGGATGCAGGGGTCAATTCGCCGCAGGCGGTTGGACTTGCAAGTGTCGCACCCGCATTCGATTTCACAACGGCTTCCACCTCGCTTGCCGACAGCATGAAGTCCGTGTAGTCGTAAGGCGGCGTAAACGAGGTGCCCGTGCCCTTCGTGTTGCCCGAGCAGTTCGTGAAGATGTTGTCGATGGTTTCGTTTACGCCCGTGCCGTTTGCATTGCCTGTATAAATCGGATTCGCTTCGTTGATGAACACATTCCTTTCGGTGCGGACCGTACACATGTGGCCCGCCGAGACCCCAAGTACATCCGTACCGCTTGTGACGCTTGCATCGCCGGTAAGGAGGTTGTTCACTACGTGCACGTTTCCATAACGGCAGCGGGGCTTACGCTGATTTGCGGCTTTCCACCAGTTGAACATGTAAGTTACATTCAGCTTGCCTTCGCTTATGGTCTCGTCATCGGAACTGCCGATAAGGTTCGAAAGATTGTGGGTGCTCTTTTTTTCGTAGCCGAAAATACACCAGGTAAATGTCACATTGTCTGAACCCTTCACCACATCGGCGTTGCCATCCTGGCCGTCCCAAAATTCGCAGTGGTCTATCCAGATGTTTTTTGATTCTCCCTCGATGGTGAGGTTATCCCAAGCCTGGTCAGCATTGCTGCCTGGCCCCCTAATGACAATATTGCGGATGATGATATTGGATGCCTTGCTCGTGATGTGGATAGGAGCCTTCAGGAGTGTTCCCGGCCTAAGTCCGATAATCGTCTTGTTTGATGCGGTAATGTTCAGGCGATCGCCGGTCGTGCCACTCCAGCCGCTACCCAGTGTACCATCAACGTAGATGACCCGCGGAGAGGAATCCTTGGCGTACTTTTGCAAGTCAGAAAAAGTCGTAACTGTAATGGGGGTTGCGTTACCACCGCCGGTCACTTCGAATGCCGCAGAAGTCCGCCCCGAACGTGTCGCCCAGCCGATGGGCTTGCACTGGTCTACGCCAGCGGAAACATAAACCGCCAACAGGCACAAAACTGCTAAAATTCTAGTAGGAAAACCAATCATCCCAAAATCCCTTTTGTGAATACTACAGTTTGTACAAAAATTTAATTTTTTTTGAAAGTATAAGAGAGTTTGGAATCCAAACGGTATGGACAATTTATCTATGTCCAGTCAAAAAGACTTACAGCACGTAGAGCGCCATAAAGACCACAAGTCCTGCAAAAACCAAAAAGACCGGCAAAAGCAGCAACAGACAGATGGCCCCGACTTTCAGGTCGTAGAACCACATTTTCCACCTACCCCGCTTGGTCTTGCATGTATCCTGGCGACAATCGAGGCAGATGTTTCCCACCCTATTCCGCACGCGGATAGCAAGGTTGCTTTGAAGGGGCGACATGCCCACCTTGTCATTGAAATCCTTACCGCATTTTGAACATTTGCACTGCATAATTCCAAATTAAAAAAATCATTTCCGCTTTGCGGCGATTAGAACCACGGAGCCGAGAATTAGGGCAATTCCGATTCCAAGGCGGACTGTGAGGATTTCTCCAAAGACAAGTACACCGATTGCCACGGCGGTGACAGGCTCCAAAGCCCCCAAAATGGCCGTGGGCGTTGAACCAATACTCTTGACCGCCTTCACCATAAAGATGAGCGAGAGTACCGTAGGCACGGCACCCAGCATAAAGCCCCAGCCCCAGGAACTAGCCTTGGTGAAAACAGGAGGCAAACCCGTACCAAACGTCACTGAATAGAGCAACAAGAAAAACATGCAAAAACTGATGGCATAGAAAGTCATCTTCACCGAACCCATCTGCAAATTGACACCTTTAGCCATTACCATATAAACGGCGTATGATAGCGAAGAAACGAATACAAGGGCAAGCCCAACCGTACTCAAGGTAGCACCATCTCCCCCATGATACAAAAGGGCAACGCCTGTCATCGAAATGGCAATAGAAACCAAGGTCAAATGCTTAATTTTTTCCTTGAAGAAAACAGCCATCAGCACCGAAACTTCTAGCGGGTAAAGGAACAAAAGCGTAGAGGCCAGCCCTGCATCCATGTACTTGAAGGAAGCGTAATAAGTCAGTGAACTCACCGCAAACAAGAATCCGAAAACAACAAGGGTCCCCAATTCCTTGAGCGAAATCCTAAAACGGGCCCTTTGTACCAGCAAAACGACCAACAGCAGCAATGCCGCCGTAAAGAAACGGTAAAAGAGCACCGTTTCCGGAGAATACCCCTGGGCGTACAAATGCAGGGCCCCAAGGGGGTTCGTGCCGTAACAGATAGCGGAAAGGGCCGCGAAGATGAAGCCCTTTAGGGTTTGGAGGTTGCGGGGCATACTAAATCGCAAATTTCGTTGCATCGGCCAATTGTACGCTGGCAATGCGTGAAATGCCCTTGATCTCCTGAGTCACACCATAGAGCATATCGGCTTCGGCCATGGTACGCTTGTTATGGGTCACCACAATGAACAGGGTCTGCTTGCTGAATTCTCGGAGAAGCGCCATAAAACGGCCCACGTTGGCATCGTCAAGCGGGCCGTCCACTTCGTCCAGCACGCAGTAAGGCGAGGGCTTTTCCATGTAGATGGCAAAGAGCAGGGCCGTGGCCGTCAGGGCATGCTCACCACCGGAAAGGGCCTTGATGCCACGCATCTTCTTGCCGGTAGGACGCACATTGATTTCGATGTCTGCATCCAGAATGTCGCCGGGCTTGCCGTTTTCATCCAGTTTTTCAACCAGGGACATCTTGGTTTCACCATTTAGGAACAGTTTGCTAAATACAAACTGGAAGTTCTTCTGTATGCGTTCAAAGGTTTCTAGATAGCGGCTACGGGCGATATCGTCCAGCTTGGTGATGGTACGGTCGAGAGAAGCGCGGGCACGGTCCAGATCGTTGAACTGGATTTCCACCTCTTCCAGGCGCTTCTTTTCGTCTTCGTAGTCTTCCATCACGTTCACGTTGATGGGGCCCAAATCCTTGATCTTTCCGCGAAGTTCACGGATTTCCTTATCGGCTTCGGGCTGACTGTACTCCACACGTTCAAATTCTTCAGGATTGGCAAGGTCGAAGGACCATTCGTTCTGTAGGCGTTCCTGCAGGCGATCCAGATTGGACTGGAGCGCTTCCTGCTTGCGGCCCACCTCGTTCAGTTCCTTCATGCGGTCAATCATGTCGTCACGGATGCCATCCAGCTCACTGCGCCAGTTATCCAGATCACCGCTAACCACTTCGTAGCGTTCCCTGGCAGCATCACGCCTACCTTCCAACTCACGAAGGGCAGAATCCTTATCCTGGATTGTGCCGCCCAAGTTATCGATATCCTGGGTCGCCTTTTCCATGTTGACCTTGTTGGTCTCGATATCCCTCTTACGAGATTCGATAGAGTCACCCAAGAACTGAATCTGATCAGCGATATTCCTCAGGCGATCCGTATTCTGTGCCAGCTTGGCAGACTTATCTTGAGAAGTTCTTTCCAAATCCCGGACTTCTTCGTCCTTTTCGCGGAATAAGACTTCCTGTTCCGAAAGTTCATCGTTTACGCGGGCGTATTCCGCCTCGGCGCTTTCCATGGCGGCCTTGGCCTCGGTCAGCTCTGCGTCGCCAGACTTCTGGGATTCAGCGGAGGCTATGCGGCCTTCGCTTTCGGATATGTCTGTTTCCAACTTTTCAAGGCGGGCCGCAATGCTATCCAGAGTGTTCTTCTGGATAGAAATACCGGCCTCCCCCGCCCTCATGGCATTATTCTTCTCCAGAATTTCATCGGAGGCGGAGTCCAGCATCTGCTTGGCCTCTTCAACCTCAGACTGGAGGTCTTCAATAAAGCCCTGCTTTTGGGCCAGCTGATCACGAACGGCATTCAGACGTTCAGTCGCTTCAGAAATCTCGTTCTTGCGGCTCAATGCACCGGCTGTGTTTGACCCTTGGCTTACAAGGCCATTGGTCTTAACAATAATGTTATCCGTAACAAAGCAGAAATCCGAATTCCGGTGTTCGCGAGCAAGGTCCAGCGCCGTATCCAGGGTATCCACTAAGAAATAGCGGGAAAGTAAATTCTGTACAAAGGAGCGTGTATCGTCATCGCAAGTGACAAAGTTGCTCAATACACCTTTAATTCCGGCGTGGTTCAATTCAGGAGCAGGAGCAAGCTCGAATGCTTCCATCAGGGCAAGCACGGCCTTGCCCGCATTCTGCCCACGCAGGCCGTCCACAATTTCACGAAGGCCGTCTCGGCTCTGGACAACGGCACTGTCCAGCACATCGCCCAAGGCAGTCTCCACCTGGGAGGCATATTCAGGAGCGGCGCTGATATGTTCCGAAAGGAACCCGCGGATAAGCCCGGCCTTGTTCTCCCGAATCCACTTGCCTGCGTCCGTGCCTTCGTCACTGACGCTCTGCAAAACTTCGATACGGGATTCCAGGGCGGCACACTCGTTTTGCAGGCCCTGCAGTTCCTGCCGGGCGGCAACCAAGTCGGCGTTCTTTTCTTCCAAAGCAGATTCCAGGGAAGCCTTGCGCTCGTTCAAAACTTCAATTTCGCGTGAAGTGGATTCCATACCCACTTCCATATCGCGGATGGCAGATTCGGTATCGGCCTTACGGGAGCGAAGTTCGGATACCTCTTCGTTCCACTTGGAAATGCTCCCGCGAAGCATATCGGATTCTGCATCAAGTCGTTCAAAACGCCCCTGGAGGGAAGCCACCTTGTTGGCCGCAGCCAGGCGTCCGTTGGAAAGCTCTCTGGACTGGCTTCGCAGGTCGTCCAGCTTGTCGCGCATGACCTGCAAAATTTCCTTTTCCCGTTCAAGCCTGTTGTTCAGTTCCTCGATGCCGCTATCGCTCTTCAAAACCTCGTTTTCTTCTTCAAGGCGAGAGCGCTCGGACAAAAGTTCCCGAGTCTTGCCCTCGCTGATTTCGATTTCAGAGGCTGCCTTCTGGTTTGCCGCCTCCAAGGTAGAGAGCGAATCCCTAAGGCGTATAATCTGGTTGTTCAGGTCATTCAGAGCAAGGGTGGCCTGCTGGACTTCCCGTTCCAAGTCACGGTAATTATTCTCGTCTTCGCTGATAGCGAGTTTTTTCTCGTCTATGCGGGTCTGAAGTTCCATGGCCTTGGTCTTGGCCGATTCCACCTCGTGGTTCATACGACGGCTGGTGGTATCCAGAGTCTCAAGGCTTTCCTTGAAATCGGCATATTTGTCAAGACTGACAGAAAGGTCCAGGCTTTTCAGGCGGCTGCTCAGCCACTTGAATTCCTTAACCTTTTCGGCCTGGGTCTCGTAAAGGCGTACGGAACGACGGACAGAGCGGAGGTTGTCCTCTACGCGGGCCATGTCCATCTGCACCCGCTCCAACTGGCGGGTGGCTTCCTTGCGCTGCTGGCGGTACTTGCTCACGCCGGCAGCTTCTTCAAAAAGTACACGACGATCGTCAGCCTTGTCCGAAAGAACCGCCTTGATCATGTCGGCATTCATCTGGGAATAGGTGCTGGAACCCAGGCCCGAGTCGAAAAGCAGGGCATGGACATCCCTCAACCGGCACTCCTGGTTGTTAATCAGGTATTCGCCGGAACCGTCCCTGTGGACGCGACGTGTCACGATAATTTCAGAATAATCAGAACTAAGCGCACCATCGCTGTTATCAATGACAATAGAAACTTCGGCAAGGCTCATGGCGGCACGTTCTTCGGTACCGCTGAAAATCACGTCCTGCATCTTGCTCATACGGAGCGTTGCAGCACGTTGCTCGCCCAGAACCCAGCGGATGGCGTCGGTAATATTGGACTTGCCGCAGCCGTTGGGACCCACCACCGCCGTAAGGCCCTTGGTGGGGAAATTGATTTCCGTCCTTTGGGCAAAGGACTTGAAACCGAATATTTTGAGCTTTGTTATCTGCACTATGGATTAATGTAGTAAAAAAGTATGAAACTATTATCTAGACTCGAAATGGAGGGTCCCGTCAGGATTCCTCGTAAAGACCAGGTAGAGACTGCCACCGGAAAGGCTTATGTCAAAATAGCCCTTTTCAACTCGGGAGTCTAAATACAGAATCTGGCCCCTGAAATCCCCAACCCAGTCTTCCTCGTAAACACGACTTACCGAACTATCTTTAATGGTATCCTGAATCCAGGGGCGAACGAGCCGTCCATCCTCAGAAATAATGTCAATTTCGATAATATCTGCGCCAGTCCTATTTTCAATCTGCAAACGGGTGGTGGAATCCTCGAACCAATGGCTGATGCAGCCAGACAGTGCAAAACAGCCGACTAGAAGGAACGCTAGGACTGACAAATGTTTCAAAAACACCTTCATCATTTGCCTCCCTCGAAACCCGCTTTTTCGTAGCGGATACCCTTAGCATCCAACGTCTTGGTCTCCCCCTTCGTCCCGCTCATAAGGTCAAGTCCCTTGTCGTTATTGCTCTCAAAATTCTTTTTCTTTTCGATTTTCAAGGTTTCCATTGGAGCAGAGCGGGTTCCACCACGGGCAAACAGTAAACCATCAATGGTGGCTAGGTTGAACTGGAATTCTACCAGGAAGGTCCCCTTGGCATGGAAGAAGGTCTCGTAATCATAACTGGAGTTATAGGCGAACCGCACGAAGGGAAGCTCGATGCCGCCACCCCAAAGTAGGTCCTTGGAGCCATGCCGCACATTACGACGCAAGCAGGTAAACTCTATAGCTACCATGCGGGAGGGATCTGGATAATACTTTAGTGCTCCAGAATGAAACTCCTTGCGGGGAAAATCAAAAGCAACCTCGCCATAAAGAATCTGTGCAAACAGGTTCTGTTCCCAGAACACGCGCACAGAATCCTTGTCGCCCTTACCATTATAGAGGGCCATTTCAAGATTCGGCAAGTATGTGGTCAGTCCACTCTTGCGGCCACCATATACGCTCCGAGATTCCAAATCCATAGAAATACGTAACGTATTCCAGTGTCCCTTATAGAAACTTCCCTGAACACTGGTCCGGCCCCATCGAATATGGCCCCAAGAATACAGCAGGGAATCATTTTCATGAGGATAAATGTCTCCCACATATTCCACATTCTGGTGTTGCATACCGCCAGCCAAAGTCAGATTCATAGCGGACTGGGTGTACGTAAGGCCCCAGGTGGTTACGGAACGAGCCAGAGAAAAATCATTATACATAGGCCAGAAGAAGAAGTCCTCGCCATCCCAGCCTGAACGTTCGAACCAAAGCAAGGCACCCAGATGGCTATTCTTTGCCACCTCGCCACTGCCAAAACCGGCAAAATGATGCTTGAAAGCGTAGCCTTCATGTTCACCATAAGGGCTTTCCAGAGGGGTCTGGCTCCGCATGGGTAGATAGTTGAAGCCCAGATCAATATAGCCACCACGGCCACCACGCATAATATCACGTATTTCACGCAATTGCTGGTCACGGGTGACGGAGCCGCCTTTAGCCAGGGCGTCGCTGGAAATGGCATCAGCCATAGCCACCCCCGAGCAGGCAACAAGACAAAGCAATAATTTTTTTAGAGTCCTAAAAGACATATTCAAAAGATACAAAAAAACGCCCCGACCGTAAGATCGGGGCGTTTAAGCTGCTTCACTTGGACTCGAACCAAGGACAACGCGATTAACAGTCGCGGGCTCTACCAACTGAGCTATGAAGCACCGTCGAATGACGCACGCAAATATAGATAAAACAGGGGCCTTGTCAAGGGATTTTTTATAAAAAATATGGCTTTTTATTGGAAAAAGGCAATATTTAGGGATTTTCGTCAGAAAAACATCCAGATGGCAATCCAGTAAACCATCAGCATAAATTCCATCTCCCTGCTGATATGGGATAGGAAAACCCCACCCAGGGCTCCTGAACCAATGGCTATAATGCGGGTCCAGGGCATCTCCAGCCCCCGATACACAAAGGTAAGCCCACCAAAGAACTCCACCCAAAGCCACAGGATCTGTACAAGGACAAGATAGCGAGTCTTATGGCTAGTCAGAGAAGTGGTAGAAAAACAAAGACACAGCGAGAGCATCCGGAAAGGCATATGCTCTTGGGTAAGGTCCGAAGCCTCCATAGTGAAATAAGAAAACAGACAAAAGACCACAAGGAACAAAGCCAGTATTCCGGCCTCCTTATGAATATTCAGGGGCTTACGCCATAAGAACATGGATGTTCCAAGGGCCATAAGGCAAGAGAGTGCATTCAGGATAGCATCCATTATTGTTCCTCCCCTGCTAGTTTCCGCATATAATGGACCAGCCCACGGGCCTCGTCTTCGGTGACCCTACCCCGGTAGGGGTTCATATTCACGCGACCATCCAGGATAACGTGGACAAGAGAATCACTACCCAAAGAGTCTAACCGCTCCAGGGAGAGTTTTTGGGGCAAAGGATAGAACTCGCGGACAAACTTTTCGTTAAACTTTCCATCGTTTCCATGGCAACTAGCACAACGGGACGTCCAAAT
Organism: Fibrobacter sp.; assembly: GCA_017475045.1. GTDB lineage: Bacteria > Fibrobacterota > Fibrobacteria > Fibrobacterales > Fibrobacteraceae > Fibrobacter. The sequence continues at coordinate 28,330 of JAFVGH010000044.1, read as the reverse complement.
GCTCTCGGTAGACTTGACCGATGCCAATTCCTGTACGGACACCGCACCCGCAGGTGCGTCCGAACTGCCTCCAGCCCAGAACGTTCCTGCATTGATACCCAAGATTCCCGCAAGAACAACACATACAATCTTCGAACGATTTCCTAAAATATTCCACAAGGGTCTTGCACATAAAACCACACTCGCCACAAGCACAAGTAACGGTAGACACAAGGGAACAACGTTCACTACCGACAATGGGAAAAGTACTCCATTATCACAGGAAACCGCCCAAGTTACATACACCAAAGTGACAAGAACACCTAGCAACAAGGGCAGACGCAAAGCCGAAAAAACAATGGACTTGGGCATGTCCATCTTGGCAGATTCATCTTCCTGCAGGACAATCTCCCCCATAACCACGTCATCCCCTTCTAGCAGAGCTCCCAATTTTGCACGCAAAACAAAAAACAAAAGAACAAATAATCCTATCGAAAATGCAACAAGGCCCAAATCCAGCCATCCGAAGGCATTCGCCACATCGTATTCTGAAGGTGTGACAAGTATATAGCGTTCCAAGCCCAAAGAAATCAAGATGGAGAATGCAACCAGAAGCCTACCGAACGTATTCTCACGGATAACTCGCAACCACATAATTTGGGGAACCACCGCTCCGAGAAAAAACACCTCGAAAGAAAATGCCCCCTTCAACAGGAATTCCCAAAGCCAGAAAGCCGCCATGAACCAAGAAAGGGAAAGCATCAGCCTTTCCAACACACGGACACGGCAATGCTCCGCCGTAAGGAGAATGACAACTAGAGCGAGCCCCGAATAGATAGCCCCTGCAATGAAGTAAAGCGGGAAAAATGCCCCCCTCCATTCTGGTACAAAGGTCACCGCAAAATCAAGACTCACGATGGTGTGAACCCAAAGAACCAGCGGGAAAAGCAGCCAAGCCATGGGACGAATCAATTTTTTAAGGGCAGGCTTCTTTTCGCTAAACAGGTGATTAACAAAAAACAAAAAAGAAACCATCCCGTAAACGGCAATACAACAGAAATCCCAGACTAGCGGGGAACGCAAATTCGCAAAATTACCGCGGGCATCCAGGAACGGGACCACCATGTAAAAATTTTCAATAATGCCCAGGTGAACCAGGGGGAACAAGACTGCCACCACCAAGGAGCATAATGTTGAAAGCTCAGCAATCATGGAAGTTCTGCGGCCGAGCGGGTAACCCAAGGCAAGGAATATGGCGGAAATCAAGGTCCCCGCATGGGCAAGGCCAATCCACAACACAAAGAGTGAAATGGGGACACCCCAGAAGGTGCGAGCATCCGTATGCCAAGCCGAAGGACCATCCCATAGGGAAAGTCCAAAAGCTGACGCCCCTAAAAGCAAAAGAATAGCGCCTATGTACACTAGAATTCTGTACACTAGCGCCTCCCCCGCATGTAAACAACAGACGGGTCTAGTGCAGCAATTTCTGCCGGCACATAGAGATTATGGTGCTTTGCCTCTTTCACTAAGGGGGAATCCTGATCCAACCAGTTGCCAAAGATAATGGCATTTTTAGGACAAGCTTCGCTACAGGCCGTTTTTAAGCCACTCCCCCGCCACTGTGAACCAGGCCTTAAGGCTAATTGAGCGTGCTTGTGGTCTTGCAGACGTTGTATGCAAAGGGAACATTTCTCCATGACCCCTTTTTCACGAAGGGGAACACCTGGATTGAATTTACGAGCAAGGCCTTCCTTGACACTGTCCACATAATTGAACTTACGGGCCCCCACAGGGCAGTTTGCCCCACAGAATCTGGATCCAGTACAACGCTTGTACATCATGGTGCTAAGTCCATCAGGACTATGGCTTGCCGCCCCCGTAGGGCAAACTTTTTCACAGGGTGCGTTTCCGCAATGGAAGCACATGGCCGGAGCCCCTCCATGCATCTCAATCCAATGCATGAACCTTCCTGCATCACGCTGCTCTTTAGGCGATAGAGGGATATTGTTTTCTTCCATGCAGGCAAGTATACATTTACCGCATCCATCACAAGCATCCAAGTCTATCGCCATTCCAAAACGATTCAAGGGAGACGCTCCTGGAGCGCTGATGGCACCAGGCATAGGAACCTGAACTAGATTGAAGGCCCCCTTGGAGTTGGATAAAGCCAGGCGAACTTCTTTCTCAAACTCTGCAAGTTCCGGAACAGATGCTCCAGAAAAATCAGGAATACGGCGGCAACCCCACAAGACCTGCATTAAAGCCACAACCGAACATGCCTTGATAAATTCACGCCTATCCATAAAACCCTAACCTAGCGATGACATGCCCCGCAATGAATAGCTGCCCGCTTAAAATCCCGGTCCTTAAAACTCTTACCACTATGGCAATCCATGCACATCTGCATGGTCCAACGTTCCCCACCATAGATGTTCTTACGGATTTTTTCCGTGGATCCATGACAATCGGTACACAAAACTTTGGCTGCAAAATGTAACCCATGATGGAACACCACATGTTCCGGCAAGACCTTCTTGTGAACCCAAGGAAACTCTTCGGCCCCTGCTAGAAGGGAATCAAGGCGTTCAATCCCAGGGTTCTCGGTCAGAGGAAGCCTATGACAGTCCATACAGTCGACTCTTGAAGGCATGTACGCGTGTGCCTGATCCATAGACCCCGTATGGCAATGTGAACAATCTAGTCCAATAGAATCCCCATGAAGTGAATGATCAAAGGGAATTATTCCAGGGGTCTTAATCTCGGACTCATGCTGACGGAATAGAAAATCGGCTAGAAAAAAGCCGCACAAAAGCGCCAAGATTCCAGCCATAAAGTATTTCATTCCCACTCCCAACTACTTAGGTCTGCCCGGATCCTCCGGATTGGCTAAAATGTACAAAAGCCAAGCCGTCATCATCTTCGCTTGGTCCTCCGTAAGGGGCGTTATTTCCATGGAGGGCCAAGTTTCTGGATGCTTCGGGGTCGGATGCATCAAATACCGGACCATTTCTTCGGGTTTTTCTGTGTACTGGGCCACATTCTCTTTCATAGGAGGAGCGGCGAACTTGCGGGCCCAACGATGACATGCCTTACATTCGTTATTGTAATACTCCTGTGCCTCCGTTTTGAGCTCCGGAGTCACCTTGGGCAACGAAAAAACTTCCACAGCAAATAGGGAACCTACTAGCAAAACAAAGAGGGCCAAAAAAAACTTAAAAGACCGTTCCATACAGGACGCCTCTTATCTCTTGATACAACGCACTGAAAAGGCGAAGGTTTTCAAATTCCTGTACTCTCCGCTAAAGGTTTGATTTGCGTAATACAAGTTCCAATGGGGAGCCAGTGTCCCATTAGACTCTTCCTCTGCCACCCAGAAATCAGCTTCTTCTCCAAGAAAGGCAAATGACCCATTAGCATCACGATAACCTGCAGGAATAGCTGCAAATCCATAGCGGTTCGTCCCAAGAATTTCCTCGTCGTTCTCTTCCCAACCCGTTTCCTTACGAAGACTTGTCCCCACCTCTTCAGCAGCAAATCCTGACGTCTTGTTAGATTCCTTCACGTAACGAACTAAAGCCTCCATATCACTGTCTTTGGGCATATACCAGCCATCAGGGCAAACCCCCTGGTGCCTTTCTTCAATCAAGTTTCCTGCCAGGGAATGGCTGTAGACCTTATCTAAGTTCATGGCAGCGGTCCACTGGTAGAGACGACCATAATTAGAACAATTTTCCAAGCTGTTCCTGTAGCACCAACTGTTGGTGACTGCATAATTCAAATTTTGGGCCATCCAGACTTGAGGACCGATATGCACCGTTCTGTACAACTGGCCATCTCTCTTATCACAAAGAACAGATGCAGGGACATCAGCACATAGAGACGTATCCTTGGGAGGTTCTTCCGTAACAACCGTATCTTTAGCTGTATCAAGAGGGGCTTCCTGTGGAGGTTGTTCCAAAGCGACCTCTTGGAGAGTGGAATCAATTGCGACCGGAACAATGGTATCGAGAGCCGCTTCAGATGAAGAACAGGACGCGACCTGCTCTTGCAAAGAGGAACTAGACGCAACAGAAGAACTAGAAGACTTGGAAGAACTAGATTGGACATCCACTTCCTTGGGAAGGGAATCCGACAAGGCTGAGTCCACATCTACAGTATTGGAAACAATGGTATCGACAGCAACTGTATCAGCCTCCTCCACACTGGAAGATGACAAAACTTGGACAGAAGACGAAGATTTTACAACAGGGGGACGCTGGGCTGGAGTCTCTGATTTGCAACCCGCCAAAAACACCATGAACAGACTCAACAAAAACAGCTGCACGGCAGTCAAACTTTGTATGAACCCTTTACTCAGCATCAATTGAAATATATCCATTTTTATTAAAAAAAACGAATAAAACAGGTAAAAAAAGAAAAATATACAGTATACCCGCATCTACTTTGCAAACAAGATAAACAAATCGGCAAACGTACCAGAAAAAAGGTCAATTTTTCGAAAGAAAAGGGCGTTTTTGTTGTAAAAAAGAACAATTTATGCTATATTTGGCCCAAACGGGGTGTAGCTCAGCCTGGTAGAGCGTCTGCTTTGGGAGCAGAATGTCGTCAGTTCGAATCTGGCTACCCCGATACAAATAAGCCCCCACTAGGGGGTTTGGTGTATAAAAGGAAAGCCCGAATGAACAAAATCATGAGCCTTGACGGCGACTGGCAGATGAAGTGGGACACGGAAGATTCCGGAATTTCCAACCGCTGGTACGCAACCAACCCTTCCGATACCGAAACCGTAAATGTTCCCCATATTTGGGAACGTACCTTCGATAAACTGCTCATGTCCCAGGACTGCGCCTTCTATTTCAAGCGTTTTACACTGGACGACGACAAACTTGTAGCCAAGCGTATTTTCCTCCGCTTCGAACGAATCGCTACCCATGCCACCATCTGGCTCAACGGAATTCGTCTAGGGACCCATTTCGGGGCTTACACACCTTTTACACTTGAAACCCAAAAAGCAATTAAGATTGGTGAAGAGAACGTTCTGTGCATTCGTGTAGCCAATATGGGCGCTTCCAATAGCCGTATCGATTTTGGACGTGAAAGTGAAGACGGTGCCGATGATCGCTATGTCCACCCCAGTGAAATGCCCGTTGGACTTCCGTGGAACCAGTATCCGTTCGGCGGAATCTTCGGCCACGTGGACCTAATACTCGGCAGTTCCGCATATATTGCAGATCTGCACGTAGAACCCGACATGGACCAGGAACGCGTTGCCGCAGAAATCACCTTCAATAACCCCCGTGGTTTCCAAACCCGCATCCGTTTCTTGATGAGAAACGCTGTCGGTGATGTCTACGAATGGTACAAAGAGGTGAAGTTGGACAAGGAAAACATGACCCAGCGCTTCGCCTTCCAAATCAAGGACTGGAAAAAGGACAAGTGCGTCTGGAGCCTGGACCGGCCCAACATGTTCGCCCTAGAAGTTCAGCTGGAAATCAAGACCGGAAAGAACAAGGCCCCCGAATACAGCTTCCCAGTAGTAAAGACGTTTGGCTTCCGCAAGTTCGACTGCATCAAGGGTGACTACTACCTAAACGATTCCATCCTCAAGATTCAAGGGGTGAGCTACAACCAGCAATGGAGCGAAGGCGGTCTCTGGACAGACAAGAACCCCGCTTTGCGCAAGGATTTGCAGGCCGTCAAGGATGCCGGATTCAATGCCATCCGCAGTTGCGGAGCTCCCTTGACCAATGAAGCCTTGGACATTTGCGACGAAATCGGCCTTTTGGTGTTCCAGGAATTTCCCATTCACACCATGCGATCCACCGCCAAGGGTCTGGAAATTGCAAAGAAGTTGATTACCGACCTAGTTCGCGATCAACACAACCACCCCTCCATCGCTGTATGGATTCTCGGTGCAGAAAACGGAACGTTTATGTTGCAGAACGGCAACAAGCTCCTGAACGCTATCGGCCCCATCGATATGCAAAGGCCGGCCATAAGCAACCTGGATAGTATCTACTTGGATAATGAGGGCGTGTTCCATAAGGATACCGGTAAGCTTTTGCCCGTTTCTGTCGACCACATCTCCCAGTACGCCAGTCTGCGCATCAATCCGCGTCTGTGTCCAAACGCAAACTATTCCCACTACCTCGCCCACTGCTTTGACCGCGAAGACGAAGAATTGTCCATTCCTGACGCTGGCCTCGGTGATAGCGTATTCCAGGACGAAGACGAAAGAGTGGACCTGGATGTGAACAACAAGATGCTGGTCACCCTGAAAAACCACACGTTGCTTCCCAACAAGCCGACCAACCTACGCGGTCCCAGGAGTGTCAAGAACCAGAAGGCCATCAAGAACGTCTACAAAACACTGGAAGATTTTCTCGCCACTGCAAATAATGGCGCTTGGAAACAATTCGACACCTTCTGCAACGATGCCAACCGTATCGCCATCAAGAGCAAGCTAGACCAGATTACCGCCTTCCAGAGCAACCCTCAAATTGCGGGCTATTTCTTAGACCAGTGGGCTGACTACGGTATCGATTTCAGCGGACTTAATGATGAAAATCGCAAGAGCAAAGGTTTTTCCGATTTTATCGAAGAAATCACTACTCCCAGTCGAGTTCTAATTAGCGAACTTGAACATGTCGTCACACCGCAGAGTGAAATCAGTTTCCAACTGACCCTTCTCAACAACAGTCGCCTTGAAAACGTCAGTATCGAAATCTCCCTGCTAGACGAAAAGGGTAAAGTTGTAAGTAGCAAAACACAGTCTCCCGAAGAACCTGTCGGCAAGACAAGTCTTACCCAGCTTGGCATATGCACACTTATGGCTCCTCGAAATGTGGGCAAATACCAGATTAAGTTGACCCTCAAGAATAACGGAAAGGACATTCATTCTTCAACAGAAGACTTGTTTGTCATCGAACAGGCCGATGTAAAGTCCGCTATGAAGAAGGTCTGCTTCCTGGACAACAGCGAAGAGTCCAGCGACGCCTTGGCAGCCCTGTCGGGACCGGAAAAGATCATTTTTACAGCGAACCTCAGTTCCTGGCCCGATGAAATTTTGGACAAAATAGTTGATGTAACTAAGAATGGCGGAAAGACACTGCTACTTTCGGACATGACTCAGGATGACGTTGATTTCTTGAACCAGAGTCACCAATTTGATTGCACTTTGGAATCTCATTGGACCACTGGAGCCAATGGAATCAGCCTGCACTATATCCCAGATGGTTCTGAACTTCTGAAGGTCTTTGGAAACAGCGTTCTGGACCACACAGCCGCGTCTGTTATGCCGAGCCTGTCCATGAACAAACTGGAAGGAGCCAAGGTTTTTGCCCAGTCCATCTCCATCAAGGATGACGAGATCAAGGGTGGAGTTGACCTGCAGATGATGCCCTTCGGTAAAGGCAAAATCATGTTTAACCAGTTTAACATATTTGAAGGTCTTGAAACAAACGCCCTTGCAGACGCCTTATTCACGGCTATTGTAGACATTCTCTAACAAATAGTCGCGCCAATTTGATAAAATGCCCCATTAGGGGCATTTTTTTTATATATAATCGCCTTTACCCCACCATTAAATTATATTTAGGGCATGAAAATTTTAAAGTTCGTTCCGCTCTTTATTGTCCCGATTCTGTTGGCCGGATGTGCTGGATCATCCAACGGAGATGACCTCGAGGTTCCAACAAATCTCCCTCCCATTTGTAGAGATATTGACTTTGTGGCCAATCCAGACATGCGCGAAATGTGCGGTGTACGTAGGGTTCACAATAAAGCTTATAAGAACATTCCTCAACAGCGTTACCTAATCAATCCCAACGGGACCTCTATCGTAAAGACAGACGGGCAATTGGAACTTCGTTTCCAGAATTCACTGCCCTTGTTCCTAGAAGGCCCCATTACCCGTGAATTGCAGTTCAACCAGGAAAAGAGACTAGAAAAGGTTCAGAACACCTACGACTACCACGAAATTTACAGTGGCAAGGAACGAATTCGTATTTTCAAAATGGGCATTCCTACTGATATGGGAAACACCTATGATTTCTGCTTCCGTATTCCTGAGAAAAAGGGTAATGCCAGAACTCGTAGTGTCGCCATGGGTAACCATATCGAAGCTATGACATGCAACGATTTCGACAACCTTGTTAGTCAAGATGAAGCACGCAAGGCTGCTGCCAAAAAGAAGTAGACTGCGTGGCCAGCGAAAGCAAATACATCCATAACGCGCTCAAACAAGTCCACCTGGAAACATCCTGTACTTCTGTCAACGGATTTTCCATTTCTGGACTTGCGACGTATTTGCAGTTTCCTGAACTTGACTTTATGGTAGATATGGGCGAATGCCCACTTTCGGCAACATCTATCAACCACATTTTTTTAACCCATGCCCATGGTGACCACGCACGATGCCTAATGCGACACCATAGCCTTCGAAAGATGATGGGGGTAGAAAGGGACAGTGTCTATTACCTTCCTGAAAAAATTGTGGATGGTGCAAAGGAGTGGATCCGCGCCGAGGCCATGTTTGAAGGGGTCCCCGAAACCAAGTTCCGTCTACCCGAAATAAGTGCGGTTGAACGAGAAAAGATGATACCGCTCAAGTACCGCAAGGACCTTGTAATAAAGCCTTTTGAAGTCAAGCACTCCGTCCCAACCATGGGTGCAACCTTGTACTTACACAAGCGCAAATTGAAAGACGAATACCTAGGCAAAACCCCTAGTGAAATCATTGAACTTCGAAAGAACAACGTAGAGATTACCCGAGAAGTTTTTGAGCCCTTATTGAGCTTCACTGGCGACTGCCTTGGTGAAAGCCTTATCCAAAATGCTGAAATATTCAAGTCCAAGATTCTCATTACAGAATGCACATTCTTGGATGACGAAGACGAGCCCATGAGTCGAAAAAAGGGACATACTCACCTTCAGCATATCATAGACGCTCTAAAAAAATTCGACAACGAAATAGCCTGCGAAAAAATTATACTCACTCACTTCTCTATGAAGTATTCTGAAAGGCATATCCGCGAAGCCCTTGAAAAAAACTTGCCTGAAAAATTCAAGAAAATAATCATCCCGTTTATCTAAAATGGAAAAAGAAGAAAAAGAAATAATTGTCCCAGAATTCTACCGGGACCTAAAAGAAGACCCTGAAAAAAAGGGGCTTTGGCATTACGTATTCCGTAGCGATGACGGAAGAAAACCCATCCGCACGCCAGACGGCAAGCCCCACAAGCTCCCCTTCCAGTGGAAGGACATGTTCGAAAACGAAAACGGACACATCGAAGTGGAAATCGGTAGTGGCAAGGGAACGTTCATGATTGAATACGCCCAGAAGCACCCGGACTATTTTATTATGGGAAGCGAATGGGACTACACCTGGGCGGCGTTCGCCCACACCCGCATGGAGAGTCGCAAGGTTCTGAACAACGCCGCCATGTTACGAGGTGACGTATTCTACTTTTTACGTGATGCCGTCAAGGATAATACCGTTGATGCATTCCACATGTATTTTCCGGACCCCTGGCCCAAAGAACGCCACCACAAGAACAGACTTCTCCGACCGGATTTCTTGACAGAAGTGGCAAGAGTCCTAAAGCCAGGGAAGCGCCTTTTCTACTGGGGTACCGACCATAAGGAATATAACGAAATCGCTCTAGAAACCTTCGACGCTTTCCCAGGATGTACTGTTGTGGAACGTAACACAGCAGAACCCACCGAAGGCATTTCTACCGGATTTGAACGCAAGTACCGTAAAGAGGGGCGCCCTATTTACAGAAGCGTTATCGTTTTTGAAAAATGACAATCTGTGTCATCTTGAATTGCTAACTTTGCACCAATGCTTAAACAGCTATCCATAAACGGCTTTACGCTTATCGCCAAGCAAGAGGTTCCCTTCCACGAGGGCTTCACTGCTATTACAGGCGAAACCGGTGCAGGCAAGTCTGTACTGATGAAAGCCCTCCGCCTGATCTGTGGAGATCGCGGACAAACTTCCATGGTCCGTACAGGTGAAGAGAAAGCGGTCATCGAGGGCACATTTGACCTGAAGAACCTTCCGCGAGTTAAGGAACTGCTCGCATCTCTCGAAATCGACAGCGACGACGAGCTCATCATTCGCAGAGAGATTCTGGAAAACGGCAAGGGACGCGCCCGAGTCAACGGAGCCATCGTTGGCCTTTCCGATCTAGAAAAAATCGGTGACTTGCTTATCCAGATGCATGGCCAAAGTGAACAGCTACTCCTGCGTGACATTAAGACCCACACCCAGATGCTGGACGATTATGCGGGCAACGCCAAGCTGTTAAAAGATTATTCTACTCTTTGGGATGAATGGAATTCCATCAAAAGTGAAATCCGTGAAACAGAATCCAGGGCCAAAGACTTGGCCGCCCAAAAAGATTTCCTGAAATTCCAGTTCGACGAACTTTCCAAAGCAAGCCTAAAGCCTGGCGAGGAAGAAGAGCTAGAAGAAAAAGTTCGTCGCGGAAGTAAAGGTGAAATCGAGCAGAACTACCTGATGGAAATCCAGGGCCTTATCGGAAACGACAATGGCCTACTAGACCAAACGCAAAGCCTGCTTTCTAAACTGAAATCTCTTTCACAAAAAGTCCCGCGTTACGAAGAAGAACTCAACGCCTTTTTGGAGGTATCCGACCCCTTCCAGAGCATCTGCAAGGATCTGATGCACAGGACACCGGAAAAATCCCTCAGCGAAGCAGAACTGGACAAAGCCAACGGGCGTATCGCCGAAATACAGAAACTCAAGCGCAAGTACCATACCGATGTACCAGGCCTGCTAGAACTTGTGGAAAGACGCAAGCAAGAACTAAGCTGTATTGAGAATCTTGACAGCGATTTAGATGAGCTGAACAAGAAACTCAAAATCTGTAACGAAAAACTAGAAAAAGCAGCCTGTGAACTATCCGACAAACGGAAAGTAGCGGCATCTACCTTTGACAAGGCTGTAGAAAGCAACCTGCAGAGCTTGGGAATGCCCAAGGCCGTTTTCAAAACAAAAATCGAGGAGCAACCACTTGCTCCAAACGGCAAGGATCGCATTGAGTTTCAACTGGCCCCAAACCCAGGCGAAGGGCAGAAATCCCTGCAGAAGGCCGTTTCTGGCGGAGAACTTTCCCGCGTTCTACTTTCCATCAAGACTGTCATGGCGGAGCTAGACGCCGTACCCCTGCTTATTTTTGACGAAGTGGACTCGGGAATTAGCGGAGAAGTAGGAAACCGCATCGGTGAAGCACTGCGGAATTTGGGCAAGCACCATCAGGTACTCACCATCACCCACCTCCATCAGGTGGCCAGCCGTGCAAACCATCAGCTTTCCGTCAGCAAGGCCGAGACAGACGGCAGAACATTTACTAGCGTTAGGGACCTGGATTTCGAAGGACGAATAGACGAACTGGTCCGTATGCTGGGCGAGAACTCTGACATAACCCGAGAACACGCCAGACAACTTTTGGAGAATAATCGATGAACGAGGCCTCAAAATCGGAAGTCCGCTTCCGCAACCGCCTGTGGAGCGCACTTAGGGCGATTGTCTTTGTATGCGTCATTGTATTTGTCTGGCTTGGCATGTCAAAAATGGCCATCGCCTTTGTGGCCATTGCCCTTGTAATGGGTTGGTACAATCTGTACCAGCTTCGAGGACAGGACATCGAGAAGCCATATTACAAGCTATGGCTGAATTTTATCGACGGATTCCTCTCCTTTGCAGTCATGACCAGCATCTTCGTTCGCGATCTGGTGTATTCCGAAAGCGTTGAAAAAATTCTCGGTGTCGGCTGTGCCCTGCTTCTCGCCCGTCTTATCGCCCATACGCTGTTTTCACTGGGAGTCCTTCGCGAAGGTAAAAAATTGCCCCACAAGAGGCGCTGGAGCAAGCTTGCCAACCTGGCCACGACAATCACCATGGGCGTCTACTTGTTGGACCTTGAGGAATACCAACAGATTTGCATGGTGGCCACCATCCTGTTGATTCTCGCCTCTACCGCAGCTTACGCCTACTGGTACTATCGCGATCCTGCCCACCGTAAGCCCCTTTCCATTGCAAGCCAGCTCACTATGAGCCGTATTGTACTGACCCCCTTCTTCTTGTGGGTGTTCTTCTACGATAACGATCTGGACTACAGCAACAACAGCCTAGTGTTCAAGGTTCTCGCCCTAGTCATGGTTCTCGGATTCATGCTTACCGATTTCTTAGACGGAAAGCTAGCCAGGGCCATGGGTGAAGTCAGCACCCTCGGTAAATACTTGGACCCCTTCAGCGACAAGATATCCAACATGACCATTTTCATGTGCTTCATTGCCACAGGTTACGCACCAGTCTGGATGGTGGCTCTCATCTATTTCAGGGAATCCAGCGTGGAAACGCTTCGTACGCTAGCCGCTAGCGAAGGCTTAATTATGCCCGCCCGCAAAAGCGGAAAATGGAAGACCGCCCTGCAAGGTATTGGCATTGTAGCTATACTCCTAGGAGCCATAGATCCCGTCCAAAAGGTCATTCCCAACTTCGAAAGCATTTGGCATGTCTTCCCGCAAGCCGTCATGGGTGTCATTACCGCTATCACTATCATCAGCGGCATCGACTACTTTGTATCCAGTAAGCATATCCTGAAAAAATTCGTCTAGCCCGACTGCTCAACGCCCCGGACTACCATGTGGCAAAACCTGAATTTTAATTTCGAGCCCTACGACTGGTTACTCATCTTTATGGTGACGGCCTTGGGCACCGCCAGTGCCTATATGAAGGACCCGCAGTTGAAGGCGGTGGCAGCCACCATTCCCATTCCCTGCGGGTTTGCCTATATCGCTGTCGGACTCCCTATGGGAACCGCCAACGCCATCTCGGCACTACTTTGCCTCATGTATGTCCATGTGGTAAGAATTGGACACAATAAATTACACATTCCCATAGTACCCGCCATCATTATCGGACTTGCCATTTTTGTGGCAATCGGTACGACACTCCAACCCATTGTTCCCGACAATGAACCTGTCTTTTTCGCCGTATGTCTTTTTGATTTCTTGTTAGGCGTCTTAATTTATTTCAAACAGCCCTACAAGTCTGGTGTTCCCTACAAGACCCCCCTACCGGTCTATATAAAAGCACCAGCCATCGCCCTAGTGGTTTCCGGTCTCATGGTCATCAAGCGGCTTATGGGCGGGTTCTGTACCAGTTTCCCTATGATGAATTCAATCGTGAGTTATGAATCTCGATATTCACTGGGCGACCAATGTCGGCAACTTCCGCTATTCTTGATTGCGGGGCCATTCATGTTCATTGAAATGCGTCTCCTGGAAACTCGGCTTGGACTGAACCACTGGATTGTGCTACTTTGCGGGTACATCTTATTCGCTTTCATCTACTGGCCACTGAACAAGAGGCTAAAACTTCGTAACGCCAAGGCTGATCGAGCCTACCGGCATTGGGTCCGTCACCATGGATGAATTCAAGTTCAAGACCATCGCTCGAATCAGAAGCGATTTTCCCGAGAAATTCGGCATTCCAAGACAAAGTGGCATACTGAAGGAACTGAAGTCCCTCATCGTGTTTGAAAAAGAATTCCGAAATGGTGACGCCCTACGTGGATTGGATGGTTTCAGTCACCTTTGGCTCCTATGGATTTTCTCCGAAAATATCCGTGACACCTGGAAGCCCACAGTTCGACCGCCCAGACTTGGCGGAAACACGCGGTTGGGCGTTTTCGCCACCCGTTCCAGCTTTAGGCCCAATCCGCTGGCCATGTCCTGCGTCAAGATCGAAGAAATCCGAGATGACAAGGAATTTGGCCCCGTCATCCTTGTAAGCGGTGCAGACCTGATGAACGGAACCCCCATCGTAGACATCAAGCCGTACCTACCCTATGCCGACAGCATTCCTGATGCTATCGGTGGTTTTGCCGCAACGGCACCAAAAACAAAGCTGCAAGTGGAAATTGCAGAAACAGAACTTGAAAAGATTGAACAAGATAAGCGAAACGCCCTGACAGAACTTTTAAAACAGGACCCGCGCCCTCATTACCAGGACGACCCCTCCAGAATATACGGGCTTAAGTTTGCCGGTCATGAAATCAAGTTCCGTGTCGAAGAGGAACAACTTACCGTCATTGATATTAAATAAAAAAATTTCTATCTTTGGGCCCATGCTCAATGTTTCCAATGTCAGTCTTCAATACGGTAGCCGCGTTCTCTTCAAGGAAGTGAACCTCTCCTTTAAGCGCGGTAATTGCTATGGTGTCATCGGTGCCAACGGCGCCGGAAAGTCCACATTCCTGAAAATCCTTTCGGGCGAACTCGAGCCCAACACCGGTGAAGTCACCAAGGACCCGGGCGAACGTATCGCGGTCTTGAAGCAGGACCACTTCGCCTACGAACAGAACACCGTTCTCGAAACCGTCATGATGGGCTTCCCAGAACTCTACGAGCTCGGCAAGAAGCGCGACGAACTCTACGCGCTCCCCGAAATGACCGAAGAACAGGGCATGCAGGCCATGGAAATCGAGACCCGCTTCGGCGAAATCGGCGGTTACGAAGCCGATTCCAACGCAGCAGTGCTCCTGAAGGGCCTCGGCATTCCCGAAGAATTGCATTACAGCCTCATGGCAGACCTGGACGGTGGTCAGAAGATCCGCGTGCTCCTCGCCCAGGCTTTGTTTGGCAACCCAGACATTCTGTTGCTTGACGAACCGACGAACCACTTGGATTTGGAAACAGTCGGCTGGCTCGAAGACTACCTCGAACGCTTCGAGAACATCGTGATCGTGGTGAGCCATGACCGTCACTTCTTGAACGCCGTCTGCACCCACACTTGCGATATCGACTACGGCAAGATCAACATTTACGGTGGTAACTACGAATTCTGGTATGCAGCAAGCCAGCTCGCCCAGAAGCAGCGCAAGGACCAGAACCGCCGCGCCGAAGAAAAGATTGAAGAATTGAAGGCGTTCATCCGCCGCTTCGCCAGTAACGCCGCCAAGGCAAAGCAGGCCACCAGCCGTAAGAAGCTCCTCGACAAGATGACCGTCGAAGAAATGCCGGCCTCCAGCCGTAAGTTCCCGTGGGTGAACTTCAAGATGGACCGAGAACCGGGCAAGATCGTGCTGGAAGTCAAGAACGCCACCATTGACGGCGGCGACGGCATCATCTGCAAGGGTCTGGACTTTAGCCTGAATAGCGGCGACAAGGTGGCCCTCGTCGGTGAATATGACACGCTCAAGACCGCATTTTTCCAGCTCATTGCCGAAGAAACCAAGTGCCCCGAAGGCGTGCTCAAGTGGGGCAACACCATTAGCTACAGCTACTTCCCGAAAAACAACGACGCCTACTTTGGCACGGACCTCTCCCTGGTGGATTGGCTGCGCCAGTACAGCAAGGAACAGGACGAAACCTTCATCCGCGGATTCCTCGGCCGCATGCTCTTTACCGGCGAAGAAGCCCTCAAGAGCGCGAACGTGCTCAGCGGTGGTGAAAAGGTGCGCTGCATGCTCAGCCGAATGATGCTCAGCAACGCGAACTGCCTCTTGCTCGACGAACCCACCGCACACCTGGACCTGGAAGCCATCACCGCCCTCAACAACGGCCTCACCGCCTTCCAGGGCCCGATCATTTTCTGCTCTCAGGACCACGAATTCGTGCAGACGGTGGCGAACCGCGTCTTGGAACTCACGCCCAACGGTGTACTTGACCGCAGCATTACCTTCGACGAATGGCTGGAGTCCAAAAAGAAGAAAAAATAGCCTATTTTGTCAAAAATAGCCCCTTTTTCCCTTGACAGAGTGAATCTACATTTATATATTTGCTCCGTTGCTTGGGAAACCGGGCAAACCACAATGGGGTGGTAGCTCAATTTTGGTTAGAGCACCGGCCTGTCACGCCGGAGGTTGCGAGTTCAAGCCTCGTCTATCCCGCGAAAGCCCTCTCAAAAGAGAGGGCTTTTCTTATATCGTTAAGAACCGAAGTCTTGTCGATATTACTTTTTGTCTTGGGGAACAAGCCGTTCCACTACACGGAACAGTTCATTATAAATTTCTAGGAAGTCTTCAATCCAAATGGGGTCACGTTCCCCAACGACATGCATAGTCTCTTCCAAAGTATGCTGGGCATTATAAGGACCTACTAACGAACCTTCAGGTAGTGTTCCACTCCTATAAGCCGTAACCGCAGAAATACGAGCACGGAAACTGCGGCGCAAACGGGTAATCAAAGAGCTACGCAAAGCCAGCAATTCCTCGTAAGCTTCCTGGAACTTACTTTCGGAAATAGCCTGCTCTGCAGATTTCAAGCGCCGATTGATAGACTCTCGTTCCATCGGAGGCACAAGCATTCCCTTGGTAGCTAGCGTTTCGCTAATCTGGGCAATGGTCTTTTCCAAAAAGTTCTTGCCCCAAAAGCACATGGGAGCCGCAGCATTTTCAGAGGAACTGTTCTCACGAACTTTGTGGGCAGAAAGCCATCGATCAAGCTTATCCAGCACAATACCCGCCTCAGGAGAGCGGTCTATAGCCAGGTAGTCCTGTGCGCGGGAAAGCAAGTTGTCCGCATAGACCATACGCCAATACGGAAGCTTTCCTGTTTTGCGGATAGCGTCCATGTTCTGGCGGATTGTGTCTAGACGTTCTTGCATAAAGGTTATTTCTTTTCCATCATCTGGAGCGGAGTCACACCTATTTCCACACGGCGGTTCAGGCCACGATGTTCCTCGCTATCGTTAGGATACTTGGGCTGGTGTTCGCCAAAGCCAGCCGCAAAGAGACGCTCTGGCGGGAACCCCTGGGCCACCAATGCCTTGACAACGCTCACCGCGCGTTCCGTAGAGAGGTTCCAGTTCGAGAAATTCGGCGAATTTTTCACCGGCAAGTCATCGGTAAAACCGCTCACCATAATCACGTCGCCAGGAGCCATGGCGTCCAAAAGGCCCTTGCTGATACCCTCGATAACCTTGATACCCTCGGCAGTGAGGTTTGCCCCATTAATGGGGAAAAGGAAGCTGGCCTGAATCTGGATCTTGCCGTCTTCAAGGGCGATAAGTCCCTGTTCAATGGAAGATTTCAAGCTCTGGGAAAGCAGGGCGTTACGTTCGGCCGCAATTTTCCGCATCTCTTCCTGGCAGCTCAACACTTCCTCTTCGGTGCGAGTCAGGTCTTCTGCCTTCTGCTCCTTCAGGGTGGCCATGGCCACGAAAGCGAGGATAAACAGGGACACCAGGGCAACACCAAGGTCCGTGTAGGCCATCCAGGGATTGTGATTGTCTTCTCGACGAAATCCCATCTACTAGCCCTCCACCTTAGGCTGCTCGGCCTTGTGATTTGCACGCTGAACCTGTTCCATGACTTCCAGCAAGATTTCCTGAGTCTTGACAGCGTTTTCCATGAGCACTTCGGAAGCCCGCTCGTGGAAGGCTTCCAGAGACTGGTTCAGATGTTCCACAAAATTGTCTTCTTCTTCGCGTTCGGCTGTATCGCCAGAAAGCTTTTCCAGAATGGTTTCCAGACCGGCACGGAGCATTTCCAGGTTGGCGCTGAGTTCACTCTGGTTCACCCGCATCAGTTCGGCAGTCTCCACCAGGTTTCCGCCCAGGGCGTCGGTGGCTTCCTTCTCCTTCACTACGCGATTGTCGATACTTTCGGTAAGGGCCTTCTGGGCCTCAAGCAACACAGCGGAGGATTCCGAAAGCTTCTGGAATGCACCCAGAATATCGGAAGAAAGAGCCGAAAGCTTTTCGGAAACGGACTTGCTGAGTTCGGCGGAACCCGCCTGGGCTTTTTCGGCCACCTGGAGAGCCACCATCTTGAGAGTCTCGAGGCCCTCCTTTTGGGACTGCACACCGGCAGACGCTTCCGTAGAGAGTTTGTCCATAAAGGACTTCCACTGTTCAGAAGACTGCTTCACCTGATCGACCACAGCATTTGCGATGTTCTTCGAAGAGGCATTCATGGCATTTTCAGTTGCAGATGCCACAGCGCCAAGCTTTTCGTCCAACTTGGAAGAAATGGAACCCATGGCGTTTTCGGTAGCAGAAGCAACGGCACCGAGTTTTTCGTCAAGCTTAGAAGAAATAGGGCTGAGCTTTTCCTCTAACTTGGCAGAGACGGAATTCATTGACGTAGATACGGCAGTCTCCAAAGATTCCACAGTCTTTGCAAGTCCCTGCTGCACGGAAGCGGCCACAGCGGCCAAATTCTTCTCTACCGACTGGAACAAGCGTTCCAGTTCAGTCTTTTCCATATCTGCTGCAGAGGCGGCAGTGTCTTCGCCCTGCAATTCAAGAGTCAGGCTGTCCAAACGAGCCAAGAAACGTTCCCGGGCACCAAGCAATAGGCTACGGCTGGCATTCAATACCAAGGCCGCAAAGAGGCCACAAAGGCTTGTGCCGAAAATTCCCTTCATGTTCTGGAACAACACCTGGATGGTATCGAGAGTTCCCTGAGTCGTAGAATTGTCGATAGCACCACCCGCAGTAGCCACGGAATACATAAGACCAAAGAACGTACCCATAAGGCCCAGCAGAATCACGGTGCCGCTGGAGCTGCGAGGCATAGGCAAGCCAGTGCTGTTAGAAAGCACCTCGTAGGCGATAGGCGAATCAATGCGGATACCCTTTTCCACCAGGTGGCGGGCCATCTCTAGTCGGCGCGCTACAACGCCATCACCGCTCACCCTGAATCCCCTACCGCTTTCACAGGCCGCAACCTGTTCCTCTTCGGCGTTGATTTTCTTTGCGCTAGCCATGGACATGAACTGCTCCGCCAGGAACACCACGAAAATGGCGGCCATGATAATCCAGCCGAAAAGCGGGGCACCAAAGTACATGGCTCCGCAAGCAAGGGCAGCAACGCCCACCAGGGTTAACAGGAGAATGGAATTGAATGCGTTCTTCATTGTTCACCTTTTGTTTCAAACAAATTCAACTGACCGCGGTTGAAACCGCGCAAGAAAAGGGACCACTTGTCGCGGTACCATTCGATTACCTGGAGCGTAAGTCCCCGAGCGTAATCGCAAAAATCGTCTGTAAAGGCCAAAAAGCCGTTCTCGTAGGCATAGTGCGGGTTCCAGATTCGACCCACGTTTCGGGCACAACCCGCAGCCGTGCGATAATACCTGGGAGCCCCCTTCACGTTAAAGGCGGCGGCAAAGCGTTTCTTAGCCAGGGTGTTCAAAGAGCTGCGCAAGGATGTCACCAGGGCGTTCTCTTTTTCACGGAGGCCTTCTTCCAGACAAGGGAGCAACTTGCTCACTGCATCAACAGCGCTCTCGCCATGCCAGTACTTGCAAAGCTTTTCCTGGAGCTGCATTACACGTCCGTGCATGCGCACGAAAAGGGGCTCGGCATCGCTTACCAGCAGGTGGATGGTGGCGGAATAAAAGGCGCTGATATCTTGCTTGTTGTTCTTGACCGAGAGGGTCCAGCCATTTTCGTCATGGTGCAGAAAATCGCCACCTTCCAAAAGCAAGCGTAAAACCTCGTCGGTAGAAAAACGTTGCATCCACTTGGCGCGGAACTCATCGTACAGCTTACAGGCGTCGGCTACAATCTGGGGAAAAGACGATTCGCAGAGCTTCCAGGCGGTGGCGCTGTAGCTAATCAGCTCGGAGTTGGAGACAGCCTCTTCTCTGTTATTCAGTAGGGCGTCCAGGTGCTCGAAAAGCACAATGGACCAAGTAACCATCATAGACTGCGAAAGGGTCGCCACCATGGCAGGGTGATCAGCGTGCACCGACAAGTGCATGCTTGTCCCTGTCATCTTGCGAATGGAGCGGCGAAAACTATCTTCCACAGACTACCCCTTAGAATCCAGTTTCAATCCGTTGCCATACGCTACGGCTTACACGTTTACGGTTACCCGCCATCTCTTCGGATTCCTTGCGCACATCAGATTCCAGGTTGCCTTTAATCAGTGCCATATCACCCTGGAAATCTCCGCCCGCCTCAAGGAACAGGCCGTAGACATTATTGTAGATCTTGCTGTCCATGGAGATAACCTTGCCTCCCCGAACAGAAAGAGCGAAACGGTTGCGGTTAAAGTCGCAGTGCGAAAGCACGAGCTCAGGCACGTCGTCCACCCACAGTCCATAGTAGTTGTTTACAAAACGCACGTTCTCGAAAACACCACGGGTGCGGAAAACCGAGTTGCGGAAGGCATTCTCCACCAGCAAGTTCCTAATTTCAAAGGAACCGCTGCCCGAGATGATATGCAGGCCATTCCAACTCTCGCTGGAGTCCGCACTCTTGAACACGATGGGTTTGGCCTCGGTACCGCGGATGTCCACTGGGCCCCTAAGCATCAGCTTGGCGTATTCACCCATAAGGACCGTGACCCCAGGTTCTACGGCGAAAGTATCCGTAGAGGAAAGTACAACCCCCTGCTCCAAAATATAGGGGCTGTCTTTCTCCTGCAAGAACAGCTTGCCGTTTTCCACCTGCGGAAACGGCATCTCCCCCGCAAGGGCAGCTACGAAAGCCGAAAGCAGCGGCAGGACTATCTTACTTAGCCTGGTCAATTTCACCCCTCAGCTTGATTTTCTGGATGATATGCATATTGGGCAACAACTGTGAGGCAATCACGTCGTTCACATCGATATGGCCCGAAATTTCCAGATTGCCGGACTGCACCACCCCATGGGTGATGTCGAAGAGTATAGAACCCGAGCCAACAATAAAACCCTTGCTCTCCATACGGACGTTGGCAGTGGTGTCGGGAATTTCCTTGTACTTGATGTTCATGCCGATTTTCGCCATCTGTACACCGTCATGAACAAAAACATCTTCTAGCTTAAAGGCCTTGTAAACCGTAGTCATAGCACCGTTGCCAGGGATTTCCACAGTACGCTCCCACACGTCGCCCAGGTTCACCGGGCTACCGGGCAACACGGGCTGAATCTTCATGAAAACCTTCATCAGGTTCAGTTCCTCTGTACCAGGCTGCAGGGCCATATCCTCGACGGAGGGGTCGCTCATAGAGCCGTCACCCATCATCTTGAACTGGAAATGCTGTGAAGAAAGGTATTTCTCAATATATCGGAACTCTTCCACCGAGCGTTTGTCGCTCTTGTAGTCCACCGTATCAATCTTCATCTCGAAACGGGCAGAGCCATTGTCGAAAGCAACCGTCTGGCTCAAAGTGGACTGGGCTTTCAGGTGAGTCTCCATAGACTCTGGTGCCTCGTGGGTGGAATCCTCTGGGGCGAACACATTCAGGCTTGCCTCCAGGGTAAACTTTTGGACTGGAGCGTTCTGGGTATTAAAGGCCAAAGACACACTTGTGTTATCGCAAGAACAGAGCCACAGGAGCACTGTGGACAATATGGAAAACTTTACAAAATTCATATTCAGAATATAGTAAAAGGGTTATCTATGGACCCAAATCACTTACAAAATTCCACGACCGCAGGGGCCGGGTGCTTGATCAAGGCCAAAACGCCCTTATCCTTTTTGACGGCTTCCATCTGGACAGCCTCGCTGGCCCGTTCCAGGAACTGGATACAGCGGGGATCCGCATGGACGGCAGCGAGCTGCACGGGCTCCGTACGGCGCTTGATGCTCACGAATTCCAGGGCGTGATAGTCCTGCTTTACAGCGGCAGCCACCATGGCGGCAGAGGGCCTCTCGATATCCTGAAGGAGCTTCCAGTCCCGTTCCAGGGCGGCAAGCATTACACCTTCCCCGGGGTTGCTGACATACTTCAGGGCGTCGGCACTCACCCGGACTGCCTCGGCCCAAAGGTCGTCGCCGGCATCCTTGATCTGACGGACCACCTTCCAGTCTTCACGGATGGCGGCACGGAGAAGTTCAGGATTACGAACAAACTTGAGAATATTCGGATCACCCTTAACCACCGAACGAAAAGCACCTTCACCAAGGGAATTAAGGGCATTTACCAGAGCCTCACAAGGACCGGACTTCACATAGAGAATCGCCTGGGGATTGCTGTCAAAAGCGGCCAACTGAACCTTTTCAGTAGGGTTTTCAATCAAGCTGATGGCATACCAGTTAAGGCCGACGGCCTCCAACTGCTGTTCTTCGGTGGGATTCTGAATGTTCTTGATTTCGGTCCAGGACTGCATAAAACCTCGCTCTAGATCTTCTCGTTGCTCAAAAATAATAAAAAAGCCCGGAAATGCGTAGCAGTGCAAATCCGGGCTTATGGGTTCTATGATAAAGTTACGTTACGAGACTACTGTTCACACCTGTGCGGACTTAAGCTCAAAAGCTTCGGGGTAAGCCTTGCGGGCACAGTCCCTGCATAGGGTCGTCAGATGGATCCTGTGGGTACCGGACATGGGAATCTGGCAGCCGCAGTGGTCGCACTTGGCAAGGAACACCACGGAGGATGCCACCTGGGTTTCAGGTGCCGTCACAGCAAGGGCTTCGCCTTCTACAAGCTTACGAACCTCATTGCGGAAACGGAGCCGTCCCTGCTGGTCTTGCAAGGCCTCCCGAGTGATATAGCACTTGAAGCTGCGGCCCTTGCGGGTACGCATCTTGGCGATGAAGCTACAGTTCAGCATGGTATTGCCAGATCTGTAGGCCTCCCAATCCTTTTGATAACGGTACAGGTCGTTCAGGTAGTGCCAGCGGATTTCGCTTTCGTCGAAACCGAACATCCGGCAGAACCGCCTATTTCCCGAAAGGATACGACCATGCTCGTTGACCTCGAAGCAGGCCGTCTCTTGATTATTATTCATATCAATCATGTTGTCCTCCTGCTGTTAGATGGTTCCAAGAAAAGGGGTTTCAATTTCATGACTCTTGTTGCGGATTTCCGCGTCGGCGTCGTTAAGGGGTTCCACGGAAATCCGAAGGTCTTCCATACTGAATTCTAGGGATTCCTTACCTACGAAGATGGATTCCTCGGACGCAGAAATCTTTTCGAAAGAAACTTCTGTCTCCCCCACCTTCTTGCCGTTCTCGTATAGGGAAACCTTCTTGCCATTCCAAGTGGCAATCAAGTAATAACGCTTGCCAAATTCCAAGGCATTCTTGCTCACAACGGCGTTCTTGCAAGAGAGGCTATCGCCACTGCCGTCGGCCATGAAGAAGGCAAAGCTCGTCTTTTGGGCACCGCACAATCCCTGAATTACAGAGAGGCTGAACACATCCTTGTCCTCTGCAGAACCAAATCCAAGCTTGCCCACCAGGTTCTTGCGGAAAGAAGCTCCATCGTCCAGTACCCTGTCCACCTGGAGAACCACCTCCACGGCAAAGCCGGTCACTCCATCCAGAATGCCCCTGTCGTCTTCTACCACGCCAAACTGGGAAGCTCCCTTGAAATGAAGCGTTGAGTTATATTCCGGATTGCCATAGAGCTTCATACCCGCCGTCCAGGACCTGGAATCCTCCACGAAATCCACGGGACCGTCCTTAGCGACGGCACCAAAGAACCACCAACTGCGAAGCCCATATTCCATAGAAAGCGGAACCATTACAGAATCTACGCCATTTACACCGGCGAGGGCACCTACATTCACCTCATGTTCCACCTTTACAAAGCGGGTCAGGTCCGTAGGTACCACCAGCAGGTCGGTCTTGCCCACAGGAAGGCCTGCAAGTTTGTAGAAGCCAAGGGAATCCGTCTGGGCAATCCAAGAAGAACCCGGAACACGAACCGTAATGCCAGCTGCCGTAGAATCGTCACGGAGCATAACCCGGCCCTTAAAATCAGCCGTTTCCTTGAGTGTTACCGATTTAAGTTCAATATCCTCGCCCTTGAATTCCACCATCTCATAGAAAGCCTGGGAATCTACAGATGCCGAAATTCCGTAAGAGCCCCAACGCTTAACGGGCAGACTGAATTCACCCTTGGAATCCGTTTCGTCAGAAGAAACCAGCGTGTCTACATCTACAGACTTGCAATAAACCACGGCGCTGGCAACTGGAGAGCCATTCCTATCCACCAGCACGCCTGCGATGGTATTGGTCTCTTCGCTTACGCCACCGGCCACCTCATTATTAGAACAACCCACCCATACAAGGGCGGCAAGGAGGAGTGCCGCAAAGATTGTCGAATAAAGCTTATTCATCTTGCGCCCCCTCTACCCTAGTACCATCCCCGAAATTCTTGGTCAGGGGAAATAGTTGCATATTCAAACGATAAACCTTGTCGGTATGGGAATCTTCCAGGGCGATAGCCGCAATGCGACGGCGAAAAGCCTCTATCTCCATGGACACACGCTGGAAAGCCTCTTCGGAAAGCCCGAGAGTGAGTCCTGAAATATCACGTTCCTTCACGGGAATCTCGTCCAGGGCGCGCACGGCAAGCTCCCCCATCTGGCGGTGCATTTCCCGCACCGAGAGGGATGCCACTTCTAGATTACCCGTAGAGATGGCCTTGCTGTTCTGCTTGAAAGCGCCCTTCGAATCCTTTTCCAGAAGCCCAGTCTTCTGCAACAGAGCCAGGGACTTCTTCACGGCAGCGGTTTCACCGTCAAAGGCCAGCTTGCCAGCCATCTGGGCAGGGGTCGCCCCGGGCATGTTGGGAGCCATCTCCCTGAGCACCGGATTCTGCCAGGACTGGAAATAATCGTACTGGTCCTCGCCGATAATCTCGCGGTTATTCTCGCGAGCGAGTTTGCGCATAGCGGCAAAGGAGTGCTTCTTTGCGGTACTATCCTTGGACTGGTTAAATGCCACCAGTTCCCTAAAGTACTGGAGATCAACGCCGGTAAGGCCCATGGCGGCGGCTGTACGTTCCACCCCAACGTCACTCAGGTTCGCCTTACCATCGCACACAAGCTTCAAGAATACCGGAGAGGAATAGCCAGCATCACGGGCAAAGTCACGCCAGGTAAACCCTGAACGGCCCTTCCGCTCGGTATAGAAGTCGCGCACAAAGACGCGAAAATTCTGATATTCCATTACCGGTTTCATACAGACATAAATATATACTTTTTCAGTTCACTATGCAATAGATTTATGATACAAAATACTCTATTTTTAAAAGATTTACAAGATTTCAGTTACTATTTGGCCAATTTCAAAGAAAAATCATGATACGAACAATGCAAAATAGAATATTCCATATCACATGGAATATTCTTTTTTAACTTTTTTTAGAAAGTATAGCCGATGGACAAGTTGATGAATGTCCAATCCACAGCCGGATTCCAGTAGTACGTATAACCGTTGTACTTATACTTGGTCTCTATCCCACCAGAAAACATCAACAAACTCGCTTCAATATTCAGGCCAAAGCCAAGATCTATGCCGGCGCCGATGCCCGTCAAGAACCCACCATAGGCATTCCACAGATATACGGGTCTGTCGTTGGGACAAGACACTTCAGGCGTTCCCCACCAGAAGGCATAACCAAGATCAAGCTTGGCATAAGGTATAACGGTAGTGCCTCTTCCAAAACGGAACTTGAAGCTTCCATAAACCGGAAGAAAGTAGTTGCCAGCAGTCGCCCCATCATCATACGTATAAATCCACCCAAATTCAGGGTCGGTAGAAGTCGCGTACATAAACCCGACACCTGCACCGAGACCCAACCATTTGAACGGGAACAAATACAACTCCGCGAAAGCGGACGGGGAGAAGAAATCAATATCACCTTGTGAAGAATTAGTCAGCAAATTCAAACCAGCCTGAATCGAAAAATCAAGCTTACTGCGTTCCCGCTTTTTGGAAGCGGCCTTCTTTTCTGCAGCCTTAGTCTTTGGCTTATCATTACTTGGTTTATCATTATGTGGTTTATCATTAACCTGGCTTTTTTTCTCTTTGCGAGGTTTTCCTATCAGAACCACATCTTCCGCATCATCGGCACTCAATACCGGCATATCACGCTTCTTTTTTTCCGCTACAGGGGCAGGCTCAGCAACCAATTCATCTTCGGGAACCGGTTCCGCCACAGGAACCGGAGGCTCTACCGGCACAGGCTCTGCAACGGGGGCTGGTACCGGTTCTGGTGCCGGTTCGGCCACAGGAACCGTTTCTGCAGGAGCATCCTCAAATGACTCAGTCTCTCCATTAGAATAGGTAACACTTGACACCTTTTCTATCTTGACCACTCGATCAGGTCCATCCTGGAAATTGAATTTCTTATACCGGATGCTTTCGTCACCCACTTCAATAATCTTTGTTTCCAAAGACTGCCCATTTTTCAACCGAATAATGTCTTGCGAAAAACCATAAGTAGCAAACAAAGCTACCGCAACAAACGAAAGAAGACATTTCTTCATATAGGTCCTTGGCTGAATTCCCTTATTTAAATATACATATTTCTTACAAAATGCGGGTGTTACAAGAAACATCAGCTTGCTACACAAAAAAATCCTCGATTATCGAGGATTTTTTCATTTTTATGGCCTTGCAAGCCTTTTTCTTGGACTTTAGCCCTTTTCGACAGGCGGAGGACTCTTACCCTACGAAGATACGTCCATTGCGGAACAACTGCATCCACGGACCATCTTCGCCCCATTCCGCCGGGTGCCAGGAGTACTGGCAGGTACGGAACACGCGTTCGGGGTGCGGCATCATCACGAGGGCGCGGCCGTCTTCAGAGCAGAGGCCGTTGATGCCGAACGGGGAACCGTTGGGGTTCAGCGGGTAGCGTTCGGTGTATTCGTGCTTGCCATCCACATAGCGCAATGCCACAAGACCGGTCTTGAGGCAGGCTTCGGCAGCTTCACGGCTAGCGAATTCCGCACGGCCTTCGCCGTGTGCCACCGCAATCGGGAGCACGGAGCCTGCCATGCCCTTGAGGAGCACGGCCGGAGTGTCTTCGACCTTGAGCGTGCAGAAGCGGGCTTCGAAGCGTTCAGAGAGGTTCTGCACAAACCGCGGCCAGTGCTTGGCGCCCGGAATCAAGTCCTTGAGGTTAGAGACCATCTGGCAGCCGTTGCAGACACCGAGCGTGAAGGTGTCCTTGCGGTTGAAGTAAGCTTCGAATTCAGCGCGAGCCTTCGGGTTGAAGAGAATGCTCTTAGCCCAGCCTTCACCGGCACCGAGCACGTCACCGTAGCTGAAGCCACCGCAAGCCACGAGACCGTTGAAGTCCTTGAGGCTTACGCGGCCTTCGAGAATGTCGGTCATGTGGACGTCGATGGATTCGAAGCCGGCCTTCTGGAAGGCGGCAGCCATTTCGAGTTCGCCGTTGACACCCTGTTCGCGGAGGATGGCCATCTTCGGACGGCTTGCGAAATCCTTCACAATCTTGGCGGACGCCGCCACGTCGAAGGTAACCTTCGGCGTGATACCCGGATTGTCCTGTTCCAACTTGAGCGTGTATTCACTTTCGGCACAATCCGGGTTATCGCGGAGGGCCGCGATGCGGCGGGTCGTGTCGCTCCAGATGGCGCGGAGATCCGAGAGGCCTTCAGCGTAGTCGCCGATGACCAAGTTATAAGTATCGTTGAGCGTACCGATTTCAGAAACGGTATCAACCAGGCCGGCAGCTTCGAACGCAGCCTTGACTGCCGCGAGGTCGGTGTTCTTGACCTGGAGTACGGCACCGAGTTCTTCGTTGAACAGGGCGTCAATCAGGTTACCCTTGAGGGCACCGGCGTTGAGCGTTACACCCACGTGGCCGGCGAATGCCATTTCGGCAACCGTCGTGTAGAGGCCGCCATCGCTCTTGTCGTGGTAGGCCATAATCTTGCCAGCGGCATTGAGCTTCTGAATGGTTTCGAAGAAGGCGCGGAGTTCCTTGGCGGAATCAACGTCCGGAGCCTTGTCGCCGAGGTTGTTGTAAACCT
This sequence comes from Fibrobacter sp., assembly GCA_017475045.1. Lineage (GTDB taxonomy): Bacteria > Fibrobacterota > Fibrobacteria > Fibrobacterales > Fibrobacteraceae > Fibrobacter. Next base: position 643 of record JAFVGH010000044.1, on the reverse strand, counting down.
GAGCGGCAATGGATGCGCCCATGCGGTTTTTGCCACGAGCGAGGTCCACGAGCACAAGCGTCGTGTCCTTCTTCTGCAAAAGCTGCGGCGTGAGTGTCTTGCGAACATCAGCGCACGGAGCAAAGGCACTAATCACAAGAGAAATCGGAGCGGTCACGCGGTGGCTGCCCTTGTCATCCTGCCACACGGTGCTCATGCTCATGGAGTCCTTACCCACCGGAATCGTAATGCCGAGATCCGGGCAGAGTTCCATACCGATAGACTTCACGGCTTCGTAGAGGTCGGCGCCGTCGCCTTCGTAGTTCGGCGTGGCCATCCAGTTTGCGGACAAGTTCACGCGGCCCATATCAGGCACACAAGCGGCAGCCATGTTCGTGAGGGATTCAGCCACCGTCATGCGGGCAGCGGCAGCCGGAGAAATCAAGGCAATCGGAGCGCGTTCGCCCATGCTCATGACTTCACCTTCATAAGTATCAAGCGTTGCAGAGGTCACGGCGCAGTCAGCGACCGGAACCTGCCACGGGCCAACCATCTGGTCGCGGCAAATCATACCCGTCACGGAACGGTCACCGATAGAAATGAGGAACGTCTTGTCGGCGACGGTCGGGTTTGCAAGCACGCGGTGAGCCACATCCTTGATGGT